>JAITQW010000015.1 GCA_031288715.1 Lactobacillales bacterium | reverse complement strand
TTTGGTTTCTGATTTAGATGATGTCGTGAAGATTAAGGAGACCGAGATAAATTAAGAGTTTTTTTAAGAATAGAATTTAAAATAGCGTAAGAAACTCCTAAGAAAAGCTTCTTGCGTTTTTCTAATGGCTAATTTTATTTTATAATTTGCTATGTAAAAATGATATATAGACACTTTTTGCTAATGAAAAAGGGATAAATACACACCTTTTTCAAACGAAAAACAGAGAAATTTGGAAGAATAAAAAAGGGACTTCGGAAGTTGACTTTATTTTTCAAAAGAATGGAAATGTTTATCCCCTTGAGGTTAAGGCGGAACAAAATTTGAAGGCTAAAAGTTTACAAGTTTATGATCAATTGTATAAGCCAAGGCATGCTTTGCGAACATCTATGGCAAATTATGAAGAGGGAAATTGGGTTTGGAATATACCTTTATATGGGGTTGGGGAATATTTGAAGCGCTTGGAAGATTAAAATTGTTTGTAAAATGGTATTTTCATTTTTAGAGAGATTGAGTTCAAAGAACTTATTAATGATCTCCAAGCAGCGAAGATTTTCGGAAATTCTCTGTATTTTATTGTTGAAAATTTTCAATTTAGCATTAATGTTTTACGAAATTTTATTCGTAATAGTTATTTTTGTGCTATAATTGTGGCGAATGATCTTGGAGGAGGAGTTTGGTTGGTACGCAAGACAAAAGCACAGCGACTAAATGAAAAAAAGATTCGCACAGGAATTTTTGTGATTCTTTTTATTTTAGGGATGTTGGCAGTTATTTTTAAGTTAGGATTTTTGGGTGTTATTTTAGCAAATGTGCTGCGTTTTTTCTCAGGAGAAACGTATCAGTTGTTAGCGGTGTTATTGAGCTGTGGTGCAGTATATTATTTTTTGAAAGTTCGAAAAATGAAAGTACGTGGAGCTAGCGAGAAACCAAAACATTCAGCAAATAAGAAAAATTTGATCGGAATTATTCCGTCTTATTTAGGTTTAGTACTTTTTTTACATATAAAAATGTTTTATCAAGTGGCAGAAAAAAATCCACGTATATTTAGAACACCTTTAGGTTTGTGGTGGCGTGATTTTCTTGATTTTAAAATTAAAAAAGATTTGGGTGGCGGTTTATTTGGTGCACTTTTGTATAGTGTGACGCACTTTATGGTTTCTCAAGTAGGAAGTTATGTCATAGCTGTACTTGCGATGCTTGTAGGTCTATTTTTGATGTTGCCAATTGATATGCATTCTCTTGCAAAATTTTCTCAGAAGGTTGGTACATTTTTTCGAGCAATTTTTGTTCGGAAAACTTCTCAAGAAGCGGAAGAAAATTCAGAAATTCCGAGGCATTTTAAATTTCCTATGAGTGATAAACTAAATTTTATTAAGAAAAAGTTTACTGATTTTTTTCATTTGAGTGATCTCTTGGAAGGAGAAGAAGAAACGCAAGAATTAGAGCATGAAAATCCGGAAGAGAATGTGCGAAGCACTCCTATCATTAAAAATTTTTCGGATATGAAGAAGCAAGAAGAAGATTCTCTTGAGAAAATAGAAAATGTGCAAACCGAACCTGTGTTTTCTGAGGAGGAAGGACCCTTAGAGATTGAGATAAGTGAAGAAGAGGAAGATTTTTCTTATGTTCTTCCTTCTACGTCGCTGTTTTCTTTAATTCCAGAAGTAGATCAGTCCAGCGAACAGAAAACGGCAGAGGAGAATGTCCAAAAATTGGAGCGAGCATTTTCAAGTTTTGGGATTGAGATTCGAGTCACTGGGGTAAGCATTGGCCCTTCGGTAACAAAATATGAGTTGAAACCACCTATTGGAGTGAAGGTTAGTCGAATCACTAGTCTGACAGATGATATTGCATTGGCATTAGCGGCGAAATATGTACGAATGGAAGCGCCGATTCCTGGTAAATCCTTGATTGGCGTTGAAGTTCCGAATATTAAAGCGAGTATGGTTTCTTTCCGTAGCATGATTGAAAAGGGTTTGATCCATTCAGATCGATTCTTGGAAGTGCCGTTAGGTCGAGATATTTCTGGAGAGATCCAAGTGATGGATTTGGAGAAGATGCCACATGTGTTGATTGCGGGTTCTACAGGCTCAGGGAAGTCGGTTGCTGTGAATGGAATTATTTCTAGTATTTTGATGAAGGCAAAACCTAGCGAAGTAAAATTAATGATGATTGATCCGAAGATGGTGGAACTATCAATTTATAATGGAATTCCGCATTTATTGACTCCTGTTGTGACGAATCCTCGCAAAGCTGCACAAGCTTTGAGTAAAGTAGTAGAAGAGATGGAGAGGCGGTACGAATTATTTTCTAAGATGAATGTGAGGAAAATTTCTACTTATAACGAAGTAGTGAGTCGAGAGAATGTAGAAAATGGAGAGAATCATCCGATGATGCCTTTGATTGTTGTGATTGTGGATGAATTAGCAGATTTGATGATGGTGGCTAGTAAAGATGTAGAAGAAGCGATTATCAGACTGGGACAAAAGGCGCGTGCTGCAGGAATTCATATGATTTTGGCAACTCAACGTCCTTCGGTAGATGTTATTTCTGGTCTGATTAAAGCGAATGTTCCTTCACGAATTGCATTTGCTGTTTCTAGCGGAACGGATTCAAGGACAATTTTAGATAGTAACGGCGCGGAAAAATTGCTTGGTCGTGGAGATATGCTTTATAAGCCAATTGATGCAAATTATCCAATTAGAGTACAAGGAGCATTTTTGAGCGATGAGGATGTGGAATGCTTGGTGAATTTTGTGAAAAATCAGCAAGAAGTTCATTATAATCAGCAATTTAATCCAGGAGAAATTTCAGGAAATGGGAAAAATTCTTCGAAAGTCGAAAATCAACATGATGATTATTTTGAAGAGGCGAAGCGCTTGGTTATTGATGAGCAAACTGCGAGTGCTTCTTTCATTCAGCGGCGTTTTAAAACTGGCTACAATCGAGCATTAAGAATTGTGGAAGAGCTAGAAGAAGCAGGAGTTATTGGTCCATCAGTAGGGACAAAACCACGGGAAGTTTTGATGAAATCATTGCCGGACGATATAAAAATTAGGCAAGAAGAGTTACCATTGGAGGAATGAGTTTATTTTTTAAAGTGTATCTGACGTATAAATATTTTAGGGTGAAGATAAATTTCATCTATAGAGATCATTAACAATATTTTTTGTGAGCGATTTTTAATCGTGAAGCAGGCTCTCAGCAAGAGTTGATTTTCAAAAGAGAAATTTAAAAATTATTCAACAGACATTAATTATAATATGATAATAAAAAAAAGGTATTCGTAAGGAGAAACTTTAATGCAGCGTTATTTTCTTGAAGAATTTTATGTTTCAGAGAAAAAAACAGTTCAATTAAGTGGTGAGCAAGCTCACCATGTTTTGCATGTTCTTCGTATGCGAGAAGGAGGACAAGTGTATCTTGTTTTTCGTGAAGAACGGAGTTTTCTAGCTAAGATTGTTAAGATTGATTTAGAGATTGTTACTTTTTCTTTGTTGGAAGAAGAGCTTCAGAAGAAAGAGTTGCCTGTTCAGGTGACGATAGCTCATAGTTTTTCCAAAGGAGAGAAATTAGAGTGGATTGTGCAAAAGGCAACAGAATTGGGAATGTACTCACTGCTTGCTTTTCCTTCTGAACGTTCGGTTGTAAGGTGGGATGCAAAAAAGTTATTGAAAAAACAAGAGCGCCTATTAAAGATTGCCAAAGAAGCAGCGGAGCAGTCCGGTAGAACTCATATCCCATTATTAGATTTATTGATTTCTAAGCATGAATTGTTTCAGAAATTAGAAGAATATGATGTGGTAGCTGTGGCTTACGAAAAGATGAGTCAGCTGGGCGAGCAAGCGAAGTTGATGCAATTTTTTTTGAAATTAGAAAAAGGGATGAAAGCTTTAGTTGTTTTTGGTCCGGAAGGAGGATTATCTCCAGGAGAAATTGAAGAATTTATTAAGAGAGACGCGATTATTTTAGGGTTAGGACCACGTATTTTGCGAACAGAAACAGCACCTCTCTATTTTTTAAGTGCATTGAGCTATGAATTGGAATTGAGGATAGAGCAATGAAAACAGTCGCAAAACTGTATGTCCAAAATGATTGGTGTGATGAAGAAATAAAGCAGGTAGTAGAGGGAATGTTTTTTCAATCTGTAGATGAGTTGTATGTTCTTCCTGTTTATGTTGAGCGCGTAAAGAATTTATTGCAGGGTCTGATCACTCGTGTAGGAAGTTTTGTAGATTATCCGTTTGCATTTGGCACGCCAGAAAAGAAGGCTTTTGAGATAGTGAATCTATTCCAAAAAGGAGCAGATAAATTATTGATTCCTATTTTTTTTCACCCGGAAAATGAGGAATTTTATATACGATTGAAAGAGTTACATTCGATTTTACAGTCATTTATATTTTGTCACAGGGATTTGGTGTATTTATTGAATACTCAAATGTTGATGGAGAATGATTGGGTAGGGGTTGCGCAGAAGTTTCGAACTCTTGGAATTTGTGAGGTCGCTTTTGAAGTGAAAGATGTTGCAAAGGGTGTTATGGATGCTAGTGCTTTTCACAAAGCTACAGAAGGACATATTCGTTTTTCTGTATATGTTTCAAGCGATGAAGAATTTTTGCCGACGCTATTTTTTGAGATTGGAGCAAGTGGTGTGGGTAGAATGATTAAACCTTTTCAATATGATCCATATAAGAAATCATGGTAAGATTTCGGAGCTCAAAAGTTAATTTCACATAGAGATCTTGAGTAGATTTTGGAGGTAGCTTCTATTCTATATATTATCAATATTCAATGAATTTATAAGACAAGAAAAGCATTTATGATAAGATTTTTTGTAATCGGGGGTGAGAATAAATGGCAGATAATCGAGATTTAACAGGTGAAGAAGTGATTCAAATTGTGAAATCATATATGAGTGATTCGCAAGTGAAGCGGGTTCAGCATTCGCTAGATTATGCAACTAGGGTGCATAAAGGACAATTTCGTAAATCGGGAGAGCCATATATTATTCACCCGATTCAAGTGGCTGGTATTTTGGCGCAGCTAAAAATGGATTGTCAGTCAGTTGTGACAGGATTTCTGCATGATGTGGTTGAAGATACTTCGGTAACTCTTGAAGAGGTTGGGGAGATATTTGGGACAGATGTAGCTATGTTAATTGATGGTGTGACTAAACTTGGCAAGATTAAGTACAAATCACATAAAGAGCAGTTGGCAGAGAATCATCGAAAAATGTTATTAGCGATGGCAAAAGATTTGCGAGTAATTTTGGTTAAATTGGCGGATCGCTTACACAATATGCGAACGTTAAAGTATTTACGTGAGGATAAACAAAGGCGAATTGCAGAAGAGACACTAGAAATCTATGCTCCGTTAGCACATCGCTTAGGAATTAGTCGGATTAAATGGGAGTTAGAAGATATTTCGCTACGCTACATTCATCCCAAACAATATTATCGCATTGTTCATTTGATGCAGAGTAAGCGAGAAGAACGAGAATTATTAGTTGAAGAAGCGGTTGATGAGATTCAAAAATCAACGAAAGAACTTGGAATTTTCGGTGAAATTTATGGTCGTCCCAAACACTTGTATTCAATTTATCGGAAAATGGTAGATAAGCATAAGCGATTTGAAGAAATTTATGATTTGTTGGCAATTCGTGTCGTGGTGGATTCGATTAAAGATTGCTATGCAGTATTGGGATCGATTCATACAAAGTGGATGCCAATGCCTGGTCGATTTAAAGATTATATTGCTATGCCCAAGGCAAATTTGTATCAGTCATTGCATACAACAGTCATTGGACCGAAGGGAGACCCGATTGAGATTCAGATTCGAACTTTTGAGATGCATTATATTGCTGAATTCGGTGTGGCATCTCATTGGGCATATAAGGAAGGTAAGACCGAAGAGGTGAAGACGGATGAAGTAATGAAAACTTTGTCGTGGTTTAATGAAATTTTGGATATTCAACATGATACTAATGATGCTTCTGAATTTATGGATTCGATTAAAGATGATATTTTTTCTGATAAGGTGTACGTTTTTACGCCTAAAGGAGATGTGACTGAGCTTCCTGCGGGAAGTGGTCCAATTGATTTTGCATATAGTGTTCATTCGCAAGTAGGAAATCAAACAATTGGTGCGAAAATCAACGGTAAGATGGTTCAATTGGATTATAAGTTGAAGACAGGAAATATTGTTGAAATTATTACATCGCCAAATTCGTTTGGACCTTCCAGAGATTGGCTAAAATTGGTAAAGACAACGAAAGCTAGGAATAGGATTAAGCGCTTTTATAAACTTCAGGATCGAGAATTGAATATTAATTCTGGACGAGAACTCGTTATGAGTGAGTTACAGAAAATGGATTTTAATACGAAGACATTCATGAATAAGCAACATTTAGAAAAAATTTTGGATTCTAGTAATTATCAAACGGAAGAGGATTTGTACGCAGCTGTTGGTTTTGGAGAACTTAGCCCGCTTACGGTAGCGAATCGTTTGACAGCAAAAGAGCGTGGTGAAGTTGAGCGTAAGAAACAAAAAGAGCAAGCTGACAAATTAATGAAAGAATCTGTTAAGGTTTTTGAACCGGATAAGATGAAAATCCCGCGTGAAGGTGGAGTGGTTATCCAAGGTGTTGATAATTTAATGGTGCGCTTAAGTCGCTGTTGTAATCCTGTACCCGGAGATGAAATTGTCGGCTATATTACCAAAGGACGTGGTGTTTCAATTCATCGCAAAGATTGTCGTAATTTAGCGAAGCAGGAACAAGTTGAGCAGCGTTTGATTGAAGTTGAGTGGGAAGAAAGAGTGGGCAGCGACATTTCTTCTGGTAAGGATTATGTGACCAATTTAGATATTTATGGAGACAATCGTTCGGGATTGTTGAATGATGTGCTACAGGTTATAAGTTCAAACACGAAGGGTTTGGCGGGTATAAATGCTGTGCCCACTAAGAATAAGATGGCCATTATTCATGTGGCTGTGAATGTGAAGAATGCCGATTATTTAAAGCAGTTGGTTGAGAAAATTAAATCTGTACCTGATGTATATTCGGTTAGACGGTCTAACGGGTGAGCTTAGATTTTGTTTCACGATTAAAAATCGTTCACAAAAAACATTGTTAACTTGTCTAGTAGTTCAAAAATTAATTTCCTATAGATCGCTGAAAAACTCTTAAAAGGCGTTTTGTTAGGACACAATTTTGTAAAAATATAGTGTTGTAGTTGATTTTCAAGTGGATGATTAGGCAACTATTTTATGAGGGGATAGATAAATGAAAGTAGTTATTCAGCGAGTTTTATCAGCGAGTGTGACTATTGAGGGAAAAGTCTATGGAACTATTCAAAATGGATTTGTAATATTAGTAGGTGTACATGAAGAAGATACGCTGGAAGATGTTTCTTACTTGATACGAAAAGTTTCCAATTTACGAGTTTTTGAGGATGATGCAAAGAGAATGAATTGTTCTATTCTAGAAGTGGAAGGTGCAATTTTATCGATTTCGCAGTTTACGCTTTTTGCAGAAACAAGAAAGGGAAATCGACCAAGTTTTATTCGGGCAGCAGATCCTAAACTTGCAAGTGAG
Source organism: Lactobacillales bacterium (assembly GCA_031288715.1). Lineage (GTDB taxonomy): Bacteria > Bacillota > Bacilli > Lactobacillales > Streptococcaceae > JAIRLR01. The sequence goes on along the minus strand of JAITQW010000015.1, from coordinate 6,396 downwards.
TTGATAGAAGTGTTCAATGAGGGACTGCGTGCAGAAGGAATTAAAGTTAAGGCAGGGATTTTTGGTGCTGATATGAAGGTTCAGTTGGTGAATGATGGACCTGTGACAATTTTGATGGATTCCAGAGAAAGGTAGAAATATGAGTACTACGTTATATGTAATAACTTCTCTATTTATTACAGTGTTTCTAGCATTGTTTTTGACACCGTTGGTGAGGATTTTGGCAAAAAAAGTAAATGCAGTTGATGTTCCCGATGAGCGTCGTGTGAACCAAGCTTTGATGCCAACTATGGGCGGATTGGCGATTTATATTGTTTTTTTTATCAGTACTTATTTTTTATTAGGCGCAATTTTTGACGGAGCATATCGGAATTATGTATTGCCTTTTTTATTAGCAGCAGGCGTAATTGTAGTAACGGGGATTATCGATGATACGAAGAATATAAAACCTAAGCAGAAGACATTGGGAATTTTAATAGCGGCGATTATTGCTTACTGGTTTATTCCAGCACGTTTTGATAGATTTACCATTCCTGGATTTGAAACAATTCATTTTCCTTTAGTTTTTAGCTTTTTTTTAACGATTCTGTGGATTTTTGCTTTGACGAATGCAATAAATTTGATTGATGGTTTGGACGGTTTAGCAAGTGGGGTTTCGATCATTTCTTTGATTACTATGGGTATTGTTGCTCATTTTTTTTTGGAGCAAGAGAATCTTTTTATTTCATTAACTATTTTTGCATTAGTGGCAAGCGTTGCAGGCTTTTTTCCTTATAATTATCATCCTGCAACGATTTATTTGGGCGATACGGGAGCGTTATTTTTAGGTTTTATGATTTCAGTTTTGTCGCTTCAAGGATTGAAAAATGCGACATTAGTAGGAACTTTGACCCCTTTAATTATTTTGGGAGTGCCAATTACTGATACTGTTTATGCGATGATTCGCAGGAAGCTGGATCATCAACCCATTACTAGTCCTGATAAGATGCACCTACATCACCGTTTGTTAGCTCTTGGTTTTTCTCATAAAGGGGTTGTTTTAACTATTTATACTATTTCTGCTCTTTTTTCTTTCATCGCGTTGATACTGTATTATGCAAGCATTGTCGGGGCGATTTTATTGATTGTGGCTACCCTTTTAGGTATTGAAATTCTTGTGGAGTTAATTGGTTTGTTTGGTGAGAATCGGCAACCTATTTTATATGTGTTACGATTTTTTGGAAATCGAAATTATCGAAAAAAAATTTTGAGAAGATGGATGAAAAGAAAATAGCATTTAAATTGTATTGGAAAGATGAAAAAGAAGACTATGCATCAATGTTTATGAAATTTACATATAAGTAAAATCTCATTTAAAGGGATTGCATACCTTTATTTTAAGCAAATTAGATTCTAATTGAGTTTTCCGATATACTTATAATCAAGATTTATAAATAATGTCTGCTGAATAACTTTTAACTTTCTTTTTTTGAAATCAATTCTTGCTTAGAGTCTATTTCACGATTAAAAATCGTTTACAAAAGACATTGTTAATGATCTCTAATACCCAAATTATCAAGTCAAACGTATGAAGAATTTTTGGGTTTACAGAGAATGATTTTAAGCGATTTAAAATTTTTGAACGATTTTTTTACAAAACATTCGCTTAAAATACTTCTCTTACGCTTATTTTTTCTCATAATTCTTTTATGCGTTTGGCGTGACAAAGTATGAACTTAGCAATTTTCGAGCGTAATTTATCTTTTATAAGGAGGGGTCGATTTGAAACAATTGAGAGGATGGACAACCAAAAAGCTTTCTCATATTTATCGAGGACAATCAAAAGATCGAATTGTTTTCTTGCTAAGTGTTCCTGATAAAAATTCAGGATTAATTATAAAATTAATACAAGAATATGGAGATCGATTGGTCATTGCTTATAAGGAAGAAGCTTTTGAAGAAGTTTTACGTTATCAAGGTATGGGTGCGAAAGTTCAATCGATGGAGCAATCATTTTGGTTTTATACTCGAGGAATACGCTTGCTAACTTCGGCCAAGATGATTTTAGTGGATAATGTGTATGATTTTTTTGGAGATTTAGAGCTTAGTAGTGATGTAAGCGTGATTCAATTGTGGCATACCAATGGCTCATTAAAAAAATTTGGTGCGCAGGTAAATGGTTGGAGTGAACAAAGTGAAGAGAAGAAGGAGAAGTTTCGGAAAGCAACTTCTATGTTTACTGATTTTGTAGTTTCGTCGCGAAAAATGGGAAAAGTATTTGAGCGAGCTTTTCTGGCAGAAGCAAGCAAGATACGAGTGTTAGGATCGTTATCTACGGATATTTATTTTAAAGAAAAATTTAAAAAAGATGCTAGAATAGAGTTTCATGCAAGATTTCCAGAGCTAGATGGGAAGAAAATTTTCCTCTATGCTCCGACAAATCGTGAAGGCTCTATCAATAAATTGTCGCTTGGTTTTCATCAGATGGAGGAAGTACTCACGGATTCCACCTTTTTATTTGTAAAGCCACATCCAACAGAAAAGAAATGTTTAGAGAATTTCGGTAAATTTGCGCATAGTTCAGCAGATTTGAGAGGAATTTCTTTACCAATTTTATTGGCAAATGTTGATGTTTTGATAACGGATTATTCTTCGATATTATTTGATTATACATTGGCAAATCCTTATGGAAAAATTCTGTTTTATGATTATGATTTAACTTCATATCAAAAAGAAATTGGTTTAGATGAAGAATTTTCTAATGACCTTTTTGGGAAATTAGTCACGACTCAAGGAGAGTTGATGCGGGCCTTAGAAGAGATAATTCCTCAAGAAGAGTTAGTTGAAAATTTAAATTTTGTAACTTTAAATAAACGTTGGAATGAGAAAAATGATGGAAATGTTACACAGCGCGTTTTTCAGTGGATTGTGCAAGTGGAATCAGGAATGGAAAAATTTAGGGAAGAAAATGTTAATGAAAATATTTTCGTAGAAAAATTTGAAGATGAAAAAGTTACGATGTGAATTGTATAAAAAAAGACTGCTGAATAATTCATAATGGCTTGTGAATAAATTATTTTTGAAATTAATTATATCTATCTTTATAAATATAAGCTTTTTGCTCAAAATTGCGAATTACCTTAGCGACTGGCGCATGAAATGTGTCAGAGCTTAGATAGGATGTACCTCTCGGTGCGAACTACCTTAGTGACTGTAGCAAATTTCATGTGTTTCGTGATTAAAATCGCTCACAGAAAAACCATTTGCCAATTGTTAAGATTGTTCGCACTTTCGCTATTATGGAGACAAGTTAACAATGTTTTTTGTGAATGATTTTTAATCGTGAAACAGGTTCTTACAACTAGAATATTGTGAAAATGAAATAATGATAAAGATACAGTCAAATAACGGCAAAGTTTTTAAGTAAAGTCTTGCCGTGTATAGTTAAAATAGATTCTGGATGAAATTGAACACCGTATAAATGAAAATTTTTGTGTTTTAATGCCATATTTATATCATCTTTAGTATGAGCTACAGAAATTAAAGGGTCTGCAATGGTGCTGCGTTGAACTTCCAAAGAGTGGTATCTTGTTGCTTGAAACCCTTGAGGTATATTTTCAAACAGTTTACAATTCTCGTCAAAAAAAATTTTTGAAACTTTTCCGTGCATAGGATTTTTTGACTTACATATACATGCACCAAAAACTTTAGCGATGCATTGATGTCCAAGGCATACTCCAAGTATCTTTTTTGTTTTATAAAAATGCTTAATTGCGCTTAGAGATATACCTGCATTGTTGGGACCTCCAGGTCCAGGAGATATGATTATTTTCTCAAAATTGATATTCTCCAATTTTTCAAGGCTTATTTCATCATTTTTAAAGATTTTTGGTTCTACTCCTATTTCTAGTAAATTATGAACAATGTTATATGTGAATGAATCGTAGTTATCTATTAATATCATGCAAGCTCTACTTTCTTGATTCCTCTGACTGAATTGATGCAATATATGTGTCCTGCTTTGTTTAAATCATCTTTTCTTAGGATTTTTTCTTTACATTGACCAGAATTTAAAAGATGTTGGCGTAAAATACCGTTTAAGAGTCCGCATTCTACAGGTGGTGTATATAAATGGTTATCAATAGCAAGTAAGATGTTTGTTCGACTTCCTTCGGTCAGATCACCTCTTCCATTGAAAAATAATTCATCATAGTATTTATCATAGTTTACATCATAATATGGCCTGTAAGTTGTTTTGTGATATAAGAATTCCTCACAATTGTCTACTGTGATTGGAGAAACTCTTACTTTATTTGTGCTCATGTTTTCAATGCTTCTGTATTCAATTGATACATTGCCTTTTGCATCTAGAAGAATTCTAACAATTATATCATTTGTAGTATCAATTTTTATTTTTTCCTTGTCGAAAATGAACTTGAAATGCTTAGCTGAATTTTTCATTCGTTTAAGGTGTTCTTCTAAGAATAGAACTTCACCATTTTCAATCTTCATTGTTTCAATAATCTTAAAATCAGAATTTAAAAATTTAGTTTTTGTTTTCACTTCTAACCATTCATTTTGAGCGGTCGAATCCTGGACGATCGCACCGCCTGCTCTATATTTGAAACTTTTATCAAAAATCGATTTTTGAAGAATTCTTATGGGTACACTGAACTCGTAACGTTTGGGAGTTATGAATCCTATAGCTCCACAATATATGTTTCGAGTTCCTTTTTCTATTGTATCTATAATATTCATGGTGCTTATTTTAGGTGCACCTGTGATAGATCCACAAGGAAATAGAGCTTCAAATATTTTAAACAAAGAAATATCGTTTTCTAAATCTGCTTCTATTTGCGAAGTCATCTGATGAAGTGTAGGGTGTGTTTCAATATCAAACAGACGAGTGGTTTTAATGCTCCCAGGTTTTGCTATTCTACCTAAGTCATTTCTTAATAAATCTACGATCATTATGTTTTCTGCACGATTTTTTATATCCTTTTTAAGAAAGTCAATATTTTTAGCATCTTCAATCTTGTTTTTTCCGCGTTTTATGGTACCTTTCATGGGTTTTGTAATGATATGATTATTTTCAATGGAAAAGAATAATTCTGGTGAAAAAGATAATAAAGTGTCAAATTTATTTTCTATGAAAGTTGTATATGGTGTATTTTGTTTTTGCAGCAAGTACTGATAGAGCGCAAATTCGTCTCCATCAAACTCTATATCAAAATCAAAGGTGTAGTTGACTTCGTAAGTGTTGCCTTCTGATATTTCATATTTTATTTTTTTTATATTTTTGGAATACTCATCGAAAGTGATTGTTGGTAAAATTTTTAATGCAAAAGTATTTTTAATTTCAGGTTTGAAAAGTTTGTAATCTTTAAAGATTACAAAGTATAAAAGTGGTAACTTGCTGTTTATATTTTTATTCAAGAATATGTTCTTGACCTCATATCTAATGTAACCAAGTAGATAATAATTTTTTCTGTATTTTTCAATTTTTTTCAAAGCATCAATAAACTCAATATTATTAAAAGCATAAATCTTTGCTATTGGATTTGAGAAAAGAAATTTATTGTATATGAACATTTTATCATCTACCTATTATGAGCTTATCAATAGTAAATTTACCATTTTAACGGTTTTGTATGCCATATAATCACAAAAAATGGGAATTTTAAAATTTGTATAAGAATAATTAGAACTTTTAAACTTTGATGGATTGTAAAATGAAGTTAGCCACCCATACACATTTAAAACTTACTTTAAGAAATTAAACAAAGATGTCATAGTGAAATTCATGTATTATTTAAGTCCCAAACAACAATCAATAAAAGGATTTCACTATGATGCAAACTGAGAATAACACAATATCACGTAAAGGAACACATCTAAGTTCTAAAGAGCGGAATCTAATTGAACGCTAAAAAAATCATGATGAATTGTAAAATGAACTTAGCCATCCATAAAGCATCTCATTTTCTACTTTAGTCCAATTATTTTGGATGAAAAAATTCGTTATTCAGTATCTGCGTTATGTTATAATTTAAGTAGGTTTTGAACAAGCAAAAGTTCAATTAAGGAGTTTCTGATGACTGAAAGCAAAGCAACAGATGATCTTTTATTTAAATTGGTATTTAGTGATGAGCGAAATAAAAATGCACTAATTCACTTGTTAAGTAGTGTGGTAGGTTTTCAAGTCTCTGAAGTTGATATTCGTAAAACCGAAATGACGCCGGAGTTTATTGGAGGAAAAGAGTCTCGTTTGGACATTTTGGCGACAGACCAAGATGGACGTCTCTACAATATTGAACTTCAGAAGCAAAATGACCCGACAATGTGCGAGCGAACACTGTTTTACTGGTCAGAAGTCTTTTATAAACAGCTAGACAAAGGTGAAACGTACGATTGTTT
>JAITQW010000042.1 GCA_031288715.1 Lactobacillales bacterium | reverse complement strand
AGGCATTTCATCTTTATTCCTCCTAAATGTTTTGGGTTGGTGCTTTAAACATTTTATTAGAATTTTGATGATTTGTCTTTTTTTATTTTTCAGTGGACGGTTTTATGTTACAACTTGCCCAATTTATACTCCGCTATTTATTAATCAAAATGACTAGCATTTTCATACATTCTCAAGTATACTTATTTCTGCTCAAAATATCGATCTTAATTTTATGAAATTTGAATAAAAAGTGGTTCCCCCTAAATAACAAATCAGTTATAAAATGTATAAAAGGAGATCTTTATGAACGCTCAATCAAAAGAACATGCACAAATCTCAGAACTTGTGAAATCTGCCATTGTTACAGGACTATATGTTACCCTAACTCTGTGCTTCGCACCAATCAGTTATGGTATGATTCAACTACGTCTTAGTGAAATGTTTAACCAGCTCGTTCATTATAATAAACGCTATCTGTGGGCAGTCACTCTTGGTGTGTTTATCGCCAATGCATACTCTTTTGGCCCAATAGACATGGTTGTTGGAAGTCTTGCAACACTTATCTTTTTAAGTTTGAGTCTCTTAATTACCAAACACATCCAAGATATGCGTAAAAAACAACTTATTACTTCACTTTTGATGGCTACTTCGATGTTTACCATCGCTTTCGAACTAAAGATTTTAGAACTAGATGACCATAGTTTTTGGCTTATATTTCTAACCATGGCAATAGGAGAATTCATCTCCATGTTTCTAGGTGGATTCATCATTCGTTTTATTGCAAATCAAGTTGATCTAACACAATAAACGATTCTCTCGGAAATTATTTTAGCTTTCTCTTTCTCTGATCATCATCAAAAAAACTCAAACTACATTTCGCAATGAAACATTGTTTCACGATTATCGCTCACATAAAATATTCCTGTATAGTAAGGATATAAAAGCATGTGGAAACTTCGGATCGTTAATCATCCATTCCATAAAAAGAGTGGTTGATTAACATAAGCGTAAAATTAAAATCCATAGAAATTGATTCATTTTTTAACCCTTTTTTTATCGCTATAAACCAACGACTTAGCACCTATTTTCTTCGATACCACATTTCCAATCTTCGGAATCACTATATTGTGTTTCTCAAACTCATGAAAAGTATGATTGATCGCAGACAACAATCCTTTACGCGTCAGAATTCCCACAAAACTCCTCTCTTCATCTACTACAGGCACAAAATTATAATCTTTCAACAGCCTCATCGCCTCATCCAATGTCCAATTTTCTCCAATCGTTGGCTGATCTATATCAACCACATCCATCACAGTAAAGTCTTGTAAATTTTGGATTCCTTTCGCTTGCATTTCAATCATCTTATCAACTACTTCAGCAAGACCAACTGTCCCTACAAAACGATCATCTACCCCAAGAACTGGAATTTTAGAAAAATGGACTTGCGATAGCACCAATAGAGCGTGATTTAAAGGGTTATTTGTTTGCAAATTTGCTACACTTTTTGCCGAAATTATCAACATTTCTTTCTTTTCCAACATTATTTTTTCAAGTGACTTCGCTAACATATATACTCCTTTATTTGTTATATTAAACTTCTTTGATCATTATCGTCTAAATCAATCTTCAATATTTACATCTACTTTATAAATATTCCTAATATATCATTAAATAAAACCAGTGTTGATACACTCTAATAATCAAAAAGATTTAATAAAGTGTTTTAATGCTTAACTAAGATTTTTAACTATTTACTATTATAACATTCCTATGTTTTAATATCCTTAGAATCTGTTAACGGTATGCGTCCACTGCATAAAGTTTTCATATATGTCAATCCCATGAAAATTGATATATCTTGTCTTCTCTTTTCAATATAACTTCATTAATTTTACATTTATGAGAATAAAAAATTGCAAAAAATTAAGGGTTTTTAAATTAATTGCTCATACCATACATCAAATAAAATTGATGCTAAGAGAGGAGGTCCCATGAAACCAATAAAACAATCTCGTTGTTATCAAATTTTAAATGAAATTTTGAATGCTTCTACTCATGGCATTGGTTTAGGATTAAGTATTGTTGGATTCGTATTCTTGTTACTCAAAGGAATGAAATTACCTCCTATTTATATTATTGCTTATACTCTTTATGGGTCAACCATGATTTTACTTTTCTTATCCTCTACTTTATTTCACTCACTTATTTTCACAAAAGCCAAAAAAGTATTCCAAGTATTCGACCATAGCGCTATATTTCTGCTAATCGCCGGAAGCTACACTCCTTACTGTTTGCTTGGTATCAAAGAAACTCTGGGAATTACTTTGCTGGTAATCATCTGGACTCTTGCTATCCTCGGTATAATCTACAAATCGACTACTCTACACAAAAAAACAAAGGTTTCAAAGTTATCGACCATTCTTTATATAGGGATGGGCTGGCTTTGTATTATTGGTGTTCGTCCTTTATATTTTTCTATTGGAAAAACAGGCATTTTATTATTGTTTGCTGGGGGCTTAAGCTACACATTTGGAGCAATTTTTTATAGCATTAAAAATGTAAAATTTATGCATGTCTTGTGGCATTTTTTTGTGATACTTGGCTCTGGATTTATGTATTTCAGTATCCTTTTTACAACTTAAATTCCCTTGAAATTGCACCCATTCCCTTAAAACTTGTTAACGATCTCAAAGCGATGAATAATTTTGACTATTTTCCCATATTATGAAAAACAATCCTCTGCGCATGACTTGCAAAGATTGCACTCTGAGTCACCATTAATTGTTCGATAATTGCACAAAAAGCAGAGAATTTCTTCTCCACTTTCATATCTTCATCTATTCAGTTGTGCGTTAATTTTACTCTCATTAAAAAAGAAATTTCTACTTACCTATTTTACATAAGAGCCTGTCAAACTTCATTTACTTGCACTTACTTTTAGAATCTTAACATTCATCTGCCCGCCTGGAATTTCAATAGACAAAGTTTCTCCGACTTTGTGACCAATCATACCTTTAGCAATTGCGCTTTCATTAGAAATTTTTCCTTCAAAAGGATCAGCTTCTGCAGAACCTACGATACTCACTGTTTCTTCTTCATTTAGATCTAAATCTAAAAATTTAACCGTTCGGCCCATTGAAATCTCGTTCTTATCAATGCCTTCATTATCAATAATAACAGCGTGAAGAAGCATATTTTCAAATTCCGCAATCTTTCCTTCCACGAATGCCTGCTCATCCTTAGCAGATTCGTACTCTGAGTTCTCAGAAAGATCGCCATAAGCACGCGCAATCTTAATCCGTTCAACCACTTCTGGCCGACGTACCATTTTTAGTTCTTCTATTTGTTCTTCAAGCTTTGCCCTTCCTTCTATTGTCATTGGAAAATCTTTTTCTACCATCGTGCTCACTACTTTCTTTTTGATATTTCTTATATAAATCGTATTTGCAAAGCTATTTTCTATATTAATGGTGATTAATATACTTTTCTACCAATGCCATATGTTCTTCACCTGTATTAGAGTAGTATATTTTTCCAGTTTGCGTATCTACCAAGAAGTACAAATAATCATTTTCTTTTGGAGTTATCACTGCTTCAATCGACATTTTTGATGGACTATCATACGGTCCAGGTCCCACCCCTGTATGTTGATATAAATTATACGGAGAATCAACCTTAGTATCTGCAATTGATACTAATTCTTTGCTTTTCCCTAATGCATACAAGACAGAAATATCCGTCTCTAAAGGCTTATCCATTCGCATACGATTCAAAAATACCTGAGCAACCATTCGCCGATCCTTTTCAGTAACTGCCTCTTTTTCTACTAAAGAAGCTAATGTTAGAACTTCTCGAACCGTCTTTCCTTGCTTGCTAATTTCACCATAGAAGCTCTCCATCACCTGATTCATGGTTTGAATACTCTTCTCAACAATCGTTCGTATTGTATCACGTTTCTCATAAGAATAAGTAGCCGAACACAGATATCCCTCTAAACGATATCGAATACCTGCAGAATCACCAGCACCCTTCAATAACATCGGATATTTCTTTAACATTTCACTGAAGAAAGTTTCATCTTTCATTAAAGTAATAAAATCTGCCGATTTGAATGGTGTTTTCCCTCCTTCTTTTGTGTTCACATTGATTTCTATCTGTTTAGCAATTTCATCAATGTTTTGCCCTTCTTTAATAATAATTTTCCCAAGAGCTGGTTTTTCTGGTTGCTGAGTACCTCCTTTTTTCAACATCTTTGCAATCTGATCCAAGGTAAAACTTTTCTTCATATTATAATAACCACTTTTGAAATTTGAATAATTATTAAATTTTACAAAATAATTAAACACATGTGCATTTTTAATAATTTGGTCATTCTTTAAAATTTTCGCCACTTCTTTACCTGAAGCACCAGCTGGAATATGCACAGTCACAAAAGTTTGTGCATCCTTATCTAACGGCTGTAATGCAGATTTCACATAAAAAACAAGAGCCGTCCCAACAATGATAAGAAACAAAATGATGGTTATAACAATTTTACGAATGAGCCTTCCAACTATGCGATCCTCTCTCTGTAATGTAGTCTCTGACTTTCTTCTTGCACGTTCTTTTTTACGTTTTTGGATTCTTTTCGAAGTTTTTCTCTTTTGAAAACTACCTTTAGACTCTGTGCTTTTTTCTTCTTTTTCTTCTATGGATTTTTCTGTCCGATTTCCTTCATGTAACTCACGCAAAATTCGTTCTTTAAACGATTCTCCTGATTTTTTGGAACCATTCGACGAACTTCTTTTTTTCTGATTCGTCAAAACACAACCTCCCAATTTTTATTAATTAAGAAAAGTTTTAATCTCCTTGTCCTTAATAAAGAAAGGTAAATTCTAACAGTACATTAGCCCAAACTTTCCCTATATCACACTTAATTTTACACATCTTTTTTTGTTTAAAACACAATAAGAACCCTTATTTAGATAAAAATTACTTATTGAACTCCATCATTCTAACAAACCCTTCTTTGAAATAAAAGAATTCTAGAAATTAAAATATATTATATTTCTTATTATGACTGCTGAATAATTCATAATAACCATAAATGAACTATTTTTGACATTATATCTATTGCAAGTTTTTGAAATCTCAATTCTCACTTAAAGAAGAGTTAAATTATCAGACACAATTCATTCTTCCGCGCTGCACTGCCTTAACCATTTCCACAAAGACAACCATAAGCACTGAAGCCAGCAATACCACACCCCATTGATACAAATCCAAATGCGAAACATGAAAAATTTTATTAAACTTAGGAATCAAAACCGGCACTACCAATAACGCAAAAGAAGCAAAAATTGATAAATTAAAAACTTTAGAGCGAAAAGCTCCAACAGTTACAATCGACTGATATACGGATTTCACATTAAAAGCGTGGAACAATTGAATCAAACCCAAAGTAGCAAAGGCCATCGTTAACGCATCTGCATGTTGCAATTGGTCAATTGCCTGCTTATGCGTAAGACTCCCTTTAACTCCCTCTCCAATATTTTCCAGTAATAAATACGCATCTTTTAAACTAACACTGGTTAACGTATGTTCTGGAAATAATAACGCGAAACCATAAACACCGAGTGTTAAAATTCCCTGCAATAATCCCTGATAAATCAACGAACCAAACACACCATCTGAGAAAAAGCTGCTCTTACGTCCACGTGGCTTTTGTTGCATCAAACTAGGCTCTTCAGGTTCAACTCCAAGCGCAATTGCAGGAAATGTATCTGTAACCAAGTTAATCCATAACAATTGAGAAGGCATCAAAACTCCCCAGCCAAACATTGTTGCTAGAAAAATCGTCAACACTTCTGCCATATTAGCTGAAAGCAAATACTGAATGGTCTTTTGAATATTTGAAAAAATCTTACGTCCTTCTTTTACCGCCACCACAATAGTTGCAAAATTGTCATCAGCAAGCACCATATCAGAAGCTTTCTTTGACACTTCCGTTCCTGTAATCCCCATTCCAATCCCTATATCAGCTGTTTTCAAAGCAGGGGCATCATTTACTCCGTCCCCTGTCATCGCTACAATCTTACCTAAATTCTGCCATGCCTTTACAATTCGAACTTTATGTTCAGGAGAAACTCTAGCATACACAGAATAATTAGTCACTTGCTGTTCAAACTCTTTATCCGCTAGCTCATTCAACTGCCTTCCTGTTAAAATTTTATTTTCACTATGACCACCATCATCATCTAAAATTCCTAAACGTCTTGCAATGGCCTCTGCCGTATCCTGATGGTCTCCAGTGATCATAATCGAACGAATACCTGCCTCTTTTGCAACCCTCACAGCTTCTTTTGCTTGCTTGCGTTCTGGATCGATCATTCCAACAAGTCCTGCAAAAATTAAATCCTTCTCCAGTGATTCCGTAGCAAGTTTAGGAATTTTAGGAACAATCTTATAGCCAAAAGCAAGCACACGAAGTGCTTGCTTAGCTAAATTATGATTCAACACCGCCACATTATGTTGGTCTTCTTCTGTAAATGAGAAAACTTTACCATTGACATATTTTTCGGTGATTCGTTTAACTAATTGATCGGGTGCCCCTTTAACCGCTAAAAAAAATGTTCCATCGGAAAGCTTATGTACTGTTGACATTAATTTTCTCTCAGAATCAAATGGTAATTCCGCAACTCGTGGCTCAGCATACAAAGATTTTTCAACCTCTAATTGCTTATCCAAACCAAATTTAATCAACGCTGTTTCCGTTGGATCTCCAATTAATCCTCCGTCCTGTGCAATTCTGGTGTCATTGGCATAGGTCATTATTTTTAATGTTATATCATTGTGATCGCTAAATTCACTAGCCGATCTCAATAATCCATTTGTATAAATTTTTTCAACAATCATCTGATTCATGGTCAACGTTCCTGTCTTATCAGTTGCAATAATTTCCGTTGACCCTAGTGTTTCTACCGCTGGAAGTTTACGCACAATCGAATTTTGCTTGGCTAACACTTGTGTTCCAAGTGCCAAAATAATGGTCACAATCGCTGGTAACCCTTCCGGAATTGCTGCTACAGCTAAAGCAGTTGAGGTCATCAGTCCAGTAATCACCTCTCCACCACGCAAAAAATAAACCAAGAAAGTAAGTACTGCAATTCCTAGAATGGCAACAGTTAGCACTTTTGATAAGCGGTTCAAATTTTGTTTCAATGGTGTTTCCATCTCTTCCGCATTCGACAACATTCCTGCAATTTTTCCTACTTCCGTCGCCATTCCTGTGGCAACTACCACACCTGTACCACGACCATAAGTTACACTAGAATTTTGGAATGCCATATTCACACGATCTCCAATTCCCGCATCAACCATTACCTCTTTATGAATACTTTTCTCTAATGGAACTGACTCTCCCGTTAGCGCAGCCTCTTCAATTTTTAAACTTGCCACTTCAAACAAACGTATATCCGCAGGTACAATATCTCCTGCTTCAAGCCACACAACGTCTCCAGGGACTAAGTTTTCCGAACTTACTTCCTCTATCATCCCTTCTCGACTTACACGCGCCAAAGAAGTTGACATGGATTTTAAAGAATCAATCGCAACTTCTGCTTTGCTTTCTTGAAACACTCCAAACACAGCATTAATCAAAACAACCACTAAAATAATAAGAGCATCACTAATATCTTCTCCGCCGCTGGTTACAACCGAAAGAATGGCCGCAATAAGCAAAATAATAATCATCAAATCCTTAAATTGATCCAAAAATTTAAGGAGTAAGGATCGCTTTTTGCCTGTATCCAGTGTATTCAAGCCATATTTTTGTAATCGTCTTTTTCCTTCCACACTTGAAAGTCCTTGATCAGAAGAATCTAGCTTTTTAAACACTTCTTCTATATCCTGTGCATAAAAAATCTCGTTCATTTGGATTGCCTCCTCTTCTAATTCAGATTTATTTTTCAGTAGACGGTTTTATGTTACAACTTGCCCAGAGCATTGTAAAAAAATTTATTCTTGACTCTATCTTTACTAGATGATAACATTGCAACGTATTTCATATTCATTTAAGGAAAGAGGGAAAAAAGATGGCAGTACCTGCACGTCGTACATCAAAAGCAAAAAAAAATAAGCGCCGTACTCACTATAAATTGACAGCACCCACCATTCAGTTTGATGAAACGACAGGTGAATACCGTCGCAGTCATTACGTAGATTTGAAAGCTTATAAAGAAGCACGTAAAAACGCTTAATGATTGTTTGAAGTTCATCTTTTAATTTGAAATGGTTAATTATTATTAAATTCATAGGTACATTGTTTAAAGTGGAAATCAAAAAATTTGAAAGAAAGAGGAAGCGCTATGCGTGTAAATATCACATTAGAACATAAAAACTCTGGTGAACGTTTATATCTTACTTCTAAGAACAAACGAAACAACCCAGAACGCTTAGAACTCCGCAAATATTCAAAAAAACTACGTAAGCATGTTATTTTTAAAGAAGTAAAATAAAAAAGAAATCGAATTGAGGTTGAAAAAATAAAGTAATTAACGCGTAATTAATCAACACCTAAGTATAAAATTTACTTAGGTTGTATTGAAAAAATGAAAAAGAAAATGATATGTGTCAATGCTTATAAGATTAACACATCATGAAATTTAACACATACAATCAACAGCAAAAATCATTGCAAGCAAAATATCTATAGTGATTCAAAATTATAAATTGTAACTCAAAACCGTCCACCCATCAAAACTCAGTTAATCAGCACGTTAAGCATTGTCCAGGGAAAGGTGGAGATTTTTTGAGGTGCTTTTTCCTCAAAAAATACTACCTA
>JAITQW010000025.1 GCA_031288715.1 Lactobacillales bacterium | reverse complement strand
AATATTAAGTTATCATGCTCCATTGTCACATCATTGATTAATAGTGACGAAGTTTTTAGCACAAAAGAATATCGAAAAAAGCAATTTATTTGTTTGTTGATAAATACAGCTCATGCTGCTATTGAGAAGAACCATTTAGTTGAGGCAAGAAATTTTATGGATGTAGTAGAAATATTGCTTCCTCCACAGGGATGGGCATCTTGGGGGTTTTTTATTGAGTATTGTTCTTTTAAGTTTCTTGAAGGAGAATTGAAATTTGTATGTGGTGATGAAACAGGAAAAGCTCAGATTATGGAGCTAATTAAGCATCTCTCACTTTTGGGTCAGAAAAAGTTAAGTATGAGATATCAAAAGTATCTGAATAATTTGATTTCCTGTAAATAACTATATTAGAAAGGAGGGGAAAAATGATATGAATAAGTTTGCTAGGATTTTAAAGGTAGTTTTAACGGCTGTAGCTATACTAGGACCACTTAACTTCATGTAGAAAAAATTACATTATATTGATCATATCGAGTCAAAATTAATAGAAAAATTGAACTAAGAAATAGGTTTCTTAGTTCTTTTTTGCGTAAAAAAGAAACTTGTCGACTAACTTTATAAATTTTATTTAAAGTGCATTTAATTGTTGAAAATAAATTAAAAAGTGTTAACTTATTTATAATTTAAGACTGTTAAATCTACCATTATAAACTCGCTAACACTTTTTATAATAAATCACTTACTTTTCATGAATTTGTTAATTCGTATTTAATAAAATTAATTTTTGAGCTCAAAAACAAGTTAACAATATTTTTTGTGAACGATTTTTAATCGTGAAACAGGTTCTAAACATATTGCAATACACCTTCTCCACTATAAACAACGTCAATGAAACCACCACCTAAACACTCATCACCGTTATAAAACACCACAGCTTGACCCGGAGTCACAGCTCGAACAGACCCCTTAAATCTTACTTTCGCTCGTCCTCCATCATACAAAAACACCTGAACATCAACATCTGGTTGACGATAACGAAACTTTGCCGTACAAGAAAACTTCGTTTGTCTCTTGTTTTCATTTATAAAACAAACCTCACTCGCATCCAAACTAGTAGCTAATAAAGCAGGATGATTAAATCCTTGCCCTACATATAATGTATTCGTTTTCAAATCCTTCCCAACAACAAACCAAGGATCATTATCTCCATCCTTTTGACCACCAATTCCTAGTCCCTCACGTTGTCCAATCGTGTAATACATTAATCCATCATGAGTACCCATCTCTCTTCCATCCAATGTCTTCATCTTTCCTTTTTGGGCAGGTAAATAATTCGATAGAAATTGCTTAAAATTCTTCTCCCCAATAAAACAAACACCCGTAGAATCCTTCTTATTTGCCGTTGACAAACCAGCACGCCAAGCAAGTGCACGAACTTCTTGCTTTTGTAGATCTCCTAACGGAAACAGTATCTTTTTCAACTGTGCTTGCCCTAATTGACATAAAAAATATGTCTGATCCTTGTTTTGATCTACAGCACGTTGTAATCGAACACTTCCATCCTCTAAATGATGCACCTTGGCGTAATGCCCCGTTGCTACATAATCAGCTCCCAAATCAAGTGCATAATCCAAAAAAACCTTAAACTTAATTTCTCTATTACACACCACATCAGGATTTGGTGTTCTTCCTGCTCGATACTCTGCCAAAAAATATTCAAACACACAATCCCAGTATTCTTGCTCAAAATTCACCGAATAGTAGGGAATTCCTATTTTTTCTGCCACACGTGCCACATCTTGATAATCATCTGTTGCTGTACAAACGCCCATTTCATTCATATCATCCCAATTTTTCATAAAAACTCCGATAACTTCATAACCCGCATCCTTTAACAAAAAAGCTGCCACAGA
Organism: Lactobacillales bacterium; assembly: GCA_031288715.1. Taxonomy (GTDB): domain Bacteria; phylum Bacillota; class Bacilli; order Lactobacillales; family Streptococcaceae; genus JAIRLR01. The sequence continues at coordinate 24,703 of JAITQW010000025.1, read as the reverse complement.
AGAATCAACTCCTCCGCTCATACCTACGACAACACGTGTTTTTTTTTGAATTTCTACCACAATTACCACCTTCTTTCTTATATAACATCAAGGTATGTAAAAAAATACACAAAGAACCCCAAAACTTTCAAACTTTATTATACTTTGGGAAATACACTTGTAAGAATTAGTCTATTATCTCTAACAAAAGATTTCTAAAAAATTTTTACCGCTTGGTAGAATGCATACCTCTATACCGGAAACTCACTATTATATAGATAAGTTAACAAGCTCTAATAGTCGGTTTATTTAAAAATCATCTGCATCAATCTATGTTAAAATTAGCACGATTCTTCATTAAGAAAGGACGAACAAAAAATGTGTGGTTTTGTATTTTCAAGCAATATCGCTTTAGGGCAAGAAACATTTACAAGAAATTTTCAGAAATTAACTCATCGTGGACCGGATGATGCTGAAATCATTACAACTGAATACTCTCTCTGGGGATTTCATAGACTAGCAATCATGGATTTGAGTGACGCTGGAAATCAACCATTCTCTCACAATAATAAAGAACTTATGTGTAATGGTGAAATATATAACTTCGAGTATTTACACCATTTTTTAGAACCAACATATTCCTTTCATTCTACCAGCGATTGCGAAGTATTGCTACCTCTCTTTGAACAGATAGGAATTGACGCAATGGTTCGTATGTTAGATGCTGAGTTTGCTTTTGTCATTTCAGATAATCAAACAGGAGAAATATGGGCAGCCAGAGACCCTTTTGGCATTCGTCCTCTCTTCTATGGATACGATAAAGAAACAAAAAAAATTGCCTTTGCTAGTGAAGCAAAAGGCTTAGTTGAATGGTGCGAAAATATTAAACCATTCCCTCCAGGTCATTACTACATGAATGGTAAATTTTATTTATTCAATGACATTAGCAATTCTAAAAAAATGGTGGAAAAACCTCTAGATGTTCTGTGTGATGGTATACGTTGGCACCTAGAAAGAGCAGTAATTAAACGCCTGCATGCTGATGCCCCACTAGGATTTTTACTCAGCGGTGGATTAGACTCTTCATTGGTTTGCTCCATTGCTCAAAAGCACTTAGAACAACCAATCGAAACCTTCGCAATTGGAATGGAAACAGATCCCATTGATTTGAAATATGCCAAAGAAGTCGCAGATTATCTAGGATGTAACCATCACGAAATTTTAATGAACAAGGAAGATGTTCTTAACTGTGTTGAAACCGTTATTTATCATTTAGAAACATGGGACATTACCACTATTCGTGCCAGTATTGGCATGTATTTGATAGCAAAATATATTCATGAAAAAACAAATATCAAAACTTTACTGACAGGAGAAGTTTCTGATGAAATGTTTGGTTACAAGTACACCGACTTTGCACCAAGTGCAGCAACCTTTCAAAAAGAAGCACAAAAACGCGTCCACGAACTTTACATGTACGACGTATTGCGGGCTGACCGCACGCTAGCAGCAAATTCTCTTGAAGCAAGAGTACCATTTGCAGATTTAAATTTTGCCGAGTATGTAATGAGCATTAACCCCGCTCGAAAAATAAATACTTATGGTAAAGGAAAATACCTCTTGCGCCATGCATTTGAAAGGGCAGACTACTTGCCAAATGATATTCTTTTTCGTGAAAAAGCTGCATTTAGCGATGCTGTGGGACATTCGATGGTGGATTATCTAAAAGAAAAGGCAGAATCTTTGTATTCCGATGAAGATTTGCAAAATGCGAAAGAAAAATACCCAACAAATACTCCATTTACAAAAGAATCTTTGTGGTATCGTGATTTATTCGAGAAATTCTATTCTGGATACGATAGCTGGATCACAGACTTTTGGATGCCAAACAAAGAGTGGGTTGGAAAAGAAATTAATGATCCTAGCGCTCGGATTCTTAAAAATTATGGAGATAGTGGGAAATAGAAGAAAAATATTAAGAATTGTCAATTAAACTGTATAAGTTGTAGAAAAAAAATATGCCTTGATTCTTCTATACTTAAAGTAAAAATTAAAAATGAATTATCTTTGTACCCCCCATTCCCGAGAAAGTCTATGATCGTTGCTTTTATGGAAATTATCTAAAATATCAAAAGGAGAGAAGTAGATTGTCTATAAGTGAAGAACAGGTAAAGCACGTGGCAAATTTGTCGAAGTTAAAGTTTCCTGAAAAAGAAATTTATGAATTTACAAAAACCTTTGGTAAGATTATCAATTTTGTAGAACAATTAGAAGAGGTAGATACTACAGGTGTAGCGTTTACTTCCAATATAGTAGATTCTATTAATGTTTTGCGTGAAGATGTAGCAGAACCTAGCGAAAATCGTAACGAGTTAATGAAAAACGTTCCTGAAAAAGAGAACGGATTGATTAAAGTACCTGCGATTTTGAGCGATGAGGAGGCATAGGGAAAATGTCTGAATTGTATGAAAAATCATTGGGTGAACTTCATGATTTGTTAGTAAAAAAAGAAGTTTCTTCTATGGAATTAACAAAAGATATGATTCAACGTATTAAAAAAGTTGAACCATTTGTGGATGCGTTTTTGAATATTGCTGAAGAAGAAGCTTTGCAACAAGCAAAAAAAGCTGATGAGGAGGGAATTACAGAGCAAGAAATTTTAAAAGGGTTACCAATTGGAATAAAAGACAATATTGTTACGAAAAACATTAAAACTACCGCCGGATCAAAGATTTTAGATAATTTTAATCCAATTATAGATGCAACAGTAGTAGAAAAATTAAAACAAGTTGGTATGATAACAGTTGGAAAACTAAACATGGATGAATTTGCTATGGGTGGTTCAGGAGAGAGTTCTGCATTTAAAGTAACAAAAAATGCTTGGAATCAAAATCGTGTGGCAGGAGGTTCTTCTGCTGGCTCAGCAGTAGCGGTTGCTGCAGGTGAAATCCCTGTTTCATTAGGATCAGATACTGGAGGATCGATTCGTCAACCTGCTGCTTTTAACGGAATAGTTGGCATGAAACCAACGTATGGACGCGTTTCTCGTAATGGCTTAATCGCATTTGCATCTTCGATGGACCAAATTGGACCGTTAACACGAAGCGTGAAAGATAATGCATTCGTTTTGAAAGCGATTTGTGGATATGATCCAAAAGATGCGACTTCTGCTCAACGTGATGTTCCTGATTTTACAGCAACTTTAAACGATGGAATCAAGAATATGAAAATTGCATTACCAAGGGAGTATTTGAGTGAAGGAATTCAAAGCGGTGTAAAGAATGTGATTGTAAAAGCTGTTGAAACTTTGAAAACATTAGGAGCAATTGTGGAAGAAGTTAGCCTCCCACACTCTAAATATGGAGTAGCAACTTATTATATTATTGCTTCCTCAGAAGCAAGTTCAAATTTGCAACGTTTTGATGGAATTCGCTATGGATATCGGACAGAAGATTTTCATAACTTAGAAGATATTTACGTAAAATCTCGTTCTGCTGGGTTTGGTGAAGAAGTGAAACGTAGAATTATGTTGGGAATGTTCAGTTTATCCGCAGGATTTTATGATGCTTATTTCAATAAAGCAGGACAAGTTAGAACATTGATCTGCGAAGATTTTCAGAAAGTGTTTAAATATTATGATGTCATTATTGGACCAACAGCACCAACTGTAGCTTATAAAATTGGTAAAAATATTAATGATCCGATTACCATGTATTTAGGAGATGTTTTAACGATTCCGGTTAATTTAGCGGGACTTCCAGGAATGAGTATTCCAGCAGGATTATCTGAAGATTTGCCTGTGGGGTTGCAAATTATTGGAAATCATTGGGAGGAGCAAAAGATGTACAAGATCGCACAATCATTTGAAGATGCGACAAATTTTTCTTCCATGAAACCTCAAATTTTAGGAGGGAAAATAAAATGAAGTTTGAAACAGTGATTGGTTTAGAAGTTCATGTAGAGTTGAAAACAAATTCAAAGGCATTCTCTCCTGCTACGGCACATTTTGGTGCTGAACCTAATACGAATACAAATGTTATTGATTGGGGATATCCAGGTGTTTTGCCTGTTGTGAATAAAAGGATGGTTGAGTGTGGAATTATGACCGCTTTAGCTTTAAACATGAAAATTTCGAAAAGTACACATTTTGATCGGAAAAATTATTTTTATCCTGATACACCCAAAGCTTATCAAATCTCTCAGTTTGATGAGCCGATTGGATATAGAGGCTTCCTTGAAATTGAGGTGGATGGAGAAAAAAAGAAACTTCGAATTGAACGAGCACATTTAGAAGAAGATGCAGGAAAAAATACACATGGGGAAGATGGCTATTCTTACGTGGATTTGAATCGGCAAGGAATCCCTTTGATTGAAATTGTCTCAGAAGCAGATATGAGGACGCCAGAGGAGGCATATGCGTATTTGGAAGCACTAAAGTCTATTATTTTGTTTACGGGAATTTCAGACGTAAAAATGGAAGAAGGTTCCATGCGTGTAGATGCAAATATTTCTTTAAGACCATATGGACAGAAAGAATTTGGAACAAAAACTGAGGTTAAGAATCTTAATTCCTTTAGTAATGTCCGGAAAGCTTTAGAGTATGAACAAAAGCGGCAAGAAGAAATTTTGCTTGGTGGTGGTTTGATTCGTCAAGAAACCAGACGTTTTGATGATTCTAATGGAACAACAGTTTTGATGCGTGTCAAAGAAGGCTCAAGTGATTATCGCTATTTTCCCGAGCCAGATCTTCCAAAGTTATCTATTTCAGATGAATGGATTGAAGAAATAAGGCAAGCGATGCCTGAACTTCCTAGCGTTAGGCGTAAGAGATATGTCACAGATCTTGGATTACCAGAGTACGATGCAAAGGTATTGACTTTGACACCTGAGATGTCTGATTTTTTTGAGGCAACTCTTCATTTTGGTGTGGATGCGAAAAAAGCTTCAAACTGGTTAATGGGAGAAGTTTCTCAATTTTTAAATTCTGAGAAAAAAACTTTGAGTGAAATTTCATTAAATCCTGAAAATCTTTCGGAAATGATCAAATTAATTGATGATGGTACAATTAGCTCGAAGATGGCGAAAAAAGTTTTTGTAGAATTAGCGCAAAATGGTGAGAAAGCCAAAGCAGTTGTTGAAAAGTTAGGTTTGGTTCAAATTTCTGATCCTGCACAATTAATTCCAATTATCAAGGAAGTATTGTCGAATAATACTCAATCGGTTGAAGATTTTAAAGCAGGTAAGGATCGGGCTATTAAAGCTTTGATGGGGCAGATAATGAAAGCTACCAGGGGACAAGCGAATCCTGCGGTTGTAAATAAATTAATGATGGAAGAATTGACTAAAAAATAATGAACTTTATTCATTCGTGTGAAAATGAGAGAATGATGGATGACTGAGCAGTTACGAAATATTTTCCTTTTGTGAGGTGAAATCATTGAAAAAAGCTCGCATTATTTACAATCCAACTTCTGGAAAAGAGCTAATAAAACGTTTTTTGCCAGATATTTTGGATGAGCTAGAAAGTTTAGGCTATGAGACGAGCGCGTTTGCTACAACTGCGGATAAGAATTCAGCCTATGAGGAGGCAAAAAGAGTCGGTTTATTGGAGTTTGATTTGATTGTCGCTGCAGGTGGAGATGGAACGATTAGTGAGATAGTCAATGGAATTGCTTTCTTGGAAAAAAGACCAAAATTAGCAATTATCCCTGCAGGAACTACGAATGATTACGCTAGAGCTTTGAAGATTCCTAGGACGAATCCATTGAAAGCTATTCGTGTTTTACAGAAAAATCAAACTGTAAAAATGGATATTGGAAAAGCTAATGAGAAATATTTTATTAATATTGCGGCAGGTGGCGGCTTGACAGAATTAACTTTTGAAGTTCCTTCAAAAGTGAAGAAAACCCTTGGATATTTGGCTTATTTAGCCAAAGGTGCAGAAATGTTGCCACGAATTAAACCGGTTAATTTACGAATTACTTATAATGAAGGGGTTTATGAAGGTGAAACTTCGATGTTTTTTGTTGGTTTGACGAATTCGGCAGGTGGATTTGAGACCATTGCTCCAGGAGCAAAATTAGATGATGGGAACTTTTCATTGTTGATTGTTAAACGTGCAAATATTTTTGAGATTTTGAGTATTTTGGCAAAGGCATTAAATGGCGGAAAGCATGTGAATGATCCAAAGGTGATTTATACTAAAACTTCAAATATTAAGCTAGAAACTATAAATCATAAGGAACGCCTAATGATTAACTTAGATGGAGAGTATGGAGGAGATGCTCCTGTACAATTTCAAAATCTTCATCAACATTTAGAATTTTTTGTAGATCTAAATTTGATTAATGATGGTGTTCTTCTGGATTATCAAGAAAAGAAAAAAGAATATGAAGAAGTTGTGAACAAATATGTTCATGAACTGGAAGCAGTTATTCAGGAAGGTTTAGATGACGATGATATGGTAGGTCCTCATAATTATTAATAATATTCCAAATGTCGTAGAATTTGAAAAAATAGAGCAGAACCGTGAGGTACATCCTACATACTTCCTTGGAACACTTCACGATTCTTAATAAAATAGTCAACTCCTGAATACATTGTGAAAATTAACGATAAGTATAACAATAACTGACTTACAGAAAATGATGTAAACAAAGAAAACGGTAAATCTTCTAACAATAAAAAAATAATGGCAAACATCTGCGTTGCAGTTTTAATTTTTCCTGGCCAAGCCGCTGCAATCACTTCTCCATCTTCCACCAACAATAAACGTAATCCTGTTACTGCTAATTCCCGCATAACTATGATAGAGACTATCCATGCAGGAGCTTGATTTAATGCAACCAAAACAATAAAAGCTGTCATAACCAACATTTTATCTGCCAATGGATCAGCAAACTTTCCAAAATTTGTTACCAAATTCCATTGTCTTGCTAAATAGCCATCTAGCCAATCTGTTAATGAAGCAACCACAAAGATAAACATAGCTACAATTCGCGCCAAAGAAATTGAAATTCCGGACACTTCAATCATACCCCAGTCAAAAGGGCCAACAATTACTAGCAAAAATACAGGAATCAAAAGAATTCGCAAAACCGTCAATTTATTAGGTACGTTCATTTGAAACTCCTTTTCTTACCGATAAATTAATTTGTAGAAGTATTAATATTCGCTGCATCAAGATACTTAACAGAGATATTAAAATTAAAGACTCCTCCATTTAAATGTGGACTCATATCCACTTTTGTTCCATTTATTCTCAAATCTGTATTATTGGAAGCACCCACAATAATATAAAATTGCTTCATTCCTTTTGATAACCTTAGAGGAGGAAAGGGATTGTCATATGAAACTGTACCCACATATAAATTCTTTCCAACCTCATCTCTAATATTTATCCAAGTTTTCGTACCTTCCAATGCCTTTATCTGTATTTCGACTTCTCCAGGAATATTTCTTGCTTCCAATGCGACATCTCTACCAGAAGCAGAAATTTGTGAAATCTCAACTTTCTTACTTCCTTTTTTAGCACTACTTGAGGTCGTGGAATTTTCTTTTGCTTTTGAACTTGAAGATGATTTTTCATCATTCTTCGATGAATTTGAAGAGTCAAGCATACGCTCTACCTTCAAAGAACGATCCGTGTCAATCAGCGGTTGAATGCCTTTATAAGCAAACATAAAATAAAGAACAACTCCTAAAATAGCCAACGCAAAAATTCCTAAAATAATCAAAGGAAGTGAACTTTTTACTCGATTATCTTCTTTCTCTGAACGCTTTCTTACAACCTCCTCTACGATTTGAGTAGGAGGCAATTGTTCAGGCTCTGGGGCATAAGGATCAATTTTCCCATCATAAATATCCACTAACTCTTCAGGATCCTCTCCTAACACATTCGCATATTGACGAATAAAAGCACGCACATAAAAGATCCCTGGCAAATTGGGAAACTCATCTTGCTCTAAAGCTTCCAAATATCGAGCTTGTATTTTTGTCATCTGTTGAACTTCACTAATTGTCAATCCTTGTTCAAGACGCGCTGCGGTTAAACGCTCACCCACCGTTCCTTGTCTTTTCGCCACTACTTACCAATCTCTCTTTCCATTTTTTCGCATAACTCTTAACAAAAGCTACTTGAGCACCTTTCATTGCACTATAGACAGCTTCCAAACTACTTGCCGCTCCATACAAGCCAATAAATACCACTCTAGAAGACGTTGAACAACTTAATTTTTTTGAAGAGCATGAAACAATAAAATCAGGAATCAAATGGATTATTTGCCACAAATTTTTCAATTCTTGTAAGATATGTTCTGTTATTAATTAGTAACTGCTGAATAATTCATAATGGCTATAAATAAGCTATTTTTGACATTATATTTATAAAGGCAAGCTTTTGAAATTTCAATTACCGCTGAAAGAGGACGAATGATATGACAAACTAATTCGTGCGAAATGAAACTACAGGCTCATGAGCGCCCCTCTCAGCAAGAATTGATTTTCGAAAAGCGAAATTTAAAAGTTATTCAGCAGGCATTAATTATAGATACTAAAACCACTAGCAAATAAATCACATTCACCAAAAAAAGCTCAGTAATAAACTCTTCAATTTAGACTTACAAAGCATGTCTAAGGGTACCATAAAAAAATCCTGAAAGCTATGCTTATAACGTAAATCTTCAGCTAACTTTAACGTTTTCTTAACTCCTTGATGATAATGACAAACCACATTCTAACCATCATCAGCTAAAAAGCGAACACAAGCTTAATCAATATCTCTACTTGCCCTCAAACCCATACAATCCTAGGTATTTTTCCTTCATCCTTTGTGAAAAAATTTCAAAAATAGAACCCAAAAACGACTATAGCGGTTTGATAAAAGGTTATATATATCGCATAATCAATTAGAAAAATTCAAAATTTATTTTTTAGAGTCTGCTAAATGTCACCTCGTTTAATATTTCCACAAACTGCTATATCTAACCTTTTTTTACTTTTTTATCTTCGGAATAATTGAAAAAAACGTTATCTTAGCCTTATCCATAAATTTCTTAACCAAACATTGAAAATCCTCAAAACTTATACCTCCAACCAATGAAGGTGTTTCAAAAAACAATACTTCTTTCTGTACACCACAAATTCCTTGAGAAAAATTATTCGCTATTGCTTCCAAGGAATTTAGAGACTGAAACCACTTACCTATAATTTGCTTTTTCACTAAATGAAACATGCCTTCATTGAAATCTTCCTGCTCATGATAATTAGCTAAAATTTCCTGTAAAATCTCCATAACTTTTTTTGGATCATTCACATCTCCACTGATTTCTGCAAAATGATAACCACGATCTAAAACAAAATCATAAGAAAATGAATTATCAACCAAACCTTCTTTATATAATTTCAGAAAATTTTGACTCAAAGAACCAAATAACATTTGAAAAAACATCTTTAAGCTAAATTTATACCGCAAATATTCTAAAGATGCTTCTCCTATAATATCTCTACCCTTTAAACCTAAAGCAAATTTTGGACGCACCACATTCACCTCAAGCGTACGATCGCTAATCACACCCATATCTCTCAATGAAGAATTTTTATCCTCTAAAATAGGAATTGATACAAATTCTTTTCGAATTTGATTTTCTTTGATAAACGTCATAATCTCTCTTGCATCAAAAGAACCTGCTAGTACCAAAATCATATTGCTTGGATGATAAAAATTATAATAACTTTGATACAACATTTCAGAAGTAATTTCTTCAATACTTTCCACAGTTCCAGCAATATCACGAGACAAAGATGTTTCCGGATAAAGGTTCTCCAACATACCAAAAAATAGTCGCCAATCTGCATCATCCTGATACATCTGAATCTCTTGAGCAATAATTCCTTTCTCTCTTTTCACAGTTTCTTCTGTAAAATAAGGATCTTGCACAAAATCTAACAAAACTTCCAAATTTTTCTTCACTTTCGATGTCGTTGAAAACAAATAACTGGTTCGTGTAAAACCTGTAAAAGCATTCGCAGAAGAACCTAATTTGCCAAATTTTTGAAAAACATCGCCATCTTCTTTTTCAAACAATTTATGTTCCAAAAAATGTGCAATCCCATCTGGAAAATGAGCGCTCTTACGCTCACCTATCGGAATAAATTCATTGTCAATTGACCCAAAATTTGTCGTAAATATTGCATATGTTTTATTAAAATTTTTTTTTGGAATTAAATAAACTTGCAATCCATTTGAAAGCCTCTCTTGAAAAAAACGCTCACCTATTCGTGCATATTCAAACTTTTCCATTACCATTCATCCATCCCTTATTAAAACTATTTCCAAAATTGCTACTGTAAAAATTCCTATCCATCTACTCTACTTCTTTTTCAAAATTCTATGTTTCTCCTAAAAAAAACACTGCTTGAAGCTTGATCTCTTTCGCAACTTCCATCACTTCTTCTTCACTCACTTGTTCCAAAAGCTTCAACCATTCTTGTTTAGTAAAATTTGCATTTGGCAGCAAAGCATTCATAAATTCATATTCTATCACCACATCCATACTATCCAAAGCTTCCAAATATAAATTTTTCAACATTCTCTTAGTTTGGAAAAACTCTAAACGAGTAAACTTTCCAACTGCAATAGATAATAACTGCGTTTGAATCAATTTTAATACCTTCTCGCGATTTTTACCGTCAATCCCTACTGTAACCATTAAAAACGAACGAAAAGAATCAAATGAACTACTTGCATAATAAGCTAGACTTTCCTTCTCGCGAACATTCATAAATAATTTAGAATGTGGAAATCCTCCAAATAAGCCATTAAAAACTTGCAAAGGAAAATAAGAAGGGTCACTGAATTTTATCGGCAAATGGTATGCTAAACACAATTTTGATTGTGCCAACTCTTCTAATTCCGTTCTTTCTTCAATAACATTCGTATAGGGTTCATCATAAAAAATTTGCGTCTTAAGAGACTCGCGCGCTACAAATGGGAAGCTTGCAAATAATTCTTGAACCCGCTTTTTCTTGATATCCCCCATAACTAAAATATCTACAGAGTTAGTCAACATCATCTCATGGTAAGCAGCTGCCAATTTCTTTGGATCCAATTCTCTGACTTCATCCACTGTTCCAAAATTTGTCCCTCCTTGAGCTTTTGAAGACTTGTAATAAAGTTCTTGCAATCGCATCTTGGCATAAAAACCTTTATCATCAGCCAAACTTTCAATCGATTGAATCAAATTGTCCTGTTCCAACTGAAACGTCTCTGAATTAAAAGAGCCATCTTTTATATTGGGATGAAAAATAATTTCCTTTAAAAAACCAACCGCTTCCTCCAGTAAATTTTTATTCTCTACATAAGAATCGTTAACTATCGTTAGTACAAAATTTACTCGATGAATATCTCCCTTTCGATCTACATAAGATTGAAAATCCGCGCCATAAAGCTCTGCTAAATACCTAGAGATATCTGTTTGTAAAGGAAATTTTTTTGAATTCGTCTCCATAACATTTGAAAGCAAAGATCGTGATGCCCTAGTTCCTTCTTCCAAAGGAGCAGAAAAACGCAGAACAATCTTAACTGTTTTATATTTTTTTGTTGGAATCATCAACAAATGGACACTCTCCGTCAATTCAACTCTCATCTCTTTTTAAACCTTTCCATTTATAAATGAATGATCAATAAGTAAATCCCATTACTACTAAAATTTTGTCATAAATCACCAAAAATTATCCACACTCTTTCAGTTCCATTTATTATACTAAAAAATTGGATATTTAACCTTCTTTATCACTGATATTTTTGAAAGGTGAATTGTAAAATGAAGTTAGCCACCCATACACATTTTAAAATTCACCAACATTTCAAGCATTAACTACTAAAGTTTTAATTAATACCTGCTGAATAACTTTTAAATTTCTCTTTTTGAAATCAATTCTTGCTGAAAGAGGATTGAAATTTCAAAATTAAGTACAAAAAGCTAGCATTTGTAAATAAACTCATCCTGTAACTAAAGCATACTTTGAATTGCTTCCTTATTTATAGCTGTTATGAATTATTCATCAGGCATTAATTAACTTAACAAATATCAAATTATGTAATATCTTTTTTTCAAAAAAATATGTTAAAATTTAAACAAGAGTAGTAGACATTTTAATTTGAAAAGAGTGAATCTGATATGAAATATGTCGTTATTGTGTTTTGGGCAATTATTTTAGGACAAGTTGTAAACTACCTTTCTTCTACCTTTGCGAAAGTACCTCCTACTTTATCCTTAAATGCCTTCATTATTCCCTTAATTATTGCATTCTTTGTTATATTGATAACAAAAATTGGTATCTTTGAATCTAATAATAAAGAAGCTTCTGAAAATTAATCTAGAAGCTCTTTTTTCTACTTTATGAAAATTAAATTCCTTACTTAAAAAATTGCAATAAATCACCTAGCTGCAAAGAAGCCTTTTCTTGAAGATTCAAATCCCTCACAATTTTACCATTCTCCAAAATCAACAGACGATTACCATACTTCAAGGCATATTCCATATTATGCGTAATCATCAAACAGGTCAGTTTATTTTCAGTAACACGCTGATTAGTCAGCTCCATCAATTGTATTGACGTCTTTGGATCCAAGGCTGCCGTATGCTCATCTAAAAGCAATAAATCTGGATTTTTCATTGTCGCCATCAATAAACTTAACGCTTGTCTTTGTCCACCGGAAAGATTACCAGTCGGCGTATCTAAATGATTCTTCAATCCATTATCAATTAATTTCACAAGACCCATAAAAGATTGTTTATGTTTCTTTAGCTGCCTCTTCTGTAAACTTCGAGCTTCACCTCGATACATCGCCAACAATAAATTTTCACTCACTGTCATTCGAGGAGCTGTTCCCATTTTAGGATCTTGAAATACACGAGCTACATGCTTAGCCCTTTTTTCTTCTGGCCAATCACTGATATTTTCACCTGAAATTTTTATCTCTCCACTTGTGAGTTTCAAATTTCCCGAAATAAGATTAAATAAGGTACTCTTCCCAGCCCCATTTCCACCAAGGATAACAACAAATTCTCCTTTTTTTATAGTCAAAGACAACGAATCCATAATTATTTTGCGATCTTCTTGTACAGCGCTATCAATCACCTTAACAACGTTTTTCATTTCCAATGCTGATTCACTCACTTAGTCCACCTCACTACATTCAATTGAAACTTTTTACGAAGTTCCGGAATCATTAAACAAATCGCCAAAATGATCGCTGCAAAAATCTTCAAATATTCCGTAGCAAAACCAAGCTTAATCACCGCCAAAATCAATAATTGATAAAAAATAGAGCCAACAACAATCGCAATCATACGCTCCATCATTGTCAATTCGCCAAAAATAACTTCTCCAATAATAATAGCTGCTAAACCAATGACAATAACTCCAATTCCCTTGCCAATATCTGCTTGTCCATCATTTTGGCATATCAAAGCACCACTTAACGCTATAATTCCATTTGACACTGAAAGTCCCAAAAGTTTCATATTATCTGTATGAATTCCCATTGAGCGAGCCATCACTTCATTATCTCCCGTGGCAATATAAGCTTGCCCAAGGCGAGTATCAAAGAATGAAAGCATAAAGACGATAATCACAAAAATTGCGATCACTCCGAGAATTACTATATTAAAATCTCCAGGAAGATGTAGAAATTTTAAAAAATATTGAATTCTGGGCAAATCTCCTAAGCTTAAGTTTGAGCGTCCCATCACAAAAAGCATGACAGAATTCGTTGAGGTCATCACTAAAATTCCTGAAAGTATGATAGGAATTTTTCCCTTCGTGTAGAGCAAACCTGTAATAAAACCAGCAAGCATTCCTGCGAATATTCCTAAAAGTGTAGCAACCATGGGAGAAAAACCCTTATTAATGACTGTAACTGCTACAGCTCCACCAAGAGGAAAACTTCCCTCTGTTGTCATATCTGGAAAGTTAAGAATACGAAACGTCATAAAAATTCCTAAGCCAAGAATTGACCATAGCATCCCTTGAGCAATCGTTGAAACAATCATTTGCCAAACTCCCTTACTAGAATCGAATATAGCACAAGCTTAGTTAACTTTTGTTGCAACTTTTAACACATCCTCTGGAATTTCAATTCCTAATTTCTTAGTCTGCTTAGTATTAATCACAACTTTTCCTGTTTTGAAAGAAAAAATCGGCATAGTTGCAGGTTTTTTTCCTTTTAAAATCTGCGAAACCATTCGACCTGTTTGCACTCCCAGTTCATATTGATTTAAAGCAATGGTCGCTAAACCGCCTTCCTTTACCATGGTATCAGCAACAGGAATCACTGGAATTTTATGATCATCTGCAATTTTGACAACTGTTGGCATAACGCTAGCAATCGTATTATCATTTGGTATATAAATACAGTCAACTTCTTGAGCAGCCATATTAACTACAGAATTTATATCATTGGTTGAAGCCACTGCGTATTCCTTTACAAAAATACCTTGCTTTTTCGCTGTATGTTTTACTTCTTCCACCTGAGATTTTGAACTATCCTCAGAAGAGCTATACAAAATACCGACTGTCCTTACCTTTGGTAATAATTTTTTCACCAATAAAACCTGCGAAGATACAGGGGATTTATCACTAACCCCAGTTATATTTCCACCAGGCTTCTTTTCATCTTTCACTAATTTTGCAGTCACAGGATCAGTGATCGCCCCAAGCACAATCGGAATATCCTTCGTTTGATTCGCTAAAGCTTGCGCTGCTGGAGTTGCAATTCCTACTAACACATCAGAATCGTTTCCTATTAGTTCTTCACTCATTGTTTTTAACTTACTTTGATCTGCCTGTGGATTTCTTAAAATAATTTTCACATTTTTATTTTCTTTAAACCCAGAATCAGCAAGACCTTTAACAATCCCCTTTTCTATATCATCCAAAGCAGGATGAGAAACATACTGTAAAATTCCAACTTTCTTTTCACTAGAATTTTTTGTAGATTTTTTGTCAAACATTTCTCTACCTAGAAAAAATCCAAGAACTATAAAGACAACTAAAATTACCCCAATCTTTTTTTTATTCCTCATATTATTCATTCCTCTTTCTAATTTTTAAAAAAGAGACTAGGAAAATGCTCCTAGTCCTCTTCACAACTGTGGTCATGATTATACCACGAAATTTTATTTTTTTATTAAAGCTTAGATTGCAATACGAATCCAAAAACAAAAATTGCAATTATAGCAATTCCATCAATAATTGCTAAGCCAATAAACATCACTGTGTTCACCTTACCCGACAATTCTGGTTGACGAGTGATACTCTTTATCGCATTCAGCACAACAATTGCATTTCCTATGGCTGCACCCAATACAGATAAACCAATTAATAATCCAATTCCAATTCCCAAAGTACCCATTTCATCATTTCTCCTTTGCTTGACTTTAAAATCGAAAAAAGGTCAGCCACACATACAACCAACACTACTTCTCCTTCAGATTTTCTATCAAAAATTTATTACATCAGCAAAATCCATAAAATACAGGAACATACTAGCAAAATTTTTAATAAACCACAACCAGAAAATATCAGATTGCCAAATTTTCATTCACATAAAAACACAATTGATTATTTATTTGAAAATCAATGATAATCGCCTAATCTTCAGAAAGTATTGATAAAAGACGTAACAAGTATATAAATATATTGATAAAATTTAGATACAACTGCAAGGCTGATTGAATCGCCATACCTTGTGTTACCTGACCATTAACAGCTTCATAATATTTTTTAATCATACTATTATCATAGGCAATCAATCCTGAGAAAATAAGAATCATTCCCGCAGATAATAACAATGCTAGCCCATTTCCAAATGGAATAAAAATAGATACAATCCCAAGTACTATAAGACCGAATAATCCTGCCATACAAGCCTTGCCTACTCCACTGAGATCTCGCTTCGTAAACCTACCATACAAGCTCAAAACAATAAACATTGCCATCGAAATGAAGAAAGCTGCGGTTACCAACCCTGGTGCATAAAAAGATATAATTACACTCAAGGTAACTCCATTAAGTGCTGAATATAAGAAAAACAATGGTAAGCTCGATGGAGCATCCTTCAAAGACTTTGCACTTAATACAAAAACCAAAATAAATTCTGCAATACAAAGTCCAATCAACACAGCTGGGTTCAACAACATCGCTCGTATATTTTCAGGGAAAAAGTACAAAGTCATCAGCGAAATCACTGCACTAAGACCTACACCCATCGCTACTATTTGATAAATACGACTATAAAAAGCTGCCAAACCCATGCTTTCTCCTGCTGTCTGATAAACACCATCTACTTGCTTTGTCTCAAAAAAAGTAGATTTTTGCTGCTGTCCACTAAAAAAAGCATCTCGTTCATTTTTTGGATTATTAAAAAAGCTATTCATGAAAATTTACCTCCTTCATATCATAAAAATGTTCTTATAAATTTCAAATTTTTTACTCATACATTATCTCCAACCAAATATAATTGGCTATCTAGAGCATGGTAATTTCCTCCTTAACAGCGAAACTTCCGCATTTAAGTTACATACTGCCTCGATTCTTAAATAAATCAAAATCTTTATAAACTCCTTTATTGAATCATTATCCCATATTTTTACATTATATATCAACCACTTAGTTCAAAACACTCTTATTATAAATTGTAATTTACCTTTTTAAACTTGCATTTTTCACTTAACATCCCATTTTTCTAAAACTCCAACAAATTCTTGAATTGTTTCTAGTTCTGTTTCCTTATCCATTGCTCTAAACACTCTTTGTTTTACTTTGGATGAAGGAGTACTTATTAACTCTCCTAAACCCCATGCAGCCATCCCTCTAATCATCGCCACAGAACTATTTTCCATCACATTTAATAAATCAGGAATTGCTGAAATATCATGATGATTTGCTAATGCAATAATTGCGTTTCTCTGTAACGGCTTCCTACCCCGCCACGAAGCTGCCATATACCCAAAACGTTCCCTAAACTCTCTGTTAGTTATTGTTAATAGAGGTTTTAATAATGGCTCTACATCCTCAATTGAAGGCTCCATAAGTGAATGAAAATGAAAATCCTTACCCTTATTAAACGGACAAACCAACTGACAAATATCACAACCATAAATAGTTGTTCGCATATACCTTCGAAATTCCTTTGAAATATTGCCTTTTAATTGTGTTTGATAACTCAAGCAACGCTTAGCATTCATCCTCCCGTCTCCAAGTAATGCCTTAGTCGGGCAATTATCTAGACAACGACGACAATCTCCACATTGATTTTCTCTGGGGCGATCTGAGGGAAGATCTAAATTTGTCAAAATTTCTCCTAAATAAACAAAGGATCCAAATTCTTCTGTAATCATCAGACCGTTCTTACCGATAAAACCAATTCCACTTCGCTTGGCCACTGCGACATCAACTAACTCTCCTGTATCCACCATAAGTCGAAAATCTAACTCTTCTTCTGTAACCAATTCCTTGATTTTTTCAATAAGCAACAACATCTTATGTTTTAAAATTTTATGATAATCTACTCCCCAAGAAGAACGAGAAATTTTTCCTCGCTTTCCTTTCGTTGAATCCCCTTTTTTCTTTAATTTCGTCGGATATGCCAAAGCAATTGAAATCAAGCTTTTGGGATAATTGAATATTTTTGTTGGATACAATCGTTCATGAATATTAGGATGCTCAAAACCTGTCGTAAATCCTCGCTTTCTTTGTTCCTTCAACGAATCTTCCAACTCCGAAAAATCTTTGGCTGTGGTGAAACCTACTTTATCAATTCCTAAAAGAAGAGACTCCGCTATAATTCTTTCTTTCAGACGTTTCCCATCCATAACACTACAGCCTTCAATATCCAAATTATTTTTCCTTATCATAAAATTTTTTTACTCACTCTTCATATCCGAAAAACTAAGTGAAGGATCCGCATTAAGGTCCAATTCTGCAAAATTTCCTTTCCTAGCTTCAACAAATCCAGCCAAACCAATCATTGCCGCATTATCGCCGCATAAATCAAAAAGCGGAATTACCAGTTCAATCTCTGGTAACTCACATTCCATACTCTTTTTCAATGATTCTCGCAATCCTCGATTAGCTGCTACACCCCCAGCAACCACAATCATTTTAACTGGCCAATTCTTTGCACAACAAATCGTTTTATTCACCAATACTTCCACTACAGAAGCTTGAAAACTTGCGGCTAAATTAAATGAATTTAATTCTTCTCCTCTCTGTTCTGCATTATGAACAGTATTTACAAAAGCGCTCTTTAAGCCACTAAAGCTAAAATCAAAATTACCTTCCTTCAACATTGCTCGCGGAAAATGAAAAATATCATGCCCACTATGTGCCATCTCATCAATTTCTTTCCCAGAAGGATAAGATAAGCCTATTACTCGACCTACCTTATCGTACGCCTCTCCTGCTGCATCATCACGTGACTCTCCAATGATTTTATAATCCGCCTCTTCCTTCATATATACTAACTCCGTATGTCCACCAGAAACTAACAAAGCTAACAATGGAAAGCGTAATTCTTTTACAGAGCGTGCCGCATAAATATGACCCGCCATATGATTCACAGGAATCAACGGTAAATGATTTGCCCATGCAAAAGCCTTAGCCGCAGATAGGCCAATAAGAAGAGCTCCTACTAAACCCGGGCCATAGGTAACAGCTACTCCGCCTAATTCCTCTGGCAAAACGCCCGCTTTCTCTAAAGCTTCATCAATGCAAATAATGATTTCCTCCACATGGTGACGACTTGCAATTTCTGGAACAATTCCACCGAAACGCCTATGACTTTTAATTTGCGAAGCCACTATATTACTTAATATCTTCACCTCATCTTCCACCACAGCCACACTCGTCTCATCACAACTAGTCTCAATGGCAAGTATTAATCTTCTCTCTTTATTTTCAAAAAACGACATCCTACACTCTCCATATTTCTCCGACTCTATAATTTCTACAAGAGATCTAACTAAGGTTTAAATCGAATACTTCCATTTCAATTGTAACACGTTTAAAATACATGCTTCCAAGCACATGTAATTTTACTATTCTGTAGTATTTTAAAGAGTTTTGAAAACTTTTCACACATAATTTTGCATGATATAAGTCTCCCTGTTTCTATCTTTATAAATCATCTTATTCTTTACACATCTATCCAAACAAAATACTTAAATCAAGGGAAAAATTATCCTGCAAAATAGCTTGTATAACTCGCTCCAAAAAATCAATCTGCTGAGCTTGCGTCAAATAGATAATTTCATTGGACAAAAGATAGGCCAAACCCGCAAGAAATAGCCACATTCCTGAAAACAGTTTGTTAGTCTCTTTTTCGCTCAATTTTTTATACTTGGATGTGGGCAAAACCAAACGATCAAAAACATCCTTCAAATGTTCTTTCATCAAATGTCTTTTGGCAAACTTTCTAAAATAAATTGCTTGATAAAGCTTAAATTCATTTTTTGCAAAATCTAGATAATTAAGACCCATGGTAATAAGTGGATCTAAATTCTTACTATCTTCATCCACTCGCCTTAATAAACAAATTTTGTTCCTAAAATAAAAAAATAAGCGCTCAAACAAGGCATCTTCCAACTCTTCCATATTATCAAACTCCGAATACAGCGGTTGCACTGAACAACTCAACTGTTTTGCGAGGTTTCGCGCAGAAAAACAATCTACTCCCTGTGTTTTCAATAAATCAAATGCTGTTTCCAAAATAAGTTTCTTCGTAAATATTTTGCGCCCCATGATGCCACCTCAATATCGTTTTGTTTGTATCAATTCATATATAAATAAGGAACGCAAATTCTATGAAAATGACTGAACAAAAACAGGATTTTATGAACATAATCTAACAATCAACATTTGTATGACCCCCAAATTTAGAAATATTAAAATTTACGATATACATATTGATTACTAGGTGCTCTTTTCTTACTCACACTTTCTACTTTCAAAAAAGGAAGCGTTTGTTTAAACAATGAAACATACTTTGTCTCTAATACTCCTGCCACTTTCACCCATTCATTATTTTCAAAAAAAACATTTTTGGGAAATTCATTCAATAAACCAAATACACCCGAATCAGCGATACAATGCACTACGCCAAACCGGAAAATGAAAGCCATATTTTTTCCCATCTGAGCAGAAGAATCTCTATAAACAAACCCTGAATAAATAATTTTTTTTCCTAAAAATTCATTCGGTGCATAATAAATTAACTCCATCATTTCCAAATAATTCTTTGCAGTAATCGTCAATTCTTTCTTATTCTCATGGCTTCTTCTCAATTTCTCCATTATCTTGCCATAATCGTTTTGATTAAAATAAATACTTGTATCTGGCTTTAGATATTGAACACGAGCATCTGCCCCATTCGTAGTCTCCCCACTTTTTGGAAAATGAAAACCCTTTGATTGAACAATCGTGCTATCCAACGAAGTTTTAGGAAATGTGAAGCCTACTACTAAAGGAAGCGATAAAAGAAACAGTGACCGTATCCTCACTCCTTTAGATAATTCATGAAACGGCTCTACTTTCTCTTCTTTTATCTTACTCTCGCCCATTTTAACCCACCTAACCAATTGAACAATGGCAAGCAATGCAGAGAGTCCCATGGACAAATAGATTAAATAATTATAGTGAGCATTAATATATTGATTTAACCTATCAGAAATTTTTAGCATCATCATTAAAAAATAGTAACTCACAAGTATCAGAAAACGTATCATCTCTTATCCCTCTTCAACTTTTTAGACCAACATAGAATACAGAAAAACAATTAAAGAAATTAGGCCTACCATTTTTATGATAAACTTTCCTTCAAAATAACGAACCATCATCAACAAATTTTTGATATCAACCATCGGACCAAAAATTAAAAAAGCGACAATTGGACCAACGCCAAACATGCTCAATAAGCTAGAACCAATAAAAGCATCAGCTTCTGAACAAAGCGAGAGAGTAAACGCTAACAACAACAAAATAACGATGGTAACTGCCTTGATATCAACCATTTGTGTAACAAACTTTGTTGGCAACCACGTCTGCATGCTTGCTGCAGCAAGGGAACCGATCATCAGAAAGCGCCCTGTATCAAAAAATTCATCCACCGAATGCTCTAATGCAAACCAAATTTTCTTTCCACCCGAAAATGAATGTTCTTTGCACACTGGATTTCTTTCCAATGAAGTCTCTTCTGAGTCTTCCATCCTCTCTCTGTACCAAAAAGCTATCCAAAAACCAACAACAATGGAAGTAAGCACACTTCCTAACACTCTTAAAATGACAAATTTCCAAACTCTCCCAAACGCAATATACGTCGAAAAAATTACCACTGGATTGATAATTGGCGCACTCAACATAAAAGGAAATGCTGTGTAACGAGGGACTCTCTTTTGCATAAATCGATGAACAATAGGCACAATCCCGCACTCACAAGAAGGGAAAAAAAGGCCCATAACCGAACCAATCAAAACAGCAAGGACACGATTTCTAGGAATTATTTTTTGCACAATTTCGGCAGATAAAAAAACATGCAAAAAACCAGATGCCAAACATCCCAGTAATACAAAGGGTAAAGCCTCAATAATAATTGATAAAAAAATAGTACTCATCTGCAAAATAGAATCAGGAAAAATATTCAACAACTGGTTCACTCTCTTCTCTTAGAACCTGTCGACGATCTCTAGTAAAATGGATTTTAAGCTCCAGAACAAGTTAACAATGTTTTTTGTGAATGATTTTTAATCGTGAAACAGATTCTAAGTAATAATTAAAAACATTCAATATGTATTTTGATTATTACATATTTATTTTTTTCATGCACACGTAATATTTTCATGGTATGTGTCCACTTGTATAAAATTTTACGTATATGTCAAGAATATAAACATTAATACATCGTTTTCTTTTTCATTTTTTAAATACAAATCCATTAAATTTTACAATTACCTCTCCCTCCTTTCTTCTAAAATAATGCTCATTTATTCATTAATTAAACATAATAAATTTGAAGCACTTTCAAAGGATGGTATAATTTAACGTAAGTTTAAATAATATTCAAAAGTTATACTTTCAAAATACATATCTATCAATTAAAAATAAGAGCTAATTATCAAGAAAGGAAGTGCACTATTATGCTTTGCCAAAACTGTGGCATCAACGAAGCAACTATTCATCTTTATACTAACGTTAATGGAAAACAACAACAATTAAATTATTGTCAGAATTGTTATCAACAATTAAAAGCACAAAAGAGCGATAAGGAGAATTCTTTATCATCTTCTCCAGAAGAGCAACCTTTTTCGCTAGGAAATCTAGATGACCTTTTTCGCTCACTAAATAGTCAAATGGATCCATTCAGCCCTCGCTCACAAGATGAATTTCCTCCAACGAAAGCTGATGGAGGAGGATATGGATCTCCTCCGTTTAATGGCGGAAGTCGACATAACAGTTTTCGTTCAAATCGAAATAAACATAATGAAAGTATTCTCGATAATTTTGGAATTAACATAACCGAAATTGCTCGAAAAGGAGATATTGATCCTGTTATTGGTCGAGATAAAGAAATTAGGCGAGTCATTGAAATTTTAAATAGACGAACCAAGAACAACCCTGTTTTAATTGGTGAACCCGGAGTCGGAAAAACATCAGTAATCGAAGGGTTAGCCCAAAAAATTGTCGATAGTCATGTACCAAAAAAATTACAAGGAAGAGAAGTAATTCGCTTAGATGTTGCCTCTCTTGTGCAAGGAACAGGAATTCGTGGACAATTCGAAGAGAGAATGCAGCAATTAATCAGAGAATTACATCAACGCAAAGATATCATTCTATTCATCGATGAAATTCATGAAATTGTCGGGGCAGGCTCAACTAACGACGGAAATATGGATGCTGGAAACCTTCTTAAACCTGCCCTTGCACGTGGAGAATTACAAATAGTAGGAGCAACTACTTTAACTGAATATCGAATTATTGAAAAAGATGCAGCTTTGGAAAGGCGAGTACAGCCAGTTCAAGTAGATGAGCCTAGTGTAAAAGAAACAATCGCCATCTTAAAAGGATTACAAAAACGATATGAAGATTTTCATCATGTTTCTTATACAGAAGATGCGATAAATGCTGCTGCAGTATTATCTAATCGCTATATTCAAGATCGCTTTTTACCTGACAAAGCTATCGACTTGCTTGATGAAACAGGATCAAAACTCAATCTATCTTTACAATTCGTTGATCCTAAGAACATCGAAGAAAAATTAAATTACGCAAAACAACAAAAATTAGAAGCAACTAAAATTGAAGATTTTGAAAAAGCAGCTTATTTTCGCGACCAAATAAATAAATTACAAAAACTTTCAACTCAAGAAATGAATGAAAAAAATACACCTGTCATTACTGAAAAAGAAATGGAAAGTCTTATCGAAGAAAAAACCAGTATTCCTGTAGGAAATTTAAAAGAAAAAGAACAGACTCAGCTGATTCATCTGGCAAAAGATTTAAAAGCTCATGTAAAGGGGCAAAATGAGGCAATCGAAAAAGTATCAAAAGCAATTCGTCGAAATCGAATTGGTTTAGGAAAACAAGATCATCCCATTGGCTCTTTTCTTTTCGTTGGACCCACAGGAGTGGGGAAAACCGAATTAGCTAAACGATTAGCCTTTGAATTATTTGGATCAATTGATTCCATGATTCGTTTTGATATGAGCGAATATATGGAAAAACACAGTATTGCAAAATTAATTGGTTCTCCTCCTGGATATGTAGGTTACGATGAGGCTGGACAAATGACCGAAAAAGTCCGACATAACCCATACTCTCTTGTTCTGCTTGATGAAATTGAAAAAGCACATCCCGATGTTATGCACATGTTCTTGCAGATTTTAGATGATGGTCGTCTAACCGATGCACAAGGTCGAACTGTCAGCTTTAAAGACACGATTATTATCATGACTAGTAATGCAGGCACAGGAGACGCAGAAGCAAATGTAGGTTTTGGCGCAAGCATTAGCGGAACAACGAAGTCCGTTTTAAATCAATTAAACAACTACTTTACTCCTGAGTTTTTAAATCGCTTTGACGGAATCATTGAATTTAAAGCGCTAAGTAAAAGAAACTTGCAATCCATTGTTTCGTTAATGCTAGATGAAGTCAATGAACAATTATCTGCACAAGATTTGCATATTGACGTCCCTAAGGGTGTTCGGGAAAAAATTGTTGATTTAAGTTACAACCCTGATATGGGAGCTAGACCTTTGCGACGTACAATTCAAGAAAACATTGAAGACGGAATTGCAGATTACTATCTTGATCATCCAAAATCTAAAAAACTAGCTGCTAGCCTTATTGACGAAAAAATAATTGTTCATTCCAAGGATCAAAAACCAACAAATATCTCTATTGCTATCATTAAAACAGAACCTGAAAAAGGGCAAAAAAATGACATTGCAAATAAAAAAACAAAAGATGAGTCTTAGAACCTGTTTCACGATTAAAGATCATTCACAAAAAACATTATTAACGACCTCATAAAAATGTTATATTCGATATGAACTGTCAACCCCTATCTAGACAGAATTTATAAGGAGTAGCTTGTTTGTTCACAACAACTTGACAGTGATCCTCCTGAGTGATGATTTTTACAGCTTGCAAGGCAGCAATTGCAGCC
>JAITQW010000008.1 GCA_031288715.1 Lactobacillales bacterium | reverse complement strand
TTTCTCAAAAAGTGTATGATTACCTTAATAATTTCGATCAAGATGGAAAGAAAATAGGTCTTATCTTCAAAGAAATGTATAATCAAGGATTTGTGACCAAAGAACAGATGGATTTATTGAGAATTCCTATTTCATAATTTCTATTTTTAACAACGAAATAATGGTGAAAGTTTTTACACTATAAGAAGACTTCAAATACGCTTATTAAACGTATTTGAAGCCTTTTTTGATTATCCATAACTTCACTTTGTTCCAAAAAGGCAACCTTAAACATATCATAAATCAATAACGATATATCCATCGCTATTTAATTTTTTGTCAAATGTAGAAAAATATAAGTTCTGCCGATTCCAAAGAAATGTTTAAAAAGATCAACAAATCTCTTCTTTTCTATGTTAAAATCCCTATATATTTGGTCTATTTTTTAGATTTTTATTTAAGTTTATTACGAAAGGGGAACAGAATGTTTCCGTGGTTTTCCAAGAAAGAAAAAAAGATTGATTCAGAAGTTAAGTTTGAGCCTGAGGGAAAAATCCCAAAACATATTGCCATTATTATGGATGGAAATGGCCGTTGGGCATCTAAACGAAAATTGCCGAGAATTGCGGGACACAAAGAGGGAATGGAGGCAGTAAAAAAAGTAACAACCGCAGCTAGTAAACTGGGAGTTAAGGTGCTTACGTTATATGCTTTTTCGACTGAAAATTGGAAGCGACCAGATAAAGAAGTGAAATTTTTAATGAAACTTCCAATTGATTTCTTTGATCATTTTGTTCCCGAATTGGTGAAAGAAAACGTTCAAGTAAAAACCATGGGGTATGTTGAAAATTTGCCAGCACATACACAAGATGCAGTAATAAATGCCATTGAAAAAACAAAAGATAATACAGGAATGATACTTAATTTTGCTCTTAATTATGGCGGGAGAGCGGAGCTTTTAACGACATTTCAACTATTAGCAAAAGAAGTGAAAAATGAAAATCTTTCACCTTTGGATGTTTCAGAAGAAAAAGTAAACGATGCGTTAATGACTGGATTTTTGGAAAAGGAATTTCGAGATCCAGAGTTGTTGATTCGAACAAGTGGAGAAGAACGTATTAGCAATTTTTTGCTATGGCAGTTGGCTTATAGCGAATTTTATTTTACCGAAGAATTATGGCCTGATTTTGATGGGAAATCATTAAAATACGCAATTGCAATCTTTCAGAAAAGAAATCGACGGTTTGGTGGATTGTGATAGAAAAATAGTTTGATTTTTAGTAAACTTTTTAATAAAATTTTAGCAATACTTGGAGGTTTTTATGGAAAAAAGGGTGGTTACAGCGGGAATTGCATTAGCTATTTTTCTTCCGTTTTTGTTTTTAGGAAAATTACCGTTTGCAATTTTAGTAACTCTTATGTCGGTGATTGGCGTATATGAATTATTTCGCATGCATAAATTAGAGATTAAGAGTTTTGAGGGAATTCTAGCAATTATTGGAACAATTGTAATGGTGTTTCCGTTTGCAAAGATTTTTGATTTCCTTCCACAAAAAGAGGGAAATCTTTCGTTATTTTTTCTAGTTGTAATGATTTTATTAAGCGCTTCGGTTATTTCAAAAAACGTTTATTCGATTGAAGAGGCGGCTTTTCCAGTGATTGTAAGTCTTTATGTGGGTTTTGGTTTTCATGCTTTGATTAGCGCGCGAGAAAAGGGCTTAGAAACTGTATTTTTCGCTTTATTTTTGGTGTGGGCAACTGATATAGGCGCCTACGTTTTTGGACAAAAATACGGTCAGCGTAAATTGTGTCCGGAAATTTCCCCTAATAAAACGATAGAAGGAATGCTTGGAGGGTTGATTTTTGCTTTCCTTGTTGCAATTATTTTTATATTCTTATTTCCACCGCTTGATTTTTTCAATCATTCAGCAATTGTTTTGCTGCTTCTTTCAGTCTTATTTTCGTTTGCAGGACAATTGGGTGATTTGGTGGAAAGTTCATTCAAACGTCATTTTGGTATAAAAGATTCGGGTAATCTTTTGCCAGGACACGGTGGAATTTTAGATCGATTTGACAGTCTATTATTTGTTTTGCCATTAATGCATTTATGTGAAATTTTTTAGATAGCTAAATGTAAAACTAAAACAAGTTTGTCAACTAAACTGTGTAAGTTTATTAAAATAAAAACTGCGAAGCAGCCTTATTTAGAATGAGCTACTTACACAGTTTATATTATAATTTTCAATCTTTTATAAATCGCTATGTTATCTAGATGTGATACTGCTTACTAAATCATTCGTATTTTTCCATCTATTCTAATTTACCGGAATTTCCAACAATTCCATAATGTCCTTCTGGACATGACCTTCACTATGCAGTGTCTTAAAAATGTCCCCTACTGTTCTCTGAGTTTTACAACAATCCTTAAATCTATTGTATGCAGCTTTAGAAAATAAAATATTTAATGCAGTTTTTATCTCTCCTTGAACAGGACCATCTAAAAACCTTGTATTAGACAAAACAATTTTTGAAGAAGTATCAATGTTATTAAAACCTAAGGAATGGATATTACCAGACATTGACAATCTAGGAAATCTTGTGATCTCTACACCTTCTTCATTTCGATATATTTCTTGCTCTCTAGCAAGCGAATACCACGATGGATTCCCAGTAATAGAAAAAGCAGAACTTGCTGAAGAATTTGAAGAAAATACTTTTACTTTTGTATCTACACTAACGGAAAGAGCAAGGTTGTCGTCACCTTCTCCATAGTATCTCTCAAATACCCATTGAGGTCGAAGCAAAAAATTTGTATCAAAATTGACCATACCCTTAAAATTGACCGGATTTTGTATAGTAATAACAAATTCTTTTTCATTTAATTGACCTGAATCTATTCCCAAATTTTGACTTATCTTTTGACGCAAAGCACTATCTTGTTTTATAGGAATTCTAAAACTATCCAATAATATATTGCTAACATTGTATTTATGCACTCTAACCTCCTTAGAAGTCCAAGATTTTGACGGAATAAAGCAATTATAATTTGCATTTAAACTCCTTAAACTAAGCTCATCATTAACAATCATAAAGCCCAAATCATTCTGCCACTTAGTTTCTGATTGGCTATTAACTTTTTTCCACCATTGATCTAAATCATCTTTTCTATTTCTTTTTGCAGCATCTAAAGATTTATTCATTCCTACTGCTGCTGCTAATCTCTTCGCTTCTGCCTCATTATCACCTAATTGCTTTAATTTTTCATAAAAATAATTAGTTTTTCGATATGTTCCCCATGCCACTTGATAATCTCCATAGTTAAAATATGTAATACCTTTCTTCATTGCTTGTTCAGCAATAGATTGAATTGAAGTCAGTGCTTTTGTCTTTTCATTTGGTTGATTCGCTTGATCAAACAATTGAATCACTTCCATATATAGGTTGAAAGCTATACAATCACCTCCACCATGCAACCATTTTTCAGCTTCACTAACCTTCCACTTACCATTAATAAATGCCAAATATTTTGCGAAAGTGTCTTTTTTTTCAGGATGTAGGCGAATATTTTGCGAAATAATTTGGTTCAACAAATCATAATTTAACTCAGGTGCACTTTCTATAGCCAATTTCCTTTTATAAAATTTTAAATTCAACAAATCTCTTCTAAATTGCTCATCGATAGTATCAACAGCTTTCTGACTCCACTCTACTGCCAACTCTTGTACAGTTTGCTGTTGCTTTATCTTGAGAAAATCTAAATATGCTTGCGCAGCTGTGATCTTAGTTATATTCTGTGGTTGCTCACTCATAATTTTATTAACTTGTTTTTGAGCAGCATAGATCATTACACCGAAATCGAAAATACCTGCTCTTTCTCGTTCAAATCTTTCATCTTCAGCTGAAGGTTGAACCTCAACTAAATAATCTGCAAGAATACCATCTTTTCGCCTCTTCATTGACCAATCTGTAATGTAATACCATTGACCTTCCCATTCAAATCTCGCCACAAATTTACGCTCTGTACCAGCTACTATTTTTCCTGTAGAATCTGGACTACAAACAGTTTGCTTAAAGCGCATCGTTTTAGGAACACTCAAACGCTCAATTCTTACTAAAGGCAGTGTGGTTGAGGGTTGAAAAACTGATGTGTTAGTAACTGATAGCTTAGTAGATAATGGTTTAGGTTGAAAGACTGACGTATCAGTAATGGATAACCTAGTGGATAATGGTTTAGGTTGAAAAATTGATGTATTAGTAATTGATAGCTTAGTGGATGATGGTTTATATTGAAAAACTGACGTATTAGCGATTGATCGCTTAGTAGCTGAGAAAGCTAAAGGCTTAGTAACTGAAGACTTAATAGGAACTAGCTTAGCAACTAAGGACTTGGCAATTGAGGACTTAGTAGGAGCTGGCCTAGTGACTGAAGGCCTGGTGATTGAGGACTTAGTAGGAACTGGTCTAGCAGCTGATGGCTTAGCAATTAATTGCTGATTTACTGGCTTAGGCGCAGAGACAACGTCCACTAGATCACTTTTAAGAATCCCTTCATTACTCCCTCTTTTATATGACCACTCTGTAATGTAATACCACTTACCGCTCCATTGAAATCTGGCCAAAAACGGACGCACTGTGTTAACTGCTACAAAATCCATTAATCTTCCTGTAGGGTCAACCCTACGAACAGTACGCTGAACGCGCATTATTTTAGGAACACTTAGAGATGGTATAGGAACAATACTGGATTCCAAAGTAGGCTCTGGGATTCCTTCTAACTTATTGATCCGTCTTGACCAAGCTGTACGCAAGTATAAGGTAGTTCCAACCCTGAATTTATCCACAAATTCACGATGAGAACCAGCAGGGATAGTTTCTGTAATACGCCCATTAACATCTTTCTTAGCGGTGGCACATCTTGATCGCATAAAGCGCTGATGAGATGGTATAAGAACAACACTGGATTCCAAAGTAGGCTCTGGAATTCCTTCTAACTTATTGATCCGTCTTGACCAAGCTGTACGCAAGTACCAGGTAGTTCCAACCCTGAATTTATCCACAAATTCACGATGAGAACCAGCAGGGATAGTTTCTGTAATACGCCCATTAACATCTTTCTTAGCAGTGGCGCATCTTGATCGCATAAAGCGCTGATGAGATGGTAATTGTAAAGCAACTGCACTCAATGATCCCAAACAAAAAACAAAACAAATTGTTAAAAATATGATAGTAAAAAATTTTTTCATCACAATTTCCTCCTTTCTACAAACAAATTACAGACTCGCTTGGGAGTTAAAAATTATCTAAGGTTACTTAGTACAGCAACTAAATCAATAATTTTTTATTTAGTAATATTTCTTTTTTAAATACTAAAATATGCAAGCAAAACCATAATTTGTAACTCCAGTCATCTAATTTCTTTTTCAGAAATCAAATTTTTTATGTAATAGTAAACTCAAAATAAAAATAATAGAAATTATAAGATAATAATTATTATAAAAAGAAATATATTACTCTATTTATTTCTTATGGTTAGCTAATTTTCAAAAATTTTCTAAATTGAAAAAAACATGAAGGGCAAAAAAATATTTTTAACATTTATTATTACTTTATTGATAAATTTTCGTCATATTTCTTAAGTTTTCACCCATTATATAGAGCATGAAGTATGCTATAATAAAGGAGAAAAAATCACTCATTTCAAGTGAATTTCATCTATGTTTTAGGACATGCCTATTCTTGTAAGTTACGTCCTAAAAAGTCGGAAAGCGAGGACTCATTTTGTCAAAAGAACGTGACCTAGAAGAATTTCATGAAAAAGCAAAAAAATATGATGCCAGTCAAATTCAAGTACTAGAAGGGCTTGAAGCCGTTCGTAAACGGCCTGGAATGTACATTGGTTCCACCAGTAGTGAAGGACTACATCATTTAGTTTGGGAAATCGTTGATAACTCCATCGATGAGGCAATGGCAGGATTTGCTACCACTATCGAAGTAATCATTGAAAAAGACAATTCGATCACAGTGACTGATGATGGTCGCGGAATTCCAATCGATATTCAGGAAAAAACTTCTCGTCCAGCAGTTGAAACCGTATTCACAGTTTTGCATGCAGGAGGAAAATTCGGTGGCGGCGGATATAAAGTTTCCGGGGGATTGCACGGTGTTGGCTCATCTGTTGTAAATGCTCTTTCTTCTTTTTTAGAAGTCATTGTTCAAAAAAATGGCAAACGCTACTATCAAAAATACAAACGTGGGCAAGTATTGAGCGACTTAGAAACTATTGGAAAAACCAATCTTCACGGAACAACAGTTCATTTTCTTCCCGATCCAGAAATTTTCCAAGAAACTACTGTTTTTGAGTACAAAAAATTAACACGACGTATTCAAGAGTTAGCTTTCTTAAACCGTGAGCTTAAAATTGCAATAAAAGATAAACGAGATGACGAAACTCATTCTCCTCAAAAAGATGAATTCCACTATGAAGGAGGATTGTGCTCATATATCGAATTCTTAAACAATAAAAAAGAGGTTTTATTTGAAGATCCAATCTATACAGAGGGTGAAATGGATGGAATTACTGTTGAAGTAGCCATGCAATATACTACCGACTTTAAAAATACTACCCTCTCATTTGCCAATAATATTTCTACTCATGAGGGTGGTACACATGAACAAGGTTTTCGTACCGCTCTAACAAGAGTGATCAATGATTATGCTCGCAAACAAAAAATATTAAAAGAAAACGAAGATAATCTTTCTGGGGAAGATGTACGTGAAGGGTTAACAGCAGTCATTTCGATTAAACATCCTGACCCTCAATTTGAAGGTCAAACGAAAACAAAATTGGGAAACTCAGAAGTTTCTACCATCACCAATCGACTGTTTAGTGATGCTTTCCAAAAATTTTTACTTGAAAATCCAAAAATTGGAAAAAGAATTGTTGAAAAAGGAATTCTCGCTGCAAAAGCCAGACAAGCTGCAAAACGTGCACGAGAAATGACTCGAAAAAAATCTGGATTAGAGATTGCCAATCTACCTGGAAAATTAGCCGACTGCTCCAGCAATGATCCTGAACAAACAGAAATTTTCATTGTCGAAGGAGATTCCGCCGGCGGTTCAGCAAAATCTGGACGAAATCGTGAATTTCAAGCTATTTTGCCAATTCGTGGAAAAATTCTTAACGTCGAAAAAGCTTCCATGGAAAAAATTCTTGCCAACGAAGAGATCCGTTCCCTATTTACTGCTATGGGCACAGGATTTGGAGCAGAGTTTGATGTAAGCAAGGTTCGTTATCATAAATTAGTCATCATGACCGATGCAGACGTAGACGGAGCACATATTCGTACTCTTTTGCTGACTCTTTTTTATCGTTACATGCGACCAGTTGTAGAAGCAGGTTACGTCTACATCGCTCAACCACCTTTATACGGAGTAAAACATGGGAAAAATATAACTTATGTTCAACCAGGTGCTAATGCCGAAGATCGACTTAAAGAAATTATAAGTAATCTTTCTAAAACACCAAAACCAATAATACAACGCTACAAAGGTTTGGGAGAAATGGACGATCATCAACTTTGGGAAACAACCATGGATCCTGAAAATCGCTTAATGGCTCGCATCTCTATAGAAGATGCTGAAAGAGCTAATATTGTCTTCGAAATGTTAATGGGAGATAGCGTTGAACCTCGTCGTGAATTTATTGAAGAAAATGCTCATTACGCAACATTAGACTTGTAGAAATCAAAAAATGCTTGAAATATCATACATCTGCTTCAAGCATTTTCATATATAATATTATAATACCCAATGGCATAACTTGCTACACAGCATCACAATGTCGGCATTCAAACAATGGAGATACAGGTTTATTCTCATGAATGCGTAAAAGCGCTTCCCCAATTAAACCTCCCACAGAAATTTCTTCCAATTTTTTAATTCTCTGATCTACTGATAATTCAATCGAATCCGTAACAACCAACTTTGTAATAGCTGAATTCTCAATCCGATCCAACGCTGGTCCTGACAAAACAGGATGCGTACAAGAAGCATAAATCTCAGTTGCTCCTGCTTCCTTCAAAGCATCTGCCGCTAATGTAATCGTACCTGCAGTGTCAATCATATCATCAATCAACACGCATTTTTTCCCTTTCACATTCCCAATAATATTCATCACTTCAACCTCATTCGCACAAGGTCGACGTTTGTCAATAATAGCAATCGATGTTCTCAAAATTTCCGCTAATTTGCGAGCACGTGTCACTCCTCCATGATCAGGAGACACCACCACTACTTCATCACCACAAAGTTGATGATCCAAAAAATAATCTGCTAACAACGGAGCTCCCATCAAGTGATCCACTGGAATATCAAAAAATCCTTGAATTTGAGCTGCATGAAGATCTAAGGTAAGCAGACGGGTCGCTCCTGCAATCGTAATCATGTTTGCAACCAACTTCGAAGTAATTGGCTCACGAGAACGTGCTTTTCGATCCTGACGAGCATAACCAAAATATGGAATAACAACATTAATCATTGCGGCTGAAGCACGTTTCAAAGCATCAATCATAATGAACAGTTCCATCAAATGATCATTGACAGGTGCACTCGTCGACTGGATCACATATACATGTGCTCCTCGAATCGACTCCTCAATATTAATTCGAATTTCGCCATCTGAAAACTGAGATACCGAGCTTTTTCCAAGCTCTACTCCAACAACCTTAGCAATTTTTTCTGCCAATGGACGATTGGAATTTAACGCAAAAATCTTCAACTTTGGATCAAAATAATGTTCCGGCATAATTTCCTCCACATTTTCAAAGACTAAACCTATACAAAATAGATTATAATTTTTTTTCTTACGTTTCTCAAGGTAAGTGGAGAAATTTATTAAACTTGCTCAAAAGTTAAAATTTTATAGTCCATTTAATACATGCCCAACAACTCCAACATTTCTTTTGTCTTCTCATAACTGATCTGCCCAGGAGCACTCGGCTTGCGAAAACTTGCAAATGTATACGAAGAGTTCGTAAGATTAACTGCTAAACGCGAAATAATGCCTAATTCTCCCATTGACATAGCAATAACAGATCGTGAATGTTGTGTAGTAAATTCATAGCTAGCTCTCATCAAATTAAATACATCTTCAATAGAATTAGCCATAGTTACAATTTTCAAAACTGTTGCTTCCAAACGATTCATTTCTTCAAATTGTTGATTTAAAATATCTTGCTGAGCTGTTCCTGCAAAGTCATGTAAACTTAAAATAGTTGATATATCATTTCTCTTAGCCTCTTCTAATAAAAACTCTCGAGTCTCTTGAGATAATTTATACTCAATATCCACAAAATTCACCTGTTTTTGATGAATTACAGCAAGCATTAGATCACGAACCTCATCCAGCAAAAATTGCCCCTCTCCTCCTTCAGCGATTGTTCGATAAGTGAAAATAAGCGGAATTTCCTGCAAAATTTCTTTTAGCTCAAGAACCATTTGTATTACCTGAAACACCTGTAAATCTTCCAACAAATCTGCTCTTAACTCCACCATGGGAACCTTTACTTTCTTCATTTCCCTGGCCTCTTCAAAAATATCTTTACGGTTTCTTCCAGTAATTGAAACAATGATGATTGGTTTAATCATAATTTCTCACCTCAATTTTCAATACTTTCAAATAATCCCCTTCTCAATTGAAAATATGAAGAACATTCATTAATTTATTTACAAAATAATCGAAGCATTCTGATTTAGCTTTTTGAAATTTCAGAATAAAAAAGAACGATCAAAAACACTGCTGAGGAGCTGAACTTAAAATTCATCTAATTCCTTTACTTTGCTTCGAAAGATAGCCATATCTCAGGAAATTTTCATTCTCATCCAAAAATTAACACTAAGCTTCCATCCATTCATCCACAACATCTTCCTCAAGAACCAAACAGAAAATACATTCTATATTCCTTAGAGTTTTTCAACTGTATTTTTTCATGTATTTCATTCTCTTTTTTATAGTCAGTTAGCTTTAAAATCAACTATAATCATGGTTACTTATTATATCAATTCACTTGAAAAAAGTTAAGAGAAATTGACAGAATTAGAATTCGTATATAGAATTGAGAAAGTATTTAGGATAACAACTTAAAAAACAGCTATTTAATGTGAACTTATAAAAATCTGTTAACTTGTCTCTAATTTGAAATGAATTTTTAAGTCCTTAAGAACCTGTTTACTTTGAAATAAATGGAGGCACCATCTTTTGAATAAATACATTTCCCATCCCTTTAAACTACTGAATACACGATTGGGATTTATGAGCTTCTTAACTTTTTTATTTTGGCTAAAATCTATTTTTGCGTACCTTCTTATATTCAAATTGGGAATCGAAGATAAATTTCAATACTTCATACTTTTTATTAACCCTTTGGCAACAACGATTTTTCTGTTAGGTCTATCCTTATATGTAAAAAAAAAACTGATGAGTTACCTTTTCATGGGAGGAATTTATGCAGGGCTTTGCATTCTATTATTCTCCAATATAGTCTACTATCGTGAATTTTCTGATTTTATAACCATCCCTACTATCTTAGGAACAAAATCTGTCTCCGCAGGCCTAAGTAAAGCTGCAATTCATTTATTTCGTCCTCTTGACATATTTTTCTTAATCGACTTAATTGCTATACCTATTCTTTTTGTAACCAAAAAAGCAATCATGGATCCACGCTACTTTCGTAAACGCGTGGCTATTGCAAATACAGCCATTTCTGTAATGATGTTTTTTGCTAATCTGTTTTTTGCAGAAAGTAGCCGCCCGGAATTATTGAGCCGAACCTTTGCTCATGACTATATCATAAAGTATCTTGGAATTAACTTTTTTACAGGTTTTGATGGATATCAAACATTTAAAACCAATCAGGTAAGAAAAAAAGCTTCTCCCAACGATTTAACAAGCGTTAAAAAATATGTGCATGAACATTACATTGCGCCAAATGAAGAGTTTTTTGGTATAGCCAAAAATCGAAATGTTATCTATATACATCTTGAAAGTTTTCAAAAATTTTTAATTGATTACAAACTAAAAGATAAGCAAGGTCAAGAACATGAGGTCACTCCTTTTCTAAACAGCCTTTTTCACTCACAAAGCAGCTTTAGCTTTGACAATTTTTTCCATCAAGTTAAAGCTGGAAAAACCAGCGATGCCGAAAATTTGTTAGAAAACAGCTTATTTGGTTTAAATCAAGGCCCTCTATTTACTCAATTAGGAGGAGAAAACACCTTCCAAGCTGCTCCTGATATTCTACAACAAAAGGCTGGTTATACTAGTGCAATATTCCATGGAAACTCAGGGACTTTCTGGAATCGAAATGAAACATACAAACGTTTAGGTATTGATTACTTTTTCGACAGCCATTATTTTGATATTACAGACAAAAATTCCTTTCAGTACGGAATACATGACAAACCCTTATTCCAACAATCTGTTCAATACTTGGAACACTTACAACAACCATTTTATAGTAAATTTCTAACCGTTTCTAACCATTATCCATATTCACCATTTACCGATACAGAAAGTGGATTCCCGATAGCAGACACGGATGACAAAACCATTAATGGATATTTTGCAACTGCAAATTATCTAGATAAGTCTATAGAAGAATTTTTCAATTATCTAAAATCAAGCGGATTATATGAAAAATCAATCATCATCCTTTATGGTGACCATTTTGGAATTTCCAACCAACGAAATCCCTCATTGGCAAAATTACTTGAAAAAAACGAGGAAACCTGGAACGAATTTGATGACACACAACTTCAACGTGTCCCTCTGATATTCCATATCCCTGGTCGTGAAGATGGACAGCTAAATCACACCTATGGTGGACAAGTAGATATTTTACCAACACTATTACATTTATTAGGAATTGGCACTACTACCTACTTACAGCTAGGTCAAGATTTATTTTCACCAAATCGTGATCAACTTGTTGCTTTCCGTGATAAACATTTTATAACACCAGAATATACCGTTATTGGTTCAAAAATTTATCACACACAAACAGGTGAGTTTCTGGAGAATCCTTCTGATGATACACAGAAAAAAATTCAAGAACTCCAAAAGAAAGTAGACTTGCAGCTGGCAACATCTGATCGCATTACAACAGGAGACCTTCTACGTTTTTATGGAAAAAAAGAAAGTGGTCTCTCTTCTATAAATCCTGAAAAATACAATTACAAAAATGGATTAAAGAAACTAAAAGATATTGAAAAGAAGAAAAAAAATAAGTCTACTAGTATCTTTAGCTTGCGCGGTAAAAAATCAACTGTTTCTCTTTATGAAAGCAAAAGCTACCAAGATTATTTTGTGCCTCAATCGTTAAAATAGTTCGCACCAAAAGTACATCCTCTACCTAAACTCTGCCACGTTTCTCGTGTTTCGCGATTAAAAATCGCTCAAAGGAGAAACGTTTGTCAATCGTTAAGGTAGTTCGCAATTTTGAGCAAAAACGTGTCTTTATAAATAGATATAATATCAAAAATAGCTTATTTATAGCTATTATGAATTATTAAGCAATCATTATTTATACTCTCCAAAAATCAGCTATCAAAACCTTAAAATAAAAAAATTGAGATTCCCCTCAATTTTCTCAAAAAATATTCTTCTTCCGAAACATATCCTGATACCTGATCCTTAATCTGTTTCAACTTTAGACCCCTGTCCCTCTATTTCTTTTTCAACACTTGAAGGAACCTCTTCTACTTCTTCTGATTTTTCCAACAACGCTTTCATTGAAAGACCAATCCGACGCTCCTCTGGAATTAATTCTAATACTTTAACTTCAACAGCATCTCCTAGCTTTAATTTTTCCTTAAGATTTTCTACATGATCATGAGCAATTTGAGAAATATGCACTAAACCTTCTACAC
The DNA here is from genome assembly GCA_031288715.1 of Lactobacillales bacterium. Classification (GTDB taxonomy): domain Bacteria; phylum Bacillota; class Bacilli; order Lactobacillales; family Streptococcaceae; genus JAIRLR01. Next base: position 43,437 of record JAITQW010000008.1, on the reverse strand, counting down.
CTGGAAAAATTTCCAAAAATGCTCCAAAATCCGTCAAACGTTTAACTGTTCCTTTAAGAACTGTCCCAACTGCTGCTTTTTCTTCAATACCATCCCAAGGACTAGGAAGGGTCGCTTTCAATGAAAGAGAAAGGCGTCCTTTTTCAGAATCAACTTTCAAAATTTTAACATTTACAGACTCCCCGACAAATAAAATTTCTGCAGGATTACTTACCCTGTGATGCGCTAATTCTGAAATATGAATTAATCCATCTATACCACCGAGATTTACAAATGCTCCAAAATCTGTCAGACGAGCAACTACTCCTTCTACTATATCTCCTTCATGCAATGATTCAAGAATTTTTGTTTTTTCTGCCTTTCTATCCGCCTCTAACAACGCACGACGAGAAAGAATTAAACGATTCGCTAAAGGATCAACTTCAATAATTTTCGCATCAAATTCTTGACCAACATATTTTGACAAATCTGAAACGAAACGATCCGCCACCATAGATGCAGGAATAAATCCACGCAAACCTTTAACCGCAACAGATAAACCACCCTTAACTGCCTTAACCACTTTTACATGAAGACTTTCACCTTCTTTTCCGACCAACTCATTCCAAGTAGCACGCGCTAATAATTTGTTTTTAGACAAAATAAATGTAAGACCTTCATCTTGCGCAATACCCCTTACTTCCTGAGAAACAACTAATTCCACCTCATCTCCAACGCTTGCTGCTATCGTAATATCTTTAATTGGCTCAACAGATAATTCACGAATAGGAACCACGCCTTGAACTCCTCCTGGTAAACTAACAATCAACTGCTTCTTAGATTCATCAACCTGTTCTACGACAGCTTTAACAACATCCCCTATCTTCACATCTTCTTGTGCATTTAATAAGCTTTCAAAATCTGACATAAAAAAATCCTCCTACAAAAACATCGTTAACCTTCATTTTTAAACATGCTTAATCACATAATACAGATGAAAGCACAATTTTTTATTGCATCATCCCACTCACAGAAATAATAAATATATCAAACATGCTTTAAGGCAACATATACAGTTTATGCTATTTTTAAAAAAATTAAAAGCATTTTAGAATTTCTTCATTGATATCCTTCGAAAATCAACAATTTCCATATCATTTACTAGAAACCTTCCTTTATCCTCACAACTTCTTCTATTTTTTCCACCACTTCATTGATACTTAGGCCAGTAGTATCCACCAAAATTGCATCTTTTGCCTGCTGCAATGGTGAGACTTCTCTAGTTGAATCTAAAAAATCTCGCTCTTCAATTTCTTTTTTTAGCTTCTCAAAATCTGCCGGAATCCCTTTGCTTTGATTCTCAAGAAATCGCCTTTCTGCTCGTTCTTGAATGGACGCTACTAGGAAAATTTTTACTTCTGCGTTGGGCAAAACCATCGTTCCTATATCCCTACCATCCATCACTACGCCACCTAATTTAGCATATTCTTTCTGAAGTTTGACCATTTCTTCCCTAACCATTCTATGAGCAGCTACCACAGAAACTAAATTAGTTACATCTGGCAGACGAATCTCCCTACTTACATCCTGCCCATTCACAAAAACCTTTTTGTCTTGATCTCCTTGCTGAAAAGTAATATGAAGACTTTGCAACAGTTTAATTAAAACAATTTCCTCTTCAATATTTACTTTTTCTTTTAACGCACAATATGTCAACACTCGATACATCGATCCTGTATCCAAATAAGTATATTCATATTTTTTTGCCAAAATCTTTGCCACAGTACTCTTTCCGGAAGAGGCAGGTCCATCAATCGCTATATTTATTTTCTTCATTTATTCCAACCTCCTATAAGAGTCTATATTTCTCAACAGATACCTAAAAAAAAGTTAAAGTAGAACTACCATTTTTCTACAAAAAATCATCCATCAATATAAAAAAAAGTTCTGAACGATATAATCACAAGAACTTCTAACTACAGTTTTATACACCCAAAAGAACTAATCCACCTTCAATTCTTGTCCAGGGTTAATCGCAGGGTAAAAACTGCCATCCGGCCGCAAAGTAATTCCATTTAATCTCGCCAATTCTTCTACAGATACTCCTGAACGAGAAGCAACATGTTGCAACCCTTCACCTTCCAAAACCGTTATTGTTTTTTGACCAGCAGGTGTTGTCGTTGCAGAATTACTAGAAACTGTCTCTTCGTTTTTAGTTGATGATTCTATCTTCCTTGCTGAAGTACTGGAAATTATAGATTTTTCAGTTGAAAAAGATTTCCCAATACTTTTCTTAGACAATACACTACTTTTAGTATTAGAAACTTTTGTTGCGCTCCCACTCTTAGCATGTTGTAAATAAAAATATCCAAAGATTGGAGTCAAAATAATGATAGTCAACAAAATAACTAATAACTTATTAAATAACGTAACTTTCATCCTCTTTTTCCGGCGTGCTACACGTGAATTGCCTGCTTCTTGACCTGTTTCATAAATCTGTGATTCCCACGGTTTTTTCGACTTTTTTCCCTCATCATTAAAAACCACGCACTCTACCTCCCAATCATGGATCTTTACAGAAAAATTACCTTACAAAATTGAATTCCTTTGACGATTGTATCAAACAAATATTTAATCGTAAACAGATCAAATCGCCTCATCAAAAATATCCGCAAAGATGTTATCAAACCAAAAATACAAGGAGGCTACAAAAAACGGTTTGGACTTTCACGGCAAATGATTTATTTCACTATGTAATTGAAGCAAGATTTGAAAATCAAAAATAGTACCCCATAAGCTTCATCAATACCATTTAATAATAGAATCAAAAGAACAGCCTGTAGATTCTCTTCCAAGCTGTTCTTTTACTAAAATATTTATATTTTCATTTATGCTTTAAATACATTAGTCGCTTGTGGTCCACGAGCGCCATCTTCAACGTCAAAATTAACTTCTTGACCTTCTTCTAAAGTTTTGAAACCATCTCCTTGGATTGCTGAAAAATGTACAAATACATCATTCCCATCTTCACTAGTGATAAATCCAAAACCTTTTTCTGCATTAAACCATTTAACTGTTCCTGTTGCCATGAATAAATTCCTCCTTGTGCGTTTAGCACGCTTTTTAAATTTAGTGCAATTATTACTTGATGGTGACTTAGGAGGTGTTCATGAAAAACAACTGCATAAATCTCATCATTAAAATCACACTGACAGTATAGCACAACTCCAAGGATGTGCAAATATTAGAATTGTCTCATCAAAAACATCCGCGAAATCCCTATCATTGCATCACGTAAAAATACTCGCAAAAATGTTGTCAAATCCAAAACACAATGAAAGCGCAAAAGACTTGTATTTCTTACAAACATCCACCTCATTTGTAAAATGAATAAGAGTTTGCTCAAGATCTTGGAGTCAAAATCATTCATCGTTGAAAAACAAGTTAATAGGTTCTAAGATCTTTGTCTATTTCTATAATTAGCTCATTTAAATTAATTAACTGCCGCTCATACTATCAGAAATTCAATCAAAATTTTTTTCTTTAATCAAATAAATCGGTCGCTTCTTCGTCTCCAAAAAAATCCTACCTATATACTTTCCGATAATCCCTAAACAAAGCAACTGCATTCCACCAATAAATAAAATAATACAAGTAGTACTTACCCATCCAGGAACAGGATTATTCCATATAAGATCTCTAAAAAAATAGTACAACATCATTGCAAATGATAAAAAACAGCTTAATATCCCTACAAAAGCAGCCATAGTCAATGGAGCTTCTGAAAAATTAACAATACCTTCCATTGAGTATTTCAACAATGTCCAAAAATTCCAAGAAGTTTCACCTGCTATACGCTCCCTATTTTCGTATGAAAGATATGTTGTGCGAAAACCAACCCAGCTAAACAAACCTTTTGAAAAACGATTTACTTCTTTTAGTTCTAAGATCGCATCAACCACCTGACGTGTCATTAAACGAAAATCACGCACACCATCTATCATCTTCGTATCAGAAACACTATTAATAATCCTATAAAACAATCTAGAAAAATATGAACGAATTACAGGCTCTCCATTTCGACTAGCACGCTTCATTCCAATTACATCGTAATTTTCTTCCCGAAGCAAATTCAACATTTTTGGCAATAATTCCGGTGGATCCTGCAAATCTGCGTCCATGACAGTTACAAATTCTCCTTTAGTCGCTTCTAATCCTGCCAATAACGCTGCTTCTTTACCAAAATTACGAGAAAAAGAAAGATAGCATACTCGTGAGTTTTCCTTAGATAATTGTTTTAATACTTCTAAAGTCTGATCCGTGGACCCATCATTCACAAAATAATAAACAATATCCACATCCATCTGTAAATTAACTTTTTCGACTTCATCTATAAACAGAGGCAGAGCAGCCTCTTCATTGAAGCACGGAACAATTACTGACAATTCTGGCATGCATATCCTCCTGTACAAATTCAGAACAATCAATTTCAACACACTCATTACAAATGTATTAAAATGCCTACGCATAGTATTATCGATATTTTATTTTGAATAGTCAAGCCAACAGATTTCCTCATCAAAAGCACCAAGAAGTTTCTATCGTTGCATTACATAAAAATACCTACGAAAATATTATTAAACCAAAAATGTAAAAAGATAGCAAAGGTGGACAAAATCAGTATGAAAATAAAAAGAAGAATTAAAATACTATCATAAATTCCTTAATCAGGCTGAGTTGAAACAAATAAATCAGTTAAAAAATAAATTTTTTGGAAGAAGGACTCACATAGTTTCACAGGAATTTTTACGTAACGCAATATGTACTCGAAATTTTGCCACACTTTAAAAACAATAATTTCCTTTTGATATTTTACAGAAAATTTAATTAAGAATTAGCACCATTATTTACAAAAAAAGATTCGATATTTCGAAGTTTTTCATTAATCTTATTAATTCGTGGCTCAATTTCAAATTTATAATCCCTAAACAACTTTTCCACATCCTCTAATGCAGGTTTAAAATTAATTTTTACCTGATCAGTGACATTGATCTTTTTCTCTTGAAAGTTTTTATAAGAATTCACCAGCTCTAAAAAATCTGTCATTAAATTCATAAGAATTCCCCTCTTTTGAAAAATCTATTCAATCGAATTCGCTATTTTTATAGCAATTCCAGTTAATTCCTCAGGAGTATATTGATCACTATGATCTCCAAAATGAATATGAAAATCATCTTCCACACTGTAACGAGGAACAAAGTGAAAATGTGAGTGAAAAACTGATTGGTACGCCAATTCACGATTATTGTTAATAAGATTGACCCCCTTGACCTCTGAGAATGCTCTTTCTAACGCACGAGCAATTTTTGGCACACGTGCAAAAAAATCACTAGCTAGCTCTTCATCATACTCAAAAATATCACTAACATGTTTTTTAGGAATCAGCAAGGTATGACCCAATGTTGTTTGACTCAAATCCAAAAATGCATAAACTTTTTCATCTTCGTAAACCTTAGCGCTCGGTATCTCTTTTCGAGCAATTTTACAAAAAAGACAATCTTTCATTAAAATGTCCTCCCAAATTAGTTAAGAGTCTGTTTACAAAATTCAATATCCGAAAAATCCTTATTAATTTTTATTTTAACAAAAATTGGAGTTCTGTTCATGTTTATTGGTATTTGATAAAATAAAAAAGAATAATGATATATAGAATATGACCTTCAAAATAAAAAAAGGAGTCAACCATGAGTTTAAAAGTTAAGAATTTAACAGGTGGTTACGGCCATTTACCAATTCTAAAAAATGTTAATTTCGATGTGAAACGCGGAGAATTAGTAGGTTTAATCGGACTCAATGGAGCAGGTAAAAGCACTACTATCAAAGAAATTATGGGATTACTTACTCCACAAAAAGGTGAAATTTATGTGGACGGATTAGCACTTAAAGATAATCCTGAGAATTATCGAAAAAAGATCGGATTCATCCCTGAGACACCAGTGTTGTATGAAGAATTAACATTACGTGAACATATCGAAGTAACTGCACTTGCTTATGATATTGAGCAAGATATTGCAAATAAACGTGCAGATTCGCTTCTTAAATTGTTTCGTTTAGAAAAAAAGCTAGATTGGTTCCCTACAAACTTTTCTAAAGGAATGAAACAAAAAGTAATGGTGCTCTGTGCCTTTTTAGTGAAACCTAGCTTGTTCATTATTGATGAACCATTTGTGGGCCTGGATCCATTAGCTATCCATGATTTATTAGAAATGATGAAGCAAGCAAAAGAAAATGGAGCTGCACTTTTAATGTCAACCCATATCCTTGCTACAGCAGAGCGATATTGTGACAAATTTATCATCCTACATGATGGAAAAGTTCGTGCCTTTGGCAGTATTGAAAAATTGAGAACCTCTTTTAAAATGCCTAACGCAACACTTGATGATATTTACATTGCTTTAACAGTGGAAAAAGATGCAGAGGTGAACGATTCATGAATGAATTATTTAACCAACGACGTACTCGTCATTTTGATCAAATGCTACGCTACTTACGTTTTGTTTTAAATGATCACTTTTTACTAGCATGTATATTTTTGCTTGGTGGAATGTTATTCTACTATTCAGAATTATTAAAAAATCTTCCTGAAGGCGTCTTTTGGGGAAAAATTTTAGTTCCTTCCATTTTTGCATTATATGGCTATTTTGGTCATTTAGCCACCTTAATAAAGGAGGCTGACTCTGTTTTTTTGCTGCCAAAAGAAAGTAAGATGGAAAATTATTTTCGCTCAAGTATCGCCTATTCGATGATACTACCATTATTGGGCAACGCTATTGTAGTTTGTCTTTGCATGCCCATAATGATTCGCAACGTAGGAGCTACATGGATTAGTTTTACTTGCTTCTTCATAGCTCTTTCCTTATGGAAGCGAATCGATTTAATCGTACAATTTTCCAATTTTCTGCAAGAAAAATCTCTACCTACAAAATCTGATTCGTTAAAATCACTGCTTCTATTTATATTTCGCTTATTAACATTTATTCTTGGAATCTTTCTTTCACCATTGATCATGCTTTTAGTAGTGGGAATATTTACTCTATGTATTGAATTTTATTTGCGCCGATTGTTTACCTCTCTTTTCCTGAACTGGAGCATCTTGCTTGCGAAAGAAAATACTAGACTTTACAAAATTTATCGCTTTTTCTCATTGTTTACAGACGTTCCCAATATTGCTACTAAAGTTAAACGAAGAAAATATTTAGATCTATTTTTAAAACAAATCAAACCAATGCACAAAAATACCTTTTCCTATCTCTACTGGCGTACTTTTTTACGAAAAACAGAATATAGCGGTTTAGTACTCCGCCTAAGCATCCTTGGTAGTTTGATTTTAATATTTGTGGATCAATGGATGATTGCAATTTCGCTTGCACTACTTTTTACTTACCTAATTGGTTTTCAACTGTTACCAATGTATTCTTCCTACGATTATATGCAGATGACAAAACTATATCCAGTCTCTATAAAAGAAAAAAAACGATCAATGCAACAAATCATTGTGATAATCTTAAATTTCATTATCGGACTATTCATGATAATTGGAATTTTAACTTTTAAAGAAAAGAATAAGGTTCTGCTACTCCTGCTACTACTTTTAATAGAAGAAATTTTCTTTGCGAAATGGTACATGCCAAAGCGATTTAGAAAACTTCGATGAAGTTTCTTACTTTTTAGAGTCTATTAATTTGATCACACTCAAAGTTTATTTTTAAGCTCTTCTACTTATTCTAAGGTTTCAACTTTTCACTTATTTACTTTTATGGTACACTTCATGCGGTAATCATTTATTAATAAATCTAAAAAATAATCTAGGAGTGTTTTAATTATGATAAGAAAAAAAATAGTTCTTGGAGCAACTTCAGCATTAACGATTTTATCTCTGACTGGTTGTGGCTCTAAAAAAATTGCTACAATGAAAGGAAAATCAATCACAGTTGAGGATTTTTATAATGAAGTGAAAAGTACCCAAACAGGTCAACAAACAGCTATGGAGCTTATTATTTTTGATGCATTTGAAAAGGTTTATGGTGATAAAGTAAAAGAGGCTGACGTCACAAAGGCATATGATGAAGCAAAAAAACAAGCAGGTGACTCTTTCAATGATGAGCTAAAACAAAGAGGACTTACACAAACGTCTTTTAAGAATCAAATACGTAAAAAATTAGCATTCCAAAAAGGTAAAGAAGCAAATGTGAAGGTAAATGAAAAAGAAATAAAAGAAGTTTGGAAAACATACCATCCCGAAGTTTCTATACAGTGGATCGTTCTTGATGATAAACAAACAGCGGAAACTGTTTTAAAAGATGTTCAAGCTGAAGGAAGTGACTTCGCAAAAATTGCAAAAGAAAAATCAACAGATACTGAAACAAAAAGTAAAGGTGGAAATCTCAAATTTGATTCTACTTCAACAATCGTACCAGAAGAAGTTAAAACTGCTAGTTATCCTTTAAAAGATGGGCAAACTTCCGGAATTATTGAAGCAAGTAGTCAAACATCAGCTTATACTGCCGCTGCTCCTACTGCTCCTAAATTCTATCTTGTAAAAATGATAAAAAATAAATCAAAAGGAAAATCATTAACTCCTTACAAAAAAACATTAGAAAAAATTGCTAAAGATAAACAACTTAATGATTCAGAATTTGTAAAAAAAGTTATTTTAAAATTAATTAAAGATGAAAATGTGAAAATCGTAGATTCTGCATTTGATAATGTTTTATCACAATTTACAGGTGAATCTAATGAAAGCAAGAAATCCTCAAGTAAAAAAGCAAAATCATCTAGCAAAGTAAAATCTAGTAAAGCAAAAGATTCAAGCTCTTCTTCAAAATAAATATAAAACAAAAATCGCCTTAATTATATGTAAGGGCGATTTTTTATTTTATGTTAACTTGTCTTTTTACGGATAAACACCAAAAAATATATCCTATTTTTCATTGACCATCAGGCAATTGAGAATCATTGGTGGGTTTGGAACATGACTATTTTCCCATTTTTTTATGCATAGTTATAGCAAGCACTTTCATATTTAATTTAAAAAACTACTTATCTGTACAATTCCGAGAGAGGAGCTTGAATTAGGCCCGTAACATCTTGAATAATTTGTCCAAAAACATGCTCTTTGCTCAACATTTCTGAAAGTATCACATTTTCTCCAACTTTTTTGGCAATTTCAGAAAGCTTAGCCTGTTCCTCTTCACTAGGAATTTCACCAGTCATCACCTTTGAGTCCAACTCCTTTTGAATTTTTTTAAACTCCTCAAATAGTTCAACTGCTTTGGGATCATCTTTAATTTTCTCTCTGGATTCTTTTAATGCAATATATTCAGGCAACATCCGTAATTCTCGTTCTAATTGATTTGCTGTATCATAAACATTCATCTTAATTACCTCCAAAAAAGTTTTTTACTTTCTTCCAGCCATTCTTGACTCGGTCCGTCACTCCATCAATAATATTTTTACCACTATCTTCAGTTTTTTTCCAAATCTCTTCCGATTTTTTCTTTAAATCTTTCAATTTAGAATCTTTCGTTCCCGACTCCTCTTCTACATCCTCCATATCTTCACCTGCAATGGCATATGCATTTTGAATTCCATTATAGAGATCATCAAATTTCTTACCAGATGTATTTGGGAAAATTTCAGACGCCACATCCCTAAAAATTTCAGAAACCTGTTGAGTAGAACTTCCATCAAGGTAATGAGCTTGATCTGTGGTCTCAAAACCTAGCCATGTAGCAATGACCAAATTTGGATTATAGCCAATTACCCACTGATCTTTTGTTTTACTCACATCAAAATCCGTTTCGGTTGTACCTGTCTTTCCTGCTAAACGATAGCCATAAGGGGCTGCATTTGCTCCTGTACCACTACTGAAAGTTCCAAGCATCATGCTCGTCATTTTCTTGGCAACACCTTTTGAAATAACCGATTTGCTTTCAGCATTTGCTTCATAAACCACTGCTCCTGTCGAATCAATGATTTTTCGAATCAAATGCGCCTGCATCATTTCACCACCATTTCCGAAAGTTCCATATGCTTGAGCCATAATCCAAGGAGAAACTCCTTGTGAAAGTCCTCCCAATGCAAGTCCATAATATTTGTCTTTATCCTGCAAGGGCAAGCCAAATCTTTCTCCCATCTCAAACGCACAATTCAACCCAACTTTACTTTCCAAATAAACTGCAGGAACATTCAAACTTCTGGCCAATGCTTGATACATCGGGACTTCTCCAGTAAAAATTTGATCATAATTCGTTACTTTTTCAGCACCATCGAATCCTTGAATTTTTGAAATCTTCTTCAATTCCTCTTGACTATTTGGCAACATTTCATCCAATTTATATCCTTTTTGAATCGCAGGTGTATAAACGACTAACGGTTTAATGGAGGAACCAGGTGAGCGCTCACTTTGTGTAGCATAATTAAACCCACGAAATAAATGTTTAGAAGAATCTCCAACCTCCCCAACAAGCGCTTCTACTCCACCAGTAGCAGGATTCATTGCAACGGTTGCAGATTGCACTACCTTACCATCATCCGCATGTGGAAACTTCCATTCTTCATTATACACACTCTGCATTGCTTTTTGATGATTTTGATTTAGTGTTGTATAAATTTTGTATCCTTTAGTCAAAATATCCTTTTCTGAAAGATCAGCTTTTTTCTCCGCTTCTGAAATCATCGCATCAAAAAATGAAGGGTATCTATAACTGTCCTTGGAAGCAGAATAATTATCGTTAAGCATCGACTCCACCGAAACCTTAGCTTCTTCATCCACTTCTTTTTGAGACAACTTTTCATTGTCTACCATAACTTGCAATACGGTATCACGCCGATTTTTCGCCTTCTCTAAAGAATTAATTGGATTATAAATTTCTGGACCCTTTAATATTCCAGCCAACATTGCAGCTTCCCCAGTATTGACCTCAGCTGCACATTTACCAAAATATTTATGAGCTGCATCTTCGACTCCCCAGATTCCATTTCCAAAATACGATTGATTAAGATACATCGCCAAGATGTCTTTTTTTTTATACTTTTTGTTAATTTCAAGAGCTAAAAATAACTCACGTGCCTTTCGATCCCATGTTTGCCTTTGCGTTAAATAAGCGTTTTTTGCTAACTGTTGAGTAATCGTCGACCCACCACCAGAAATTCCACGACGAACAACTCCATAAAATACAGCTCGCAAAATCCCCATTGGATCCACACCGCGATTCTCATAAAACGTCCTATCCTCTGTTGAAATAACTGCTTCTTGAATTTTCGGTGAAATTTCAGACAACTTCTTATACGTTCCTTTCTGTCCGTATAATGATCCAACTTCCTGATCAAACTCATCCAAAATAACCGTATGAGCAGACATCGAAGACTTCAAAGTTTTTACATCCGCAGTTTTTGCCAAATAAAACAAATACGCCGATGAAATCAAAGCAAACGTCAAACTAACCAACAAGATTATCTTATTAATTTGATACTTTCGCCATATTCGCTTTCGCCATTTATGAAGTTTTTTCAAATACGGTTTCAAAAATTTACAAATAGAAATCAAGCATAATTTAAGCTTCTCCATATCCCCTCCGGTTAATTCAAATAGTCAAAAAAATTCACATAGTCCCTTTCGCAATCTTTATCTTACTAAAATTCCCTTCCATTTTCAGTAATTTTTAAAAAATTTACAAATTTTCTAATCTTTCAAATAAAATGAAGATCTAGTAAATTCACTAAGAGCCTATCCAAGATCTCTATTGAAGTGAATTTTTGAGCTATTTTTTAAACCAAGAGATACATTTTCCCTAAGTTCTGCTAAGCTTCGTTTGTTTCGCGATTAAATATATTGCCCACAGAAAAACCTTTGTAAATCACTAAAAGTCTGTTAATGATCTCTATATATAGATGAACCAAAAGGTACATCCTACCTAAACTCTGCCATCCATCGTTCACATACTCTAATAAATAATCAGATTTCCAATGATACTATACTCAACCTCACAACATCATAACTACCTAAAACCTTTACAACATTTCCAAACTCTGTCATCTCCTCAATTGCCTCTTTAATACATTGTTTGTTATCAAATTCTAAGCAATCAACAATAAAAAAATACTCGCCCAATACCGTTCTTAATGGACGAGATTCAATTTTCGTTAGATTGATCTCTCTTGAAGCAAACATCGACAGTGCCGAATAAAGTGACCCTGGTACATTTTTCTCCAAAGTGAATGCAAGGGTACATTTACGCTCAAAGACCGACAACAACATCTGCGGCACCTTCCCTAAAACCCAAAAACGAGTATGATTCTCTTCCATTTCTTGAATGCTTTGATGAAGAATTAGCATTCCATATTGTTCCGCCAAAACTTGTGAACCAATCGCTGCTACAGGCTCCTCTGGATGATCCATCACATACTCGGCAGCCTTTGCAGTAGAAGGAGTATGCCAAATAGGAACATTCAGATAGTTTTCCAAAAGAAACTTCCTACTTTGCGAAATTGCCTGAGGATGAGATAAAATTTTGATAAGCTTACTGTCTTTATTGTGCGGATGAACCAGAAAATTTTGAACCACTGGTAAAACCAACTCACATGAAGCCTTCAATTGCGAATGATGAAATAAATAGTCAATGGTTTCACTCACAACTCCTTCCACACTATTTTCAATCGGTACAACCGCTGTATCAACTTCTCCATTTTCCAAAGCTGCCAGACAATCAGTAATTGAAAAATAAGACATCAATTCTTCTTTGCCATAAACCTGCTGAGTTGCCAAATATGAAAAGGAACCCTTAGGTCCTAAGTAAGCAATTTTCATATTATTTATCCTCCTGTAGCCTAATTTATCTTCTCATTCAACTTGCCTAATACTTCATAAATATTAACACATACTACATTTCTAAAAATCAAGATTTTTATCATCTAATCCTGTATAATTTTGAGCGAGTACAAATTAGAGCAATATATTAACATTTACAATCACGTCAGACCACTTAGAGCCTGCCCAAGATTTTTAGTGAAATTAATTTTTGAGCTCCGAAATCTTGGGCAGATCCTAATAAACCAAGTACAGAGGAGCAACGAAATTTAATATGTCCAAACAACAGATCCTTACACAGAAAAACAAAGCAAATGAATTCATTATGTATCTTATCTTCGGATTCTTAACAACAATTGTTTACTTTTTTATTCGCTTGACTGTATTTGCACTATATGATACCGCTTCTCTATCAGCTACCATCGCCAATATCGTTGCTGTCATTTTTGCTTTTATCACCAATAAATTTTGGGTATTTAAAAACCAAAACAAAGGAAAATCAACCTTATTACAATTTTTTCATTTCACTATAGGTCGCCTGGTTGTTTTCACAATAGATGTTGCGATTGCCTACTTTGCAATAGATAAATTTCATGAATTTTTTATTCATTTATTTCATCTTAATAACATTGACTATACTCAATTTCTTTTGAACAATGGGCTAACTCAAAAAACAATTGGAAATCCAATTGCACTCGAGAATTTTATTTTCACTATTATTGGCCAAATAATTGCTATTATTACAAATTATTTTATAAGCAAGTTTATCGTATTTAAAAAATGACAAAATCATCTTCAAATCTCTCTAAAAATAGATCTGCCAAAGGTTACATCCTAACTTTTTGAGACTTCAAAATTTTTCAGCCGTTTTTAATAAAAATAATTGTAATAACAGCTCCTTCTCCATCTTCCCTGTTTTCATATCATAATCAATTTCAACCATTTCATCAAAAAGCTCTTTCAACAAAGATACTGAAAATTTTTGAGATTGTTCCAATGCGAGTTTTACACGATAGGGATTAATTTTCAATATTTTTATCATTTCACTTTGCTGGTAACCTTCCTCCAAAAGCAATTTTATCTGTAATAATAAACGAATTTGGCTCAATAAAATTGCATGAATAGCAATAATCTCCTCACCTTGCAAAAGCATTTCAGAAAGAAGCTCTAATGCTTCTTCTAAGCGTCCACTTAACCAAAATTTGCTCAAATCAAAAACATTATATTCCAAATTTTTAGGAATTAAATTTTCCACATCTTGCTTTGTAATCTTCTTCTCTTTACTTTTATATAACATAAGCAAAGAAAGATTAGATAGCGCTCTAGATACATCGAAAGTTTTTCCATCCTTGTCATTCAACAATACTAATAAATTGAGTGCTTCCTTATCAATTTGAAAATTATTAATCTTAGATTCTTTAAATAAATGCATGCGAATACCGCGTTCATCCAGTGGATTGACATCCAGTAAAGCTGCTTCTTTTTTCAAAAGTTTGACCGTTTTCCTTTTTCCATCCAATTTATTTTGAGTCAAAAATACTAAAATGGTTGACGGCAATGGCGAATGGAAGTAATTCATCAATTCTTCAGAATTAACTTCAACTCCCGTTACCTTTTCACTCGTTAAAAACCATGCATCTTCTATAAAAATAAGTCGCTTCTCTCCAAAAAATGGAAGAGTATTAGCTTCCTCTAAAATTTTCGAAATAGGTATTCTCTTTCCATCAAAAGTAATTAAATCGCTTTCTTCTTCAGATATCGGGAACAATGCTTCTTTCAGCGATTCTTTAATTCTTTCTTTTAAGTAAATTTCTGTTCCATAAACGACATAAATCAAAGAAATGTATCCCTGTTTGATTTTTTGAATTGCTAAATCTAAATTCATATAAACTCCTTCACCTTAGAACCTGTTAATCAAGCACATAAGTTTATTTCAATTATAGATCTCTTTTCAGTGAATGAAAAATTTTCACAATAATTTCGTTTGCTACATGCTATTTAACCGTCTCTACTTCTCCAGATAGACCAAAAAGTAGCGACCATTTATAATACTCCACCCTGCTTATCAGTACGATAAATCCTTTGCTGTCTCAATCGCTCTAAAGTTTCTGCAGACGGATGCGAATAGCGATTTTTCTTCCCTACAGAAATCCATGCAATATTTGGAGAAAAGGCCTGCAAAAATTCTTCTGAAGTTGAACTTCGACTCCCGTGATGACCGACTTTCAAGACATCTAAATGAACACCGTAATAATTTTTTAACAATTCATATTCACCCTCTTTTTCCAGGTCTCCTGTAAATAGAAACTTCTTTCCTTCAATATTCCGATACAAAACCAAAGAATCCTTATTCTCTCCATTTCCAATATCTCTGGGCGACAATAAATTAAAAGAATCAATTTTTTGCGGAGAAAGCACACGCCTAATTACAGTTCCTTTTTTAGAGATTGATTGCAATTTCCTTCGCAAAGACTCCCGCTTTTCAGCACCTGCAGGTATATAAATTGTTCTAATCCTAATGTTTTCTGCTAAAACATCCACATCCCCACAATGATCTGCATCTGCATGAGTTAAAAAAAGATGATCTATCGTACGAATTCCCCTACTTTTTAACAAAGGAATCAATGTTCTTTGTGCATTCGACAGTCGCTTATTATTCTTTCCAAAATCAATTCGGCCACCTGTATCAATAAGACTAACTTTTCGATTCAATGGTTCTTGAACCAGCAAACTGTCACCCTGGCCAACATCTACCATCATGACACAGCCATTCCATGGGTGAGAAATAAAAAAAGGAAATGGAATAAAAAATAAAGAAGCAACCTTGAACAAAAAATATTGACCGCATTCCAAAAAGTGAAAACTTAAAAAAATGATCCCCCACATAAAAAGCAACAAGAATAATGATGGTTTTCCCACACACCAATTAATGGGAAACAATTCTTCCACTATTTTCAAAAATTGATTCAAGAATTGCATAGAGAAATTGAGAACATTAATTATTATAGGAATTGGAACTAAAAAAATAAACACGAAACATGAATACAAAAAATGTTCAAAAAGCCAACCTAAAACACAGGTTAGAATTAGAGAGAGCGGATTCCACTCGAAAAAATGCCACCATAAAAGCGGTAAAAGCATCCAAGAGAGTCCTGTGGAAAAAACTAAATTTTGCCCTATTTTTGAAGAAAGTGTCACTGTTATTGGTTGCCAAAATAAGCTCGCAAAACCAAAACCATATGAAAGTTGTCCACCCGCCGTCATTAGCAAATATGGGTTTACACAGACACCCAAAAATAAGCTCAAGAAAAAACAATCCTGTTTACATAGCTCCAAATCATAACGTCTAGAAAACATTTCTAAATTTTTTTGAAACAACCCTCTAAGCAAACTTACTGAAAATCCTGCCAATCCCGCATAAAGAAAACTTGCCAAAATTTGCAATACAAATGTTGTCTCTAAAGTGAAGCCGATACGTAATAAAAGAAAACGAAAAAATCGTAGAAAAAAGAAAACATGCATGCCGCTTAAACAGAAAAAATGAATAATCCCTAAACGCTGAAATCTTGCTAGATCTTCTGAAAATTCATGATCCAAATACGAAAACAATAGGCCTTCCAAATAATAATTAAGAGGACTAGGAAACACTCTACGAATTCGTTCAAGCATTCGAAATCGCATCCAAGAAAACATTTCACCTACTGAAGATAACGAATGTTTAATAAAAGAGACACTATCAATCGTATCAATCAATGCTATCTTTTTTCCTCGTAAAAACTTTCGATAATCAAATCCATTTAAATTTCGCTGCTCTTCAGGAAGTTGCAACTCTCCCTTTGCACGTATAGCAGTTGGTTTTTTAAGATATTTCCATTTTTGCTGTTCTTCTTTACTTTTGCAGCAAAAAAAGCACATTACCTTCCCTTTTTTTGCAATCTTTCCAATAAAAGATATCTGGTCATCTTCTACTTTTAAAGTAGCCATTTGAATCACAATTATATCTTCACTTCTACCAATTTTACTCTGAGAGTATTGATAACTACATTTTTCGTATAAAATAAGACTACCCAACAAACAAAAACAAACAATCGAAAGAGAAATAAGTTTTATATTTCTAGTCACAACAGTTCTAAAAATGGTAAATATGGTAAGAACAATGCTCGCTACTCCACCATCATACGCAAAAAAACTAATTGACAATATGACAAAACTTAACAAAAGCAGTGGCATATTTTGAAAAAATAAACGAATCTTATTCGTCTGTTTCAAAAGCAACATCCACAATCATATTTCCAAAATTTAACTTATCAAAATACTTTGGCGAAAGCACGACCTTTTCTACTGCAACCCCAACAGTATCCATCAACATCTGCGCATATTCACTATTATGATAATCTTCCAAGTAATAAATTTTCTGTATTCCTGCTTGTAAGATCATTTTGGTACAAGCCAAACAAGGAAAGTGAGTAACATAGATCTCTGCTCCATCTGTAGAAACACCAAACTTGGCGCATTGAAGAATAGCATTCATTTCTGCATGAATTGTACGCACACAATGCCCATCAATACAATAGCATTTTCCATCAATACAATGAGTATCTCCACTCACAGAACCATTGTACCCTCCTGCAATGACCCGATTATCAAGAACAATGACTGCTCCAACCCCCAAGCGCTCGCATGTACTTCTCAATGATAACAACACACTCTGTGCCATAAAATATTGATTCCATGGAATGCGATCACTCACATTTATCACCTGCTCTTTCAATGAATATCGACTATCTAATTTTCACGAACATTACTCGTTTATAAAATTTGGGATTCTATCCTTACCGTTACCTTACCAAAACGTATATCATACTTCAAATTCACATTCTTTCAAAATCTTCCAAACAATGTCTTTTCAAACTGTTAGATTTTTTCGTAATTTTTCTATCGTTTTCACTCCAAATCCATCTACATTCTGTAAATCATCCACCTTAGAAAATTTTCCTTTTTCCTCACGATAATCAATAATTTTTTGTGCTTTTTTCTCGCCAATTCCTGTTAAACCTTTTAATTCTTCTAAAGTAGCAGTATTCAAATTCACTTGCTTTTCTTCCTTCGAACAAATTTTTCCATCTCTAGCCATTCCGTTATTTTTTCCGGAATCTAACACTCCTTTCTGTGTTTCTTCTCCTATCTGCGGAACATAAACAATCATTTGATCCGTAAGCAACAATGCATAATTCACTTGACTTACATCAGCTAAATCCGTGGTCCCGCCTGCCAATTTTATCGCGTCATCCACCCTCTTCCCTTCCGACAAATGATACATTCCTGGATGTTTCACTGCCCCTTTCACATCCACATAAATTTCTAAAGAACTTGAATGTGATGTTTTCACTACCTTTTCACTCTTCTTATGTGAAGAAATCGTTGAAGATTGCAAAAAATCTACTTCTTCTTTTTGTATTTTTGGAGATTCATGAAACAATAAAAATAAGAGGAAAAGCGTTAAACTCAAAATCAACCCAACCCCCACACCAATCACATTTTTTTTATGTGAAGTGAAAAATTCTTCAAAATCCATCAGCTCACCCTCCTTTTTTCCGCCTCTTAATAAAATAGTACGCAAAAAAAGAAAAATATCTCTAAAAATTTTACGAAAATGGTATTAAGTCTAAGTGAAGAATCGAGCCACTGGAAAATAGACTTGGTGGTAGGCAAACAAGGTACAAAATCTGTTATTTTAACGTTAGTTGAACGAAAATTTCGCAAATCGATCTATATTTTACTTAAAAACAAGACACAAAAAGAAGTGCTCGCTGCATTGAGGTGAATACACAAGCGATTTGAAAAAGATATTTCGATAAGTTTCAAGACGATTACATCGGATAACGGCAGTGAATTTTTAGACAGCGAAGGCATGAAAGAAGCAATTGGGTGCAGTGAGATCTATTATGCGCATCCATATAGTAGTTGAAAGAGAGAAAGCAATGAATGTTAGCAGCAGATAGCACGAAAATAAATAAGACAATGTTTAACCAAAATGTTTTTCTGCGAATAATGATACAAAAAAATAAAAACTGCTTGAAATCCCTCAAGCAGTTCATTTAAAATACTTAGCTAGTAACTGGATAAACAGAAACTTTTTTCTTATCTCGACCTAAACGTTCAAAACGTACCACACCTTCAATTTTAGCAAATAAAGTATCGTCTCCACCAATACCAACGTTGTTCCCAGGATAAATCTTTGTACCACGCTGACGATATAGTATGGATCCTCCTGACACCGTCTGACCATCAGCAGCCTTTGCACCTAGACGTTTCGATTCAGAATCACGTCCATTGGAAGTTGAACCTCCACCTTTTTTGTGGGCAAAAAATTGCAAATTCATTTTTAACATAGGATACACCTCCCCATTGCCCTATTTCGACAAAATTTCTATTCTGATAAATTTACTATGCTCTTCTTCGATTGCAATTAATCCTAAAAGAAAACTTTCAAGCAAAATTTGAGTTGTCTGTTTCTGCTTGTTAGTCAACTCACCAAGGATTTCAAAATGTAGATATCCACCCTCTTCTTGGTCAAGCTCAACCAAAGGTGAAAAACCAGCTAAGGTTTCAATCGAATTTACTACGTTAAATGCCAAACTACTTACAGCAGCACAAACCACGTCACATCCATATTCACCATTTGCTGCGTGCCCCACCAGCGTACCAGAAACAATTTCACTAGCGTCTCCACGTTTAAGACTCACATGAATCATGGCTTCCCTCCGTGCAACGAACACCAATCATTAGAATTTAGTTGATCTCTCTATAGATTGATCGCTTCAATAACTACCTTTGTGTAAGGTTGACGATGACCTTGCTTACGATGAGAATGCTTCTTTGGCTTATACTGGAAAGTGACTACTTTTTTTTGCTTGCCATGTTTCTCCACTTTTCCAGAAACGCTTGCTCCATCAACTAACGGAGTTCCTATCACTGTAGAATCCCCACCAACTAAAAATACTTCACCAAAAGTAATTGTATCTCCAGCTTCAGCGTTTAATTTTTCAACATAGATCTCCTGTCCTACTTCAACTTTTACTTGCTTACCACCCGTTTTGATAATCGCATATACACTCATTTACGGAACCTCCTTCTATATAAGTTTTTCCCATCAAAACAAAAAAACTTATCAAAATTGCTAGACTCGCCATGCCAAGCGCCAAAAGGACTTATTACTTGATTTGCGCGGTTGCACACGGATATCCGTAAATACAACATATCCATTTTAATAGAATCTTTCTCTTACTGTCAAATTTTTCAGAATCTCAGTAAGCGATAATTTTTTGATCAGATTCTAACAAAACGAATGCTATGCTACAATTCACTTACAAAATCAAGAGGAGTCCACACATCATGTCAAATCAGAATGAAAAACGTTACTACACATGGAACAAATATTTACGTCAGCAATTCGGTTCAAAAATTTTCAAAGTCCCAATCGATGGTGGTTTCAGTTGTCCTAATCGAGACGGATTTTTTTCCACAAATGGTTGCACATTCTGTAGTATCAGTGGTTCTGGTGATACGATCATTGCCCCTCTTGATCCACTTCCACAACAATTTTTAAAAAAAGTTTCTTCCCTTCATAAAAAATGGAAAAACGTCCAAAAATATATTGTCTACTTTCAAAATTTCACTAATACTTATGCACATGTTAAAATTTTGCGCGAACGCTATGAGCAAGTTCTCTGTCTTCCTAATGTGGTAGGAATATCGATTGCAACCCGTCCAGACTGCCTTCCTCCTGAAGTCATCGACTACTTAGCAGAATTAAACCAACAGCTACATCTATGGGTCGAACTTGGTTTGCAAACAACTTTTGATACCACAAGCAAATTAATAAACCGCGCTCATTCCTATCAGACTTATTTGACTGCCGTTGAAAATTTACGCAAACACAATATACGAACGTGTACACACTTAATTAATGGTCTTCCCGAAGAAACTGTCGAAATGATGATCGAAAATGTCAGTCGTACTATTCGTGATTCTGATATTCAGGGAATTAAATTACATCTTCTTCATGTAATGAAAAATACAGCTATCCTTCGTGATTATCATGAAGGAAAACTAAAGCTTATGGAAAAAAATGAATACGTCGATGTGATCGTACGCCAATTGGAACTTATTCCTAAAAACATCGTTATTCATCGTCTCACAGGAGATGCACCAAGAGATTTGCTCATCGGACCCATGTGGAGTTTTAAAAAATGGGAAATTCT
Source organism: Lactobacillales bacterium (assembly GCA_031288715.1). Taxonomy (GTDB): domain Bacteria; phylum Bacillota; class Bacilli; order Lactobacillales; family Streptococcaceae; genus JAIRLR01. The sequence goes on along the minus strand of JAITQW010000008.1, from coordinate 22,326 downwards.
CAATGCAATTGATAATGAACTTATTCAACGCAACACTTGGCAGGGAAAACACGCTATTAAATGATTAAACGATAATTTTAAGTTAGAGAAGAGATCAAATCGAATTTTTAGGGTTTGTCAAGATCGGGTAGTATTTTTTAGGAAAAAAATGTATCAAAAAAACTCCACCCTTCCCTTGTGGATAAAGCTTAATTTACTGGTTAACTGAATTTTGGTGGGTAGACATTTTTGAGTTAAGATTTAATTTATAGATAAAAAAAGTTGTTTAAAGAGATTTCCATTTAAACTTGGACATAGAAAGAATTTCTGAAGGAGGTATTTTGGAAATTCTTTTTTAGTTTGAGGAACATGCCGCTTCTTTTGAAATTTTATTTTTGATGGACTTTTATCCTTACACATGTACATATGTAGAAATTTTCTCCCGATATCATTTTTAAAATCAAATTTATGAAAAAATTAAATAGTGATTACAATCAATCATATTAAAATATTTAATTCTGGGGGGGGAATTTAAAAAATGAAATTAAAAAAATTGTACCAAAATTTTTATCAATGGTTGGAGTCGCTTCAATCCTATGTAATTTAAGCGCATCATCGGTTAGTGCTGAAATTATCGGAACAAATGTTGTTGAGTCTACCGAGATAATGCTTCAATCTTTCGAAGGAAAAGGGAATGTCGACGAGTATTATATCCTCTCTGCGTTAAATCTACAAGATGCTCATATGTACTTGAAAAGCGATATTGTTCAAAATTTTCGTTATCTTGACGGAAACAAAGAATTGATATCTTTTGATAAAACATTAAAACGGTTACCAAATCAAGATGCAGGAAAAGGTTCACCAAACTTTATGCGAAACCTATTTCCATCTTCTGACGGAACATTAAATGTCCTAGGAGGTTATGAATATTGTTTCACGAAAGATATTCAACCAACTCCTGAATCAATTGCACAAATTGCAAGTATTTGTCATAAATATCGTAAAAATGTTAACTTTAAAAATCTCGTTGACTCGTGTTTAAATCAAGCATTTTATCAACCTACGATAGAAAGACTAAAAACATTAAAAACGGAAAAAGAAGAAAAAGAGATTTACACATTTGAAAACGAAGATTTAAAGAAAAAATTCAAACAAGATGAAGTGCAAATAATCGAGGAAATCAAGAAAAATATTACTAATTTTCAGAAATTGAATTTTGAAAATCAAATAAAAAAAATAAAAGGAGAACTATTTAAAAAAGATAAAAAATTATTAAATAAATTAGTTAATTATTTACCTAGATTTTCAAATCTTAAAACTATATTGAACAAAGAAAAAGCGATAAAAAATACACTAATAGAACAAGCATTACTGGAAAAGGTGATAGAAGAAAACAGTGAAGAAAACCACATATCACAACTTCAAAGAATTATTCATTTTGGTGAAACTTATTCAGGATATGATATTAGTAGCATTAGTAAAAAATTGATTTCCCAACTAAAAGAAATGGGATTATTGTTAGATGAAACTACAAATAATGATAAAAGAAACAAAACGATTTTACATCTTGTAATAAACATGCTTTACATGATAAAAAATCAAGAACAAGAAAGTGTAGAAGATACTGATCGATTTTTGCCAAAATATACTGCTGAAAAAATGTTAATGGCATATTTTATTAAAAAATTCGAGGATGCAGACATTCCAAAATTTTATAATAAAGCATCAGAATTGATAAAAACAAATTCAATTAAAAACGAAGAGATAACGAATAAAATTAACGCAGAAAAACAAAGAATCTCTGTTGCTAACGATATTATTGATGAAACAAATGTTTGTACGAAAAAGAATCCTTACATTCAAGATTTGCCAAAACACTCCAATGCAAAGCCATTAATTGTTAATGGAAATTTATGCCATTTTGCAAACTCTTCTTTTATAAATTGTGCAGACACTGGAGCAAGACATCTTTTAAACCTGCTTGCTTATTCTAAAGCAAGAAATTGGAATATTTTTCAATGCACAAACGATAAAGATATTGAAGAATTAAAATCCGCATTATGTAAAATTCAACAAGGAGTTAATAACCCAACCAAAAACTTTGAACATTTGCCATTTAAAAAACGTCTACAATTATTTTACTATTATCAAGATAATGGAAGATTAATCAATAGAACTGATGATGAATATACAAGTATTTGGAATTATGTGATAAGCAATATGGATAAGCCAGAAACTGACGAAATGTATCCACTTTTGTATAAACAAAAAACAAATGAACTTAAAAGCGGTCTTTTAAATTCTTTAAAGTTTATTTACAACGTAGCTTATGCTTTTAAGGAAGAATTAAAAATAAATCCAGCTTCACTTAATGAAGCAAAAGAAAACCTCGATAAATTAATAGAAGAAGCAAAACAGAAAAGAGTATACTGCACAAAATTGAAAGACTGTACAAAAAGTGTTTACGGTCTAATAAATAATAAATTAGAAATTGAAACAACAGATCAATTTTCTGTTTACGATTTTGAAATAGAAAAAGAAATTACAGGAAAAATTAACATCAAAACAAAAACCATTTATCCTTTTTCTATTGAGTTTTCACAAAGTCATACGGTGGCAGCTATTGAAATTCCCTTTATTGACATCGCTTCTCAGCAGACATATGAAGGATTAAATAGAATTTTCTTTAACAAAAAATGTTCAGAAGATCAGAGAGAAAATATAGAAGAAATAACATTTCCTAGTATCTATTCAGGTTTAGTAACTACTGATTTTATCGAAGAACCTTCTCCTCATCTTAAGAAATATAATTATCTTTCAAAATTTATAAATATTTCCACTATTCCAACCTACTGGGAAATCCAAACCATTTTAGAAATCTCAAAAAACAACGATGAAAGTTTTAGATTTATAAAAGATAAGAAATCAATTTCTTCAAATGATTGGTTGAAAGAACTTTTGAAAAAATTATATCAAACAAATTTTGAACATTTTTTGGAATTATTTGAATGTTCCGCGAATGATAAACAAATGGTTAACCCATTTTTGGAAATAGCTGAAAGTAATAAAACAAATATTGAAACTTGGACTTTAAAAGAAGGTTGGCTAAATAATGAAACCACTTCTACAGAATATACTGTCTTTTTGAAGCCTAAAAATATAGTATTTGAAAATGAGGCATTTAAAAACTCTAGGATTCAAACAATTAATTTCCCTGATAGTGCTGAAACATTGCAGATAGATAATTCTGTTTTTGAAGGATGTGAAAATTTAAAAAACCTTAAATTTCCTTCAAAGCTTAAAACATTAAAAATAAAGGCAAATGCTTTTACAAATTGTACAGAACTAGAAACAATTCAATGGCCAGAAAACGCTACGATCGAAATCGATTACACTGATTGTTATCAAGACACAATAAGCAATTTTATAAAGCTAATCAAAGAAGTTACTCATACAGAAATTAACAAATAAAAAATAAACAGAAAGTTGATGAGAGCATAAACTAGACTGCGCAAATAACCTTATATAGAATTGGTTACTTACACAGTTTACTTTACACTCTCTACTTTTTTTCAATTGCCAACAAAAATGGAGGCGAATTTTCTTGATTCACAAATTGATATTGCAACACCTGAAATTTCTCTGGCGAAATCTCATCCATAAACTCCAATAACGCATTTTTTTCCACCGATCCGCCAGAATGACCATGATACACCACTAAAATAATCCTGCCTCCAGAGCAAAGATGCTCCATCAAAGATTTCACCGCTCTAATCGTCGTCTGCGCACGTGTAATCACTGACTTGTCACTTCCTGGCAAATAACCTAAGTTAAAAATAGCTGCCCTTATATTTTTTTCCAAATATTTACCAACATTTTCATGTCCTTCTAGTTTTAAGCATACACGCTCAAGAACTTTTGCTTCTTCCAAACGAAATTTTGTTTGTTCAAAAGCTTTTACTTGTACATCAAAAGCAAGTACACGACCACTCTCTCCTACTAATCTTGCCAACTTCAAAGTATCATTTCCGCGTCCCATGGTCGCATCCACTACAAAATCACCTTCAACAACTATCTCATCAAGCAATTCATGACTAAAATTTAAAGCACTCTTTAGCAATTTCTAACCTACTTCCCCTTGAAGCTGAAAAATCGCATGAAATTTATTTCTCAAAACATTATTTTCATACGATTACTTATTTTTATTTACGCTAACTTTCAACATAAAACATAATTCTATTCCAGTTTCCTATTTAATTTCTTCTTGGTATTTCTCAAGTTCCTTAGAATTAGCCCAAACAAAATGCTCCGGTTTAATTTCAAAAAATTCTGGTTTATCGGATGAATAATCATGTACAGAAAAATCATAAACAATTAATTCTTTTTGCTGCTCTAACATAGGATCTGGAATTGGAATCGCAGATAAAAGTGATTTTGTATATGGATGCAATGGGCAATTAAACAATTCTTCCGTCTTTGCCAATTCCACAATGCATCCACGATAAATCACTGCAATACGATTCGAGATAAAACGTACTACTGACAAATCATGTGCAATAAATAAAAAAGTCAATCCTTCCTCTTTTTGAAATTTCTTAAGTAAATTCAAAACCTGGGCACGAATGGAAACATCTAACGCAGAAATTGGCTCATCCGCCACCACTAAATCAGGACACATAATCAACGCTCTCGCAATTCCTATTCGTTGTCGTTGTCCTCCAGATAATTCATGTGGATAACGATTTTGATGCTCTGGTAACAGTCCCACCTCTTGAATAATTCTTGCCACTTTTTGCTTGCGATCCTCTTCACTTTCAAATTTATGCGTGCTATACAATCCTTCAGAAACAATATAATCGACAGTTGCACGCTCATTCAAGGAAGCTGCAGGATCTTGGAAAATCATCTGAATTCTAGAAGTTAAAGATTCTTTTTCTTTTTTAGATAATTTTCCATTAATTTTCTTTCCATCAAAGATGATCTCGCCCTTCGATGTCATATTCAATCCTAAAATCGTTCGGCCAATGATCGTTTTCCCCGAACCACTCTCTCCAACCAGCGAAAAAATTTCACCCTTATAAACGTTAAAATTAGCATTTTTTACTGCCACTACTTGATTTTTACCTTCATCAAAGGAGATCTCCAAGTCACGAATGGACAGCAAAGTTTCTCTCTTCTGCTTTTCATTCACCACTCTCTGCCTCCCTTATGAGCCTCCAATTTTGCACAATGATACTCAACTTTAAAACGTAACAAATTCTTCAATTTCTCATGAATATTTTGAATTACTTCTGGCTTCTCAAGCTCAGGCGCGCGCTCATCTAACAACCACGTCTTCGCCCAATGTGTCGGAGTAACTTCAAACTTAGGTGGTGCTTCCTCAAAATCGATCTCCATCGCATAAGGATTTCTAGCAGCAAAAGCATCTCCTTTGATCTCTGTAAACAAAGACGGTGGAGAACCTGAAATTGAAAATAATTCTTCCTCTTTTCTACTTAACTGTGGCAAAGAAGAAAGTAAACTCCACGTATAAGGATGTTTCGGGTCATAAAAAATCTCTTGAACCTCTCCGTATTCCACAATCTCCCCAGAGTACATAACCGCTACCTTGTCTGCAATAGAAGCAACGATTCCTAAATCATGGGTAATAAAAAAGATTGTAAACTTAAATTCTTGTTGCAACTCTTTAATCAATGCTAAAATCTGTGCTTGAATCGTTACATCAAGCGCGGTAGTTGGTTCATCACAAATTAAAATTTTCGGTTTGCATGCTAACGCAATCGCAATGACAATCCGTTGTCTCATTCCACCAGAATACTGAAACGGATAATCATCAAACCGAGCTTTTGCATGTGGAATACCCACCCGCTTCATCAAATCAATGGCAATTCTCTTGGCTTCACTCTTTGTTTTTCCTTGATGTTTGATAATCACCTCAGAAATTTGCTTCCCAATTGTCATAAGCGGATCTAGAGAAGTCATAGGATCTTGAAAGATCGTCGCGATCTCTTTACCACGAATTTCTGCCCATTCTTTATCCGTTTGGATCTGCGTCAATATCTTATTGTCATAAAGCACTTGTCCATTTGAAACTTGCCCGTTATCTTCTAGCATCCCCGTAAGAATTTTCATAAATACTGATTTCCCTGAACCAGATTCACCCACTAATGCCAAAACTTCTCCCTTATACAAGTCAACTGAAATATTACGAATTGCCTGAAATGTTCGTCCACGAACTTGAAATTCTACGCTAATATTCTCAACTCTAAGAACCTTTTCTTTATTCATTTTTATTCCTCCTACTTAGCAAGAACAACAAAACTGCAAAATAAGCTCCTTTGACTCGCGATGAAATCTAAAAATCTCAAAATAAATCATAAATGAGTTCTAGGGTCAGATGCATCTGCTAAACGTTGACCTACTAAATACAACGAAACTGTCACAAGTGCCAAAACAAATACTGGAATCCAAAACAAATATGGATAATTACTCATGTTTGGTGCATAATTATTAATTATTCGACCCAGAGATGGAGTTTCGACAGACAGACCTACACCTAAAAATGATAAAAACACTTCATAGGAAATAAATTCCGGCAATTTTTTTGAGGCATCTGTAATTATCACAGAAACTAAATATGGGAAAATATTTTTAATAATCAACCGCCACGTTTTTGTCCCTAAGGTACGTGAAGCTAGATTATATTCTCGATCTCGCATAATCATTACCTGCACACGAATAAAATAAGCTGTCATAAACCAAGAGGTGCATGTCATCGCAAATAATAAATTCCAAAATCCTGAACCAAATGCATAGGATAGAACCAGCACCACCAATAATTGAGGAACATTAGAAATCACATTATAAACTTCCAACATAAAGTGATCAATTCTCTTTGAATTTCCCCAAATCGCTCCAATGATCACTCCAAGTCCTTCACAAATGACCGTTGATAAGACTCCAATTGAAATTGAAGTTTTCGCTCCTGCCCAAACTGCGTCAAACAATGATTTGCCATCGCCATCTGTTCCAAACCAAAATTTTGCAGAAGGAGGATTATAACGAGCGTCAAAATTATTAATTTCAGAAACATCCATAAAGCTATAGCCTGAAAATAATGGTTGTATCATACTCATCAAAACAACAATTGTCATAATTAATAAAATCACAATCGAAGTCTTAGAACGGAAAAAATTACGAATCACCGCTTGTGAGTATGAATAAGCAGGGGCATCAATACGTTCGTTAAGTGAATCATCCATTTTGCAAAATTGAAACCTATTCTCTATCTTTTCCTCACTAATTTTATCCATATTCATTTACCACCTTTCGTATTCAAACGAATTCTTGGATCAATGAATGTCATCAACAGATCCCCGATAAATACCGCAAAAACTGAAACAGAAGTAAATAGAAATACCAATCCAATAATCATAGAGTGATTGTGCCGCAAAATAGCATCTGGCAACATTTTTCCCATTCCCGGCATAGCAAAGATTGTCTCTGTCATTGTAGCCCCTTGAATGGTTATAACAATAGACAAAGGAATACCCTGAACAATCGGAATTAGCGCATTTTTCAATATATGGTGCCTGGAAATTTCTTTTTCAGATAATCCCTTTGCTCTAGCAAATTTTACATAATCTGCTGATTGCTGATCCACCATATAACGTCTAGTCCACATTACAATATTTGTGATATTAAGAATCGTTAAGATCAAAATTGGTAGTACATAAGACAAGATATTATGTGCTCCAAGCGTTGGAAACATATCCGGCCATTCAAAAATAGAAGAACCTAAAAAACGTAAGAAATAAATAATCGCTAACGATGGAATTGAAATTAATCCAGTGATCATGCCAGTTCCTAAACGATCAAGCAAGCTGAATTTAAAACGCGCCATCAACATGGCTAACGGCAAACCTACCAGATAAATCAACACTAAAGATATTACTTCTGTGAATAAAGAAATACTAAGCATCGATGGATCTTTATAAAAATTATTCGTCTTAGAATAAGGGTCTTTCCCAAATTTTTGCTTGGTCATCTTATCCATTTTAGAAAGTGGTTGATATTGTGCTGTATGAAGATTTACAGGAGACATTTGTTTTTCACCTGTCGGAAACGTAACCTCCTTAGATGCGGCCTCCCCTTGACCATTTGTAAGAACTTCCAATACTTCATATCCATAAAAAGTAGGATAAGACTCTCCGAGATACAATTTTACAATGTTCTGATGAATGAATGGAAAACGATTATCAAAATATAATTGGTACTTATATTTTGTCCCACTTCCTATTAGAGCAAATCCACCTCCTGCTTCATCTTTAGCCAACTGATATCCTCGTTTTAAATTTGGATTCTCCTTATCCTGAACTCTCCAAGGAGTATCAATTTGGATTAAATGACTATAGAAACGCCATACACGTTCAACTAAAGAAATATCACGCACCGCATAAAACTTTTTAGAAATCGGAAACTGTAAAATTTTCCAATCACCACATTCATTCTCAGCCCATTTCTCATAAGTCTTTTTATTTTTTGAGCTAACATTAACACTAACAGATTTATCTTCTTCAGCAACTTTCTTTTCCAATGACTTTGAATCCAAATAATCAATATATCCCAGTTTTTTATAAATTGTATTTTCATAATCTGTACGTAAATCCAGCTTAGCTGTCAATTTAGAATATGCGGGATCTTCTGAAAAGACAACCTTCTTCGGAATCATTGAAAAAATCATTAAATATGCAATCGTTGTTACTAAAAAAATTGAAATAATGGAACGCAACAAACGCCATAACACATACTTCTTCACACATCTTCTCCCAATAATTACCACTCTTCCAAACTACAATAATAAATTTATTCCGAAAATTTATTAAAATATTTATAGTTCACCGAAAATATCTATTCTTTATCCAGCTTACATGTTAATAGATATTCAAATTTTATCAGAATAATCCGATCACTTCTCCTTTATCATTCACATTCATGTTTAAAGCCGCAGGTTTTTTCGGTAAACCAGGCATCGTCATCACATCACCAGTTAACGCTACAATAAATCCAGCACCTAACTTTGCCACAAATTCTCGAATCGTAATTGAAAAATTAGAAGGTCTCCCTAAAAGTTTCGGATCATCTGAAAGTGAATACTGAGTTTTTGCCATACAAATTGGAAGTTTGTCCCATCCATTTTTTTTCAACATTATCAATTCATTCTGTGCCTTTTTCTCAAAAAAAATCTCTGCACCACCGTAAACCTTCTTCACAATCGCAGAGATTTTCTCCTCAATAGATTGATTTACGTCATAAGTTGGCTGAAACGCTCCACGTGGTTCCTCTATTACTTTTACAATGCTCTCAGCTAAGGCAATACCACCAGCACCTCCTTTTTCCCAAACAGCACAAAGCTCTACTTTCACTCCTTTACTTTTACAAAGTTGTTTTAAAATCTTCACTTCTTGCTGCGTATCCGAAGTAAACTCATTAATTGCAACCACAACAGGAAGATTGAAATTTTGAATATTTTCAATATGTTTCTCTAAATTCGTAAATCCTTTTTTAAGAGCCTCTATGTTTTCCGATTGCAATTCATCTTTTGCGACTCCACCATGCATTTTCAACGCACGAATGGTTGCTACAATTACAACTGCATCAGGAATTTTAGCCAAATTAGGAACCTTAATATTTAAAAATTTCTCAGCACCTAAATCAGCGCCAAATCCCGCTTCTGTTACCACATATTCTCCTAATTTTAAAGCAGTTTTTGTTGCTAAAACAGAATTACAGCCATGAGCAATATTAGCAAACGGCCCTCCATGAATAAATGCCGGAGTTTTTTCTATCGTCTGCACAAGATTAGGCTTCAATGCATCTTTCAATAGCAATGCAAGAACTCCTTCTGCTTGTAAATTTCCACAAGTCACAGGATCTCGTGTGTACGTATAACCAATCACAATATTTGCCAAACGTCGCTTCAAATCTTCAATATCCGTTGCTAAGCAAAGAATTGCCATGATCTCCGAAGCCACCGTAATATCAAAGCCATCCTCACGAGGAACGCCTTGAAATGGACCACCAAGACCAACAATTACCCTTCGCAAAGCTCGATCATTTAAATCTACCACTCGCCTCCAAGTCACTCTACGCAAGTCAATATCTAATTCATTTCCTTGCTGGACATAATTATCAATCAATGCAGATAGTGCATTATTTGCCGTTGTAATAGCGTGCATATCCCCTGTGAAGTGTAAATTGATATCTTCCATTGGCAATACTTGCGCAAAACCTCCACCAGTTGCTCCTCCCTTAATCCCCATCACAGGACCTAACGAAGGTTCGCGTAATGCAATCACTGTCTTTTTACCAACTTTGTTTAACGCATCTCCCAAACCAATGGTAATCGTTGATTTTCCTTCTCCTGCAGGAGTTGGATTAATAGCAGTTACCAAAATCAATTTCCCATCAGATTGATCCTTTAATGAATTAATTTTTTCAAAATTTACTTTCGCCTTGTACTTTCCATATAACTCCAAGTCATTCTCATGAATACCTAGCGATGCTGCTATATCTCGAATGGGCGTTAATTCAATTTCTTGCGCAATTTCAATATCTGTTTTCATTCAATCCCCCATGATACATAGAATTTTTACTATTTCTGCTTTTCATAAGTAATTTTCTCAATATTTTCTAATCTTCCACAAAAACTTGATTGACTAGTCAAATCTCTGATAAAAGGCTCTCTATGCCATCTACGCATATAGTATATTCGTCCATTCTCCCATTTTTCAGAAAAAATCACAATTCCATGCGGACTAATTAAAATTTTTGTAATCGAAGAAATAGCAATATCCGCACGATGTTTCAACCATAAAGAAACAATATGAAGTTGTCCACCATCCTCTTCAATCCAAAAATAGCGATGCATTCCCAACACACATAAAATCAAAAAAATAAAAATAAGAAAAAATGTCAACCAATAGATATGTGTCTTCTCCAAAGTAAAAATAATACTTACAAAACCAATACTGAAAGTAAAACACCAATAAACAATCGATAGCGCAATATCTGGCTGCCAATGATATCGAATTTTTCCAAAAACTTTAATCATATGTTAACAACCCCTTTAAACACTTACAAAGCAATAACCGATCCTTTATTTGGCTTATTCCGACAGCTGCCAAAAACATTAATGGTAACGTCAAAAACGTAATCTTCCAAGGGTGTCCACCACCCTCAAGAAAAACCAAGCCTTGTTGAATTGGAAAAGCGACCAGATAACATTCATATGAATATTTCCCTAATCTATTTAAAAATGAAAATTGTGGCACTGCATACGCAAGGTAAAAAACAAGATAGGGTAAAAAAACAATAGTATATACTCCAAAATTAAAACAATAAAGTACCACACAAATCACAAAGATAATTATAAATAATTTCCAATTTAAGACTATCTTTTCTCGATAAACGTAATATAAACTAGAGAAATAATAAATTAAACACAGCTCTAAAATCCATGAATGTAAAAAACTAATAGTTCCACTAGAAAGTAAACATGGTTGAAACAGAAATAAAGAAAACATAAATAACATTCCAAATTTTTCTAAGAACCTATTAACAATCTGCCTAATAGCAAATTGCTTTGACGATTGACAAGCGGTTTTCCTGTAAGCAATTTTTAATCGCGAAACAAACATATCTTGGCAGAGTTTAAGCAGGATGTACCTCTCGGTGCCAAAAATTTTGCCATTAGTCAGATCCTTAACAGGTCTTAAAAAAGATCTACTATTCCTACTTCGAACTCCTTTATAAGAGTCTTCTAAATAATGATTATGATAACAAATTTTTCCAATGAATCCAAAAATAATTCCCAAAAAAAGAGCAATATAACAAATAAACTCAATCGGAAGTGTCCATAGAGAACCATTGACTTCGGTTGCAAGTGGATTATTCACCCAAAGATGAGGAACTCTGTAAACAATAAACAAAAAAGATGTTTTCATAAAATTTACATATGGATCAGCTCTTAAAAAATAACCAAGTCTATTGCCTGTAGAAAAAATCGGCACAACAATAAAGAAAACAATAAAATTTACTATCAATAAAGAGGGAAACAATCTCAGAAAACGTCTCTTAAAAAAACCAATGACGCACTTCTTCAAACTTTTATATGATTTTTTTTGAAACATACGAAAAACACTACATGTAATCAAAAATCCGCTGATAGAAAAAAATAATTGAACTGCCAAATCTCCTAAACCCAATCTTCCTTTCGTAACAACAGCAAGCGGCTCTCCTGTAACGCCTGATAAAGGATATGAGTGAGCAATAACAACCATGCAAGCAGCAATAATTTTTATGGTAGAAAAATTATTCTTATATCCCTTTTTACGCATCATTTCTCCCAACATGAGAGATGATGCACCTTCTCTTTTTATCAACGTATCTTCTCCTTATAATGACTGGATTTCAACGATCTAGATTCAAGAGTAAAAAATGAACCATTTCAATTCTTAGAACCTGCTTTAAACCTTCACAATCGGAGCATATGCAGCTGCTAGACGCTTAATTCCTTTATCCGGAAAAGCAACATCCAAATCCTTGCCATTTTCCGAAATCTTTACAATTGTTCCAATTCCCCATATTTTATGACTCACCTTCTCACCCATCTGCCATTGAATTGCGAAATTCTCCTGATTCATAGAAGATTTTGAAGAATGTACTTGCTTACCATGATTAATCTTCGATGAAACTCCACTTTTTTTTGCCACAAGATAATCACTGAAAGGAAACAAGTTATCTGCACTTCTTCGCAATAGCTTCTGATCAATTTCACCAATAAAACGACTTTCTGAACTCCAATTCGTTTTACCATAAAGCGTACGAGATTTTGCACTCAACAAATACAATTCTTGCTCTGCCCTAGTAATACCTACATAAGCCAAACGTCGCTCTTCCTCTAATTCATCCTTCTCCAAAATGGATCTGCTAAGCGGAAAAATCCCTTCTTCCATCCCTAACAGAAACACAATCGGAAACTCCAATCCCTTCACTGCATGAAGCGTCATTAACGTCACCTGTTGAGCGTTATCTTCCTCAAGAGAATCAACATCAGAAATCAAAGATAAGTCATTCAAGAAAATGGATAGTTTTTCTTGCTTTTCAATCCCTTCTTCCTCATAAAAATTCTTATCAAAATTCTTTGTTACACTTAAGAATTCTTCTAAATTTTCCAAACGATTCTCAGATTCAAGTGTTGCCTGTCGCTCTAATTCCGCTGAATATCCGGTGTCTTTCAAGATCTTTTCTACTAAATCTGTAATAGAGGCATCCTCCTTAAGAGAAAATTTTCTTAATTTCACTATCATCTCTTGAAAAGAGGCTAATTCCTGAGCTGCCTTTCCTGAAATTCCTGCTAATGTTGCTGATCCTGATGCCTCCAATAAAGAAATACCATGAAACGTTGCAAATTCCCGTAACTTCTCAATGGAAATTGCTCCAATTCCACGTTTTGGCTTATTGGCAATGCGTACAAAACTCAAGCCATCTCGAGGATTCGCAATAACATTCAAATAAGCTATCAAATCTTTGATTTCTTTACGATCATAAAACTTCTGAGCTCCCACCATCGTGTAAGGAATATTTGCCTTTAACAAACTTTCTTCCATCACTCGAGATAATACGTTTGTTCTATATAACACAGCAAAATCATTATAACTGCGATTTTTCTCACAAATTTGCTTAAGAATCTCTTCTATTACAAAATTACTTTCTTCTTGTTCATTCTTTGCACAATGACAAACAATCTTCTCTCCTGAAACATTCTTTGTCCACAATTCTTTTTTGCTTCTTGAAAGATTATTTTGAATAATTCCATTTGCTGCCGCTAAAATTTTTTTAGTGGAACGATAATTCTGTTCCAATAGAATCACTCTTGCTTCTGGATAATCCTTTTCAAAATTTAAAATGTTTTTCATATCTGCCCCACGCCAGCCATAAATTGATTGATCTGCATCCCCAACGACACACAAATTTCGAAATTTCTCAGCTAACAAAGTAACCAAACAATACTGAACATAGTTGGTATCTTGATACTCATCTACATGAATATAACGAAATTTTTCCTGATATTGCTCCAAAATTTCAGGAAATTTCTGAAATAAGCAAAGAGTATTGACAATTAAATCATCAAAATCCATTGCCTCATTCTGACGTAATTCTTGCTGATAACGCTTGTAAAGCTTCGCAACCGTTTGTTCATAAAATCCTTTCGCATTTTTCTCATACTCTGTTGGGCTATTTATCTCATTTTTTGCATATGAAATCGTTCCTAAAATCCTCCTAACATCAAATTTTTTAGAATCTAGATTCAATTCAGCAAGCAAACGCTTCATCAAAGTTTTCTGCTCACCACTATCGATAATAGTAAATTGGCTAGAATAACCAATTTTCTCCACTTCACGTCTCAGTATACGCACACATAACGAATGGAATGTAAAAATCCAAACATCGCTCCCTATTGTTCCTAAGAGACTTTCTATACGCTCCTTCATTTCACGAGCTGCCTTATTAGTAAAAGTAATCGCCAAAATATTCCACGGATTCGCAAGATTTCTCTCTATAATATATGCAACCCTATGCGTCAATACTCGTGTCTTTCCTGAACCAGCGCCTGCCATAACCAACAAAGGTCCTTCAGTACTTTCTACTGCTTCTTTCTGCTTCGAATTCATTCCACCCAATAAACTCATTTCATCGTTCTCCTACTATTACATTTTTCTTAACTTTTGATATGAACTCAAATAACTTGGTAATAAAACTAAAACGGATCCAATCCAAGCTAAAGGTCCGGCACAAGCCGCACCAATAAAACCAAAAAAAACAGTTAGAAAAATAGCGGCACAACTACGCATGATTAATTCTACGATTCCTGCAATTGTTGGAGCTACAACCTTCCCTAATCCTTGTAAAGTGTACCGTAAAATAAAGAGAATCGACAACACCCAATACATTGAACCATTAATTTTAAAGTATGTCTTAGCTAATATGATCACTCTTGTTTCCTTTGCTGAAACAAACATTCTCTCCAAAGATTCGCCAAAATAAATTACACTAATACCCGCAATAATGCTAAAAGAAATGGATAAGTACAATCCTTGAGAAACACCCTTTAGAATTCTTTTATATTTTTTAGCTCCCCAATTTTGCGCAACATATGTTGCCATCGCAATTCCAAAACTCATCATCGGCAAAATCGCAAATTGGTCAATCTTTGAAGATGTAGATTGCGCTGCTACTACATCTTCTCCTAATGAGTTAAGCGCAAACTGCAAAACGATTGCTCCAATAGCAATGGTACATGATTGAAACGCCATAGGAACACCTACATTGACGTGATGAAAAAAATCTACTTTCTTCAACTTTAAAAAATCTGCTCTGCGAACCTGTAAAATTGGAACTTTACGATAGATATAAAATAAACACAATAAGCTTGATACTACTTGCGCCAGTAAAGTAGCAAGTCCCGCTCCATTAACTCCTAAACGAAATACTAAAATAAAAAGCAATTCTAGCAAAAGATTTAAAATCGTTGATAAAATTAGAAAAAACAATGGAGTTTTACTATCTCCAATTGCACGCAACATATTGGAAAATAAATTAAATGCCATCGTCGCAAAAATTCCCAAAACAATCCATTGAAAAAAAGAATTCGCTTGATCAATAACCGTAGTCGGAGTTTGCATCAATTCCAAAATTGGGCGCAAAAATAAAAAAATCAGTCCCGTTAAAATAACAGTCGCTATCCCTGTTAAAAAAATACTGGTTGCAAAGCTACGACGAACTTTTTCAGCATCTTTTGCTCCAAAATGTTGAGCAGTTAAAATTGAAAAACCTGAAGTAAGGCCTGTAGCAAAACCAACTATCAGAAATATTAAACTCCCTGTAGAGCCAATCGCTGCTAACGCCTGTTTTCCAAGAGTTCTTCCTACAACTAACATATCCGTAAACGCATACATCTGTTGAAAAAAATTTCCCACAAATAAAGGGAGAGTGAATAATAAAATTACCTTCCACGGTTTTCCTGAAGTTAAATCTTTCATTTCCCTTTTATATCCTATCCTTGTAAAAATATCCTATTTTCATAAAACTCATACTCTTCTAGATTAGTAGTTTAACATAGATAAGCAATCTTTATATCTACAATTGATAAAATCAAAAAAACATTAAATTATTTGCTTTATTAAAATAGTAAAAAGAGAGTAACTCTTAGGCTACTCTCTTTAATTTTACCCAGGATAGATATATTGACACTCTGAAGCATGAATCTGGCGTCCGTAATGTATCCCCCCACTATAATCATAATTTCCTTCATTAATGGTTACCGTACTTCCATTTACTCCCGTAACAACTGCCACATGGCAGCCCGATCTGAACACAGCAACCGTACCAACACTTGGAGTACCACTTACTGATAATCCTTGCACTCTAGCATTATATGCCCATTCACTCGCATTCCCCAAATTATTTGGAATCCAAGGGCAACAAGCCTTGGCATACCATGTACATTGACCAGGAACATAAGTATTTCCTGAAGTACTCATGGGCCACGGCGTCGTCCTTGCATTCCTACCCTCTCCTGTGACTCCTGATTGTTGAGTATCTCCAGATTCAGACAGTTGAACACTCCTTACTTGTTCGGAATTTTCTCTTTGTCTTGTTGCTTGCACTTTTTGTTGCTCGCGTTCAGCCTTTGCTGCCTCTTCTGCTTTTCGCAGCTCCCCAACTAAATGATCTCTTTTTCCTTCCTCAAAAATCCTAAACAAATTTAATCGAGCCACGTTTGCATCTGCATCTACTTGAAGCAGACGCATCTCTTGTTCACTTTCATTTAATTCTTTTTCACGTGAAATTTGTGTATTAATATGCTTCTGACACTCATCCTGCAATTTCCTAAACACTTCCAAATCAGCTTTTTGCTTTCCAAGTTTCTTTTTGCCACTTTCCATAACAACTCTACGATTATGCAAACCTTCAACTCCAGCTGTAAACAAACATTTTAAATCTCCTACAATTCCCGGTGCTTGATCCCTTTGAGACGAACGCGCCTGCTTAGCTATGGATTTTTGACGCTTAAGAATAAGATCTCCTTTCTTTCTTCCTTCACTTTCCAACCTTTTTTCTTCAATCTTTGTCGTCTCTATATCCTTTCGCAAGTTTTCTATTTTTTCTCTTAAGGATGCTTGTTCTTGTTTCAATTCAGCCAATTTACTCGCTGCCTCTGCTTCTTTCGCCTGTGCATCAGCAACTTTTCTATCTTGCTCAGCAAGATCATCCGCAAAAACTATATCTTCATAAACAATTGCACCACTCAACACTATAGCTCCAGCAAGTGCTAAGACAACTTTTTTTTTCATCAAACGTCCCCTTCTATCTCTATGTACCTTTATAAATTACTTTTCTTACTAATTCCATAGATTTTTCTATAGCTTCAAAAATAAACTAGCACACCCATAACTTATATAATTTTCAACTTTTCTATAGCAGTATTCATTCTAATTAACATTTCCGCCAAAAGAGCTCATAGTTATTCACTGCTTTTAAAATACCAAAGAAACTTTTCAAGGTATTCTCACGTATGTTACAAAAAGATTACATCAGGCAATCTTTTAACTTTTTATTATCAATTACATTGATTCATCTATAGAGACAAGTTAACAGATTTTTTAAAAATTTTATTTCGCATATAAATAGACTTTAATCCATATAAATAAATTGTACTCCTGGTTTTGGTCGTAAACCATAGCGATGAGAGACAACTCCTAAACCTTTCACATTTGACTCTGAAATATTATATGTTCCATCTCCATTCACACACTCTACTACCGCTACATGTCCAAAAGAACTCGCGCCGTCACAACCTGATTGATAACAAGCAATCGTTCTTGCACGTGGAGTTCGAGAAACAAATCTTCCATCTGCTCTAGCTGCACTTCCCCATGTACAAGCATTTCCCCACGTATAGGGAACTCCATAACCAAAATATAGATTCGCATACCATGTACATTGGCCCCAATAAAAACCATGATCTACTGTCCAATTCATACTAGGACCGTCAACAATTCCACCACCTGAATAACTTCTTGAAGGAACATAACTCCTACATTGTTCTTGACTATTCCTTTGAGCTTGTCTAAGCTGCTGTAATTCCACTTTTTGCCGCTTCGCTACTTCTTCAGCGGCAACCTGAGCGGCTGCTTTTTGCGCTAACAATATATTCCTTGCTCCCTCCTCAGATACTCTTTGGGCAGACAAATTAATCTGCGCTACCAGAAGATCGGCCCTGCGTTGTTCTATTGTTTTTTTCGCTTGTTCCAATTCAACTTGATTTTTCTGTAATTGCAGTGTACGAGAAAAACTCACATCACGTTCTTTTTTAACAACCTCTAAATCTTTTTTTTGCTGTAAAATGATCTTATTGCTCGCTGACAAAATACTGCAAATCGCACAATATCTTGTAACAAATTCTGTAATTGAATTTGATTCCATCAACACATGAACCATGCTGTTGTCCGCAGAATTCATTTGCACCGACCTAGCTTGATCCTCCATCTTCTTTTTGCGCTGAGCAATTCGCATATTTGACCTTATGATCTTCTCATCGGACTTAACTATGTGAGCCATCAGTTTTGTGTTCTCTTCTGACAATTCTTTTTCTTTAGTAGCAAAATGATCCAACTCTCCTTGAATCGAACTCAACTCTTGTACCGCAGCAGTTTCTTGTGATTGAATTACTTCAATTTTTTTACTCTTCTCAATAATCTCATCTTGTTTAGCATTTACATGAGTCACAAAACATGCTACAATCCCTAACATTCCAATTATCAAAAAAGAAAAGACTCTCTTTCTCATACTATGCAATCCCCTATCTTTCATCTTACAAAGTAATTTTTTTCTTAATTTATTTGATAATCTAGCAATTTAGCAATATTTTAACAGCAAATTCTCTTATGCTCCAAGAAAAATGATTGGATTTCTTAGAACCTGTTTCACGATTAAAAATCGTTCAAAAAAAACATTGTTCATGATTAAAAAATTATTCACAAAAAACATTGTTAACGATCTCTCTATGGATGAAATTTTTGGAGACCGAAAGGTACATTCTGCATAAACTTTTCTCATATACACTAAAACCTAGTCAATCTTGCTTAAACTAATCTCCCCTGAGTGCAATAATTTCGTCGTACCATCATCCAAAAAAACAACTAAATCTCCTGTATCTGTCACTTGTTTTGCGATTCCCGCATAAATCTTATTATTTTCCATAAAACTTACTCGCCTTCCAAAAACAAAAGAATGCTGGCGATAGATCTTAACAAAATCAGTATCCATCAAGCGATAGAATTGCTTCCAAATTTCTGCAATAAGTTCATTGCGCGTAATAAAAGGAATTTCCTCTGAAAAAAGCGATGTAGCCTTCCTTTGTAATTCTTTTGGAAAGACCTCTTGAGGAATTGAAAAATTCAATCCTATTCCAATAATAATGCTCGTAATTTGATTGCTTTCAATATCAGTAATCGCTTCACTTAGAATTCCGCAAATCTTCTTTCCATTAAGATAAATATCATTCACCCATTTAATGGACATCTTTATATGAGTTAATTTTTCAATCGCTTTTACCACTGCAGCTGCAGCAAGCAAAGTATATTGTGATACTTCTATAAAAATTGAATTTGGTAACGTTAAAAGACTCATCGAAATAAAATCTTCGCTTTCTGGGACGAAATACTGTCGACCAAAACGCCCTCTTGTTTGCGTCTGATACTCACTAACCACTAAAACGTCTTGATTGATAGGATTTAGCGCTAAACGCTTTGCATCGTTTTGTGTAGAATCTGTTATTTTTTTGAATTCCACCCGCCCAATTCTCGAATGATTTCCCAACAAAAACTCGATGATCTCTTTAGAAAGTCGTGACGGAAAATGAAAACGATAACCTTTGCTAGTCACAGAATCAATCTCATACCCTTCACTCTTAAGTTCATGAACTGCTTTCCAAATAGAAGTTCTTGATAATTGCAAAGAATTTGCCAATTCTTCACCCGAAATATACTGATTTGACTGCGAAATAAATTGTTTCAAAATTGCTTCTTTCGTCTTCAAAAAATCCTCCTAATTTTAAAAAAATATTCCATCTATTTCAATCATATTTTTCTTGCAAATAAAAGATGTTAAAAATAGAATAATGAATAAAAGTATTTATTTTGCACATGATGAAACTAAGTTAACAAACTCTTAAAAAAGATCTATCTTATTAATGGTTGCGCACCCCAAAAGTGTCATTGCTCATCAAAAGTTAAATTTTTTATCTAACTTAATACCTGCTAAATAATTTTTAATTTCTCTTTTTGAAATCAATCTTTGCTAAGAGGAGCGCTCACGAGCCTGTCATCTCATTCGTTCTTTTTCAGCGAATTTCAAAAGCTTAAGTTAAGTGCAAAACTTTCTAGCACCAAAAGGTACATTCTTCCTAAACTCTGACACGTTTCTCGTGTCAATCGTTAAGGTAGTTCACAATCTTGAACAAAAAACTTGCATTTATAAATATATATAAGGAGATATAGATTTGTGAAAACAAGGAAAAAGAAGCTTGCCTTAGGAACTGGTATTATTTTTATCGCCATTATTTTAACAACAAGCTATTATTTTTATCGCAACTCGCATTTTCGTGCGGGAACCATAGCGCTTGGTGAAAATATTTCTGGAAAAACCGTAAATGAAGCGTATACACTTTTAAACAAGGCAAACCAACCCTTCAAAGTAAAAATAAAAAATGCTAATAAAACATATATGGTGAAACTTCCAGAGCGATACCATTTATCAAAGAAAATGCTTAAAGAGCAATTATCAAAGAGAGACGTTCAATTTCCAAAAAATTCTCTTTTTAGCGACAAATTGACTTCTGCTCTTTCCAAGCTGAACCTTAATGAACAACCTGGTAAAAATGCAAAAATACATTTTACTGGGGAAGTTTATGAAATTACTCCAGAAATAGATAGCACTCAAGTCAACCGTAAGAAATTAATCCAAACTTTATACAAAATATCATCTTCTAGCAAAAAAAATGAAATTAAACTTTCAAAATTTTTCATTCCAGTAAAAATAAATACACGAAATAAAATACTTCAAAAACAGGTTAAATTCGCGAATCAGTTTATCCAAAAGCATATTGTTTTGGAAGTGAATCAAACAAAAACAGAACTAACAAAAGTAATTCTAGCATCATTTCTTACAGAAAAATATAAATTGAGTCAAGAAGCTATAAAAACCTATTTAATAAATACATTAAGTCCCGAAGTTTCCACCTTTGACAAAGATGTTTTATGGAAAAATCCAATGGATGGTAAAACTTACAAATATTTGAATAATCACTCTTGGGGTTGGGATATAAAAATCAAAGAAGCTACACAAATTTTAACAGATGAACTGACGAAATCGGAAAACACTCAAACAATTAATTTACCAATTGATGGAGATAACACAGAAGATACCAACATCTCAGAAAATTATGTATGGATAAACCTTTTAGATCAGATGATGCATGTTTATAGAAATGGAAACGAAGTAGTTGCGACACGAATCATATCTGGACGAAATAATAAAGAAACAGCAACTGTTCCTGGATTCCATACCATTGGTTACAAAAAACAAGATGCAAAACTAGAAGGTCAAATGTTAGATGGTTCAAAATACTCTGTTACCGTAAAATATTTCGAACCACTACAAAGTCGTGGAGAAGACGGGCCTTACTTTACTGGAATTGGAATTCATGATTCAAGTAAAACTTATAATTCTATCGATAATTGGAAAACAAATTCCGGTTCAAATGGCTGTATAAATACTCCACCAGATGCTATGGAACAAGTATGGGCGCAAACTTATGCAAGAATGCCAGTATTTATTACAGGAGATTTGTATGCTAATTCCCCAGGTTCTTATGATAAACCTGTAGATTTCGGACAGCTGGTTTAGAATATTCTGAATATGATTGTCTTAGAACCTGTTTCACGATTAGACTTGTTCTAAAAGTCTAATGAAAATATCTTGAATTTTGAAAAATATAAATATCTTGAAAGCATAAAATATCTCATTTTCTACTTTATTCCAATTATTTTGGATAAGTAAATTCGCTATTCAGTATCTGCGTTATGTTATAATTTAAGTAGATTTTGAACAAGCAAAAGTTCAATTAAGGAGTTTCTGATGACTGAAAGTAAAGCAACAGATGATCTTTTATTTAAACTGGTATTTAGTGATGAGCGAAATAAAAAAGCACTAATTCACTTG
>JAITQW010000032.1 GCA_031288715.1 Lactobacillales bacterium | reverse complement strand
TACTCATCTTTAACTGCTTAAAACATTCTATCTTATTCCTTTCTTTTTCGTCTAAATGTCGAACTTTACTCTTTTTTTGAACAGTGATATTCTGTTGGGGAAGGCATTTCATCTTTATTACTCCTAAATGTTTTGGGCTGATACTTTAAACATTTTATTAGAATTTTGATGATCTGTCTTTTTTTATTTTTCAGTGGACGGGTTTATGTTACAACTTGCCGTTTAGGTAGGATGTACCTTTTGATTTTCAGCACCAAGAGGTTCATGCATATAGAGATCGTTAAAAATGTTTTTTGTGAACGATTCTCTAATCGTGAAACAGACTCTTAAGACAGGTTTTAATAACTGTACTGACTCTGATTGAGGAATTTCAGAAACTTTGTAATTAACACTAAATTTCCTCTTTATAATTTCAATTATAATTGAATTCTATGATACAATAATCAAAAAGATTCGATTAAAGGTGAATTTTATGAATAAAAATAAGTATGTACGTCGAGAAGAGTATTTAGATTTTCTTCATCGTTGGAAAGATAAGAATGTTGTGAAAGTTATATCTGGTGTTCGTCGTTCAGGAAAGTCAACGTTATTACAGTTATTTGTGAATGACTTAAAACAGACTGAAGTGGAAGAAACTTGTATTCAAGTCATAAATTTCGAAAATTTAGTAAATTACGCATTACGCGATTTTCTGAAATTACATGAACATATAACAAAACACTTAATTGAAGGAAAGATGAATTATATTATCCTTGACGAAGTGCAATATGTTGAAGAATTTGAACGAGTTGTTGACTCATTGCATATAACGGAAAATGTAGATGTTTATATTACAGGTTCAAATGCTTTTTTTCTAAGTGGAGAACTTGCAACATTGTTGAGCGGTCGTTATGTAGAGTTAAAAATGCTCCCTTTGTCTTTCAAGGAATTTTATACATGGAAGCAAGTACATAATGTAAGCCAATTACAACGAACAAAAAAAGAATGGATTGACGAATATACGAAAAGCTCGTTTCCTTATACCTTATTTATAGATGATGAAATTACATTAGAAGACTATCTTGAAGGAATATATTCAACTATCCTATTGAAGGACGTGGTTGCTAGAATTGGTGTCAAGGATGTCAATACTTTGGAAAGAATTATCCAGTACCTTGCTGGCATCATTGGTAGTGAATTTGTTGCGAAAGCAGTGAAAAATGTATTTGCCTCATCAGGTTTAACGCTATCGCATGAAACCATTACCAGATTTTTAGTAGCTTTAGAAGGAAGTATGTTTATATATAAGGCACGGAAATTTAATATGCGTGGTAAACGTTTGTTGGATACAAGATATAAATATTATTTAGTTGATATTGGGTTAAGAAAAATCCTATTGCCAGATGTGGAGGAAGATTTCGGACATATCCTGGAAAATATTATTTATTTAGAGTTACTGCGACGTGGTAACAAAGTATTTATTGGAAAAATTGGCGAATATGAAATTGATTTTATTGCAGAAGATAAAAATCACGTAAAGACCTACTATCAAGTATCGTTGAATATTGAAACTGAAGATGCATTAAAGCGAGAGTTGCGTCCACTCAAAATGGTAAATGATCAATATTCTAAATATCTTATTACTTTAGATGAATTAAATCCAAATGCAAATTACAATGGTATTCAAAGATTGAATGCGTTTGATTGGCTGCTGGGTAATCAGTAATAAAAAGAGGAACTGAAAATTTTGGTCATGTCCCGGAATATTTTAAATAACCTCATGTTCTAAAAACTTCTAAAAAAGGATGAAGTTATAAACAAAGTGAATGAGTTATAATGGAAAAAGAATTTCCGTTAAGAATCGTAGAGGGTGAGGAAATATATGAGTTATCAAGCGTTGTATCGCGTATTTCGTCCGCAGTGTTTTGCTGAAATTGTTGGACAGGAAGCAATTGTTAAAACATTAAAGCAAGCCATCATTCAGGGAAAGACGAGTCATGCTTATCTATTTACAGGACCTCGTGGAACGGGAAAAACCAGCATTGCCCGTATTTTTGCAAAGGCAATCAATTGTCGACAATCAAAGAATGGAGAGCCATGCAATCAGTGTGAATCTTGTGTGGCGATTACCAAAGGTAGTTTTGAAGATGTGTTGGAAGTGGATGCGGCGAGCAATAACGGTGTGGAAGAAATTCGCAATATTCGGGAAACCGTGAAATATTCTCCGCTTTTAGCAGATTACAAGGTGTACATTATTGATGAAGTGCATATGCTTTCTACGAATGCGTTTAATGCCTTGCTCAAAACGTTGGAAGAGCCACCCGAAAGAGTGATTTTTATCTTAGCCACTACAGAAGTTTGCAAAGTGTTACCAACCATTCTATCACGTACGCAGCGATTTGATTTTAAGCGAATAGGAAATGAGGAAATTGTTTTTCATTTGGAAAAAATTTTGCAAGAGCTTTCGATAGAATACGAAAAGGCAGCGCTTTGTGTGCTTGCTCGTGTAGCTGAAGGTGGGATACGAGATGCGTTATCCTTGCTTGATCAGGCAATTTCGTATGCGGGAAATTTTTTGAGCCTGGAAGATGTGCTTGTCATTACAGGAAGCTTAACTACAGAGGCGCTGGATCAGTATTTATCTGCTTGTTTTTCGGGAAATGTGGTGAAATCTTTGGAATTTTTGACAGAAATTTTAGCACAAGGAAAGGAAGCCAAGCGTTTTTTGGAAGATTTAATAAGATATCATCGAGACTTATTGATGTTCCAACAAGTGCCACGAATTGTGATCGAAAAAACAAATACAATTACGGATGCTTTTCAACAGTTAGCAAAAGATGTAACGATGGAACAAATTTATTCAAATATCAAATGCTTGAATGAGGCGGAGCAGGAGATTCGTTTTGGAGGTTCTGCTGGTATATATCTTGAGATTGTTACGATAAAATTAGCTACTTATTCGCAAAGCTCGTTTGATATGGAGGAAAAATTGGAAGTTTGTCACAAGAATGAACTTTCAATACTATGCGAAGAGTTGAACCAATTGAAAGAGACAGTGGCGCGGTTGCAAGATGAAAAGGGAAGTGCGGAAAATACTGAAAAATCTCTATTGAAAAAGGATTTTGTAGTGAGTGATGGGGTGTATAAAAATCCTATAGAAGAAATTCATCAAGTGCTTTTTTCAGCTACTAAAGAGAATTTGCATTCATTGAAGGAAGTATGGGATGATTTGTTGGCATCATTAGATGCAAGGCAGCGCGCAATGATGAAGGCAAGTGAACCTGTAGCGGCAAATAGTGCGCAAATGGTAGTTTCATATGATTATGATATTTTGGCAATTAAGGCGAGTCAGGATGAAGTTTTGAAGCAGGCTGTTGGAGATTTTTTGAATAAGACTATTGGTTTTTCTCCCGATTTAGTTATTGTGACAAGTAGTCAGTGGCCGAATTTGCGTCATGAGTTTATCGAAAGAAATCGTGAGAAGCTACAATCTGGCAATATAGAGGAAGATGAAGGAGAAAGTGCTTCTTTGGTAAAATCCGTTCCTAAAGTGATATCGGAAAATGTTGAAATTGTGGAAGAAGCCGTTCATCTTTTTGGCGAAGACTTTGTGAAAGTAATAGAGGGAGATCGTTAAATAGACTTTTTTAAGAAATTGTAATAAATTTTTATTAATTTAAATAATTGGTTGTGGGAACGAAATTTTTTAGCGAATTGTTTTGGATTGTGTGCTAGAATCTTTAATAATGTAGAAGTTGATAAAATCTATATTTACGATAAAGTATTATACAGTTGATGAATTTCAAAGTTATTTTTGAAGAAATGATTTAAATTTAGTATTTAAGGAAATAAATTATGAGTAAAGGGAAGAAAATTATTTTTGGTGTTTTATCTTTGCTTGCAGTTATATCTGTAGGAGGGACAGTATTTTTAACAAAGCTAGGCTTGGACCTTAAAGATAGTATTGAAAGTACTCATGTAGAGCCAGAGCGTAAGCATAAATCTAAGGAGCGAGTCATTGAAGCGACGAAACCCTTCTCTATTCTTTTAATGGGAATTGATGCAGGCGGAGTCAATCGAGAGGATAGTGGTAAATGGCAAGCTCGGGCAGACTCAACCATGTTGGTAGTTGTGAATCCCAAGAATAAACAAACGACGGTTTTAAGTATCTCCAGAGATTTGTTGGTTAAATTGGAAGGACCAAGTAGCAATAAACATACAGGAGAATCAGATAAATTGGGACATATGTTTGCTTTTGGTGGTCCAGGGATGTCTATGGATACCGTATCTGCATTATTAGATATTCCCATAAATTATTATGTTGCACTTAATATGAATGGTTTATCAGAATTAGTTAATGCTTTAGGTGGTTTAAAGGTTGATGCAAATTTTGGAACATTTAACGGAGAACCTTTGACAGAAGTAATGGTTCCAGATGAACTCGCAACACTTAAAAGTATGGTTAAAAGTGATGAGGTGCTTAGTGCCGTGGAAGCAGCGCAGAATGGTTATGAGTCTATTGCCGGTATTTTTCAAAAGATTAAGGCAGGAAAGCAGAAGATGGATGGAAGAACTGCATTAAATTATGCTCGTTATCGTCATGGTGATGAAGGTGAAGTTGGACGACAAAAGCGCCAAAGAGAGATCATCCAATTGATTCTTAACAGGCTAATATCTATAAATTCTCTTTGTAAATATGAGAAAATTCTTGATGTGATGAAAGATAATATGAAAACGAATTTAACTTGGAAAAACATGGTAGATATACAAAAGAGTTATTCATCTTCTACGCTTAAAAATGTACTTCCATTGCAGTTACAAGGAGAGGCATATAATCCTACTGGAGAAGGTTATTATCAGTTGGTATCTAAGGAATTATTACTGAAGGCTCAAAATTATATGTGCTCTCAGATGGATCTGCCTGAGAGTATACAAATAAAAGGTTCAAATTTACGAAATACTTATGAAAAAATAACTGGAAAGAAAGGTTCAGAGAATTTTTTTCTTGGAACACCTGATGAAAAGGAAGAGACAACAAAGTCCACAGGTACTAGTGATCATTCATAAGTTGACTTGCTTTAGAGCTCGAAAATTTATTTTACTAGAGATTGTTAACAATGTTTTTTGTGAATGATTTTTAATCATGAACAATGTTTTTTGTGAACGATTTTTAATCGTGAAACAGACTCTAAATGGTGGCTACTTATTTTTAAGAAAAGTAGATATTTTGGAAAATAAGAAAGTGAGGATAATTTCATGAAAGAGCCATTATTTTTAGATTCGATATTGCAGGAAAAAATCTGGGGAGGACAAAAACTTCATACCATATTTGGCTATGAATTACCTGCAGAAAAGGTTGGGGAGTACTGGGCAATTTCTGCGCATCCTCATGGAGTTTCAACGGTGCGTAACGGGGAATTTAAGGGGCATAAGTTGGATGAATTGTGGAATAATCATCGAGAATTGTTTGACAATGCTCCAGGAAAAGTGTTTCCACTTTTGACAAAAATTTTGGATGCAGAGGATTATTTGTCCGTTCAAGTTCATCCGGATGATGAGTATGCTCTTAAACATGAAGGTGAATTGGGGAAAGCTGAATGTTGGTATATCATTGATGCACAGTCAGGTTCAGAAATTATTTATGGACATTATGCGAAGAGTCGTGAGGAACTTGCGCAAATGATTCACGAAGGTCGTTGGGATGATTTATTGACTCGGATTCCTGTGAAGAAGGGTGAATTTTATTATGTACCTCCTGGAACGATTCATGCGATTGGAGAAGGAATATTGATTTTGGAGACACAGCAGTCTTCGGATACGACATACCGAGTGTATGATTTTGATCGCAAAGATGATTCTGGACAGTTACGAAAACTTCATATTAAACAGTCGATTGACGTGACTACGATTCCAGGGGTTACTCCTGTGCTGGACGTTACAAAAGAAAAAGTAGGAGATTCTATCATTACTAATTTTGTGAAAACGCCATTTTTCAACGTTTATGAATGGAAAGTTGCTGGTGAATTATCATTTGAAAAGCAAGCGTCATATACCTTGGCTTCGGTGATTGAAGGTAGGGGAAAATTGCTTGTTAATCAAATTTCATATACCTTGAGAAAAGGAGAGCATTTCATTCTTCCAGCATATGTCGAGAAGTGGAAGTTATTTGGGGAGATGACGTTAATTGTTTCAGAGCCACCGGGGTCTTAGGAACTGGTATAAAATCTCCTAGCGGTGAAAATCCTCGATTTGGAATCAATGGCTTTTCTGATCTATGTTTTTGGACAGAAAGTTTCCTGTGGCCATTATTTTTGGACATAAATGAGTAATCTATTCCTAAAGCAGGTTTGAAGGACGATTGATTTCTTTTAGTACTACTTAAGTTAGCAAGCCAGTAGTCTAAAATAGCTGCAATAAGGATAGCAGGAATAGCATTTTCTTTTTCTGAAATACTGAGAGAGTAGAAATCACCTTTAAATAAGTAAGCTTTATGTACTTCCATGATAATTTTATTTCCGTGTTTGACTTTGTAATTATGTTCAAAAAAATTACCACCTGCAATCCAATTTAATTTTGAGAGAAAGTATTGATTCTTTTTAAAGTAGGGAATTTTTTGCATGGTCGCAATTTTTTCATAGTTTTGATAGAGGAAAAATCGCTTTTTAATGAATTTGTTTACTTGTCTTGTGGAGCCTAAGATTGTTCCATTTAGATTGTAAAGATGAATGACTATTCCATATTTTTCATTGGAAGAAACCAAGAGATACAGTGTATTTCCCTTCTCGTCTTGAATGAGCGTTCTGGCATTAGAGCTAAAAGCTTTTTGTTGAATAAAGTATTCTTCCATGGATCTACACGCTCCTTTAAATAAGAGCAAATTCTGTAATAATAGTTATTGGTGGTTATTTCATTCTTATCTGATTACTTTCCAAATCGCTTTAATCACACGGAAGCTTTGTTTGAAACAGTGTGATTGGAGGCATTTTTTTGATTTTATCTGTTGCATTTTCCATAGTAACGCCAATTTTTGCTGCTTTTATCAGAAATTTCTAACTGACCATTGATCAGTATTCTATCTATATCGGAGGCAATTAATTGGCTCGTAGCACTCCATCCTATTTCTGTATTTTTAGGAAATTAATTTAATTTTAACATGAAATAATGAAATTTTAAATTTATGTTATAGAGCTGATTTTTTGAGATATGTAAGAAAATGAAACCTAGAGGAGAATGAATGTGAATTTTTTAGAAGAGAAGCTTCCTAAAAACTGGAAAGAAGAATTGAAAAAACAGAGTGAACGATTTGATTTTTCTGACCTTTCTCATTTTATTGAAAAAGAATATCAAACTTGTAAAATTTATCCAGAAGAGGGAAATATTTTTCGTGCTTTTGAGCTCACATCATTTGCAAAGGTGAAAGTGGTTATTTTAGGTCAGGATCCTTATCATGGTATAAATCAGGCGCATGGATTGAGTTTTTCGGTTAAAGAAGGTGTAAGGTTTCCGCCGTCGTTAAGAAATATTTTGAAAGAATATCAGGAAGATATAGGTTTACCAGAGCCTAAATATGGAGATTTGACGAAGTGGGCTTGTCAGGGAGTTCTTTTGTTAAATACGGTTTTAACAGTACGTGAAGCAGAGGCAAATTCTCATGCAAATCAAGGGTGGGAAGTTTTCACGGATTTGGTAATTAAAGCGTTAAGTGCTTCTAAAGAATCTTTGATTTTTGTTCTTTGGGGAAAACCCTCTCAAGCGAAAAATAAATTAATTACAGATCATCATTTTATTTTGGAGGCACCGCATCCAAGTCCTTTATCCGCATATCGTGGTTTTTTTGGCTCCAAGCCTTTTTCAAAGGTAAATAAGATATTGCAGAATCTGGGACGAACACCTATTGATTGGGAATTAAAATAGACCTTAGAACCTGTTTCACGATTAGAAATCGTTTACAAAAAAAATTGTTAACTTGTTTCTTGATAGGTGATGATGTCAAAGTTTATTTTCCTATCTGTATTGGTACAGTTAAATAGATCTGTTTTATAACTAAATTCACAATGAATCATCCCATCTTTTTTATGAATACTTTGTCAAAAATGCTCACAATAACCAGCTATTCCTACGCTTATTTTCTTGTCTCAGAAAAAAAGCAGCAATTCAAAATATGTCTTAGTTACAGAACAGGTCCAATATAAAACAAAATAAACAAAAAAATTTATGAAAACCTCTGTTTTTACTATTGCATGCGTCGACTTCTTTTGCGAGAATAACTTTGAATGAATTAATGTGTGCTGGAAGTTTTTTAGCATTTCAAATAAGGAGGAAAAGTAAGTGGAATTATTTGATCATTTGCGTTTTAAAATTAAGCATCGAGGTACTCGAATGGTATTTCCAGAAGCGACTGAAGCACGTATTTTAGGAGCAGCTGCACGACTAAAGGTTGAGCAATTATTGGAACCAATTTTGATTGGTAGAGAAAAAGATGTTTATAAAGCGCTTGATGGTCGCGGCTTGCAACCATCGATGTTTGAAATTATTGATCCTGAAAATTATGAGCATTTTAAAGAGATGGTTGTTTCTTTTGTGGAGCGACGCAGGGGGAAGATTGATAAAGAGGCAGCACGTGAGTTGTTACTATCAGATTATAATTACTTTGGAACGATGTTGACTTATATGAATGCGGCAGATGGTATGGTTTCAGGGATAGTGCATTCTACTGGTGATACAGTACGTCCGGCTTTACAGATTATTAAGACCCGTCCTGGAATTTCACGTACTTCAGGAGCATTTTTGATGGTGCGTGGGCGTGATAAAGAAAAATACTTATTCTCAGATTGTGCGATTAATATCAATCCATCTGCGCAAGAATTGGCGGAAATTGCTGTAGAGTCTGCACGTACAGCTGAATTATTTGGGATAAATCCAAAGGTTTCTCTTCTTAGCTTTTCGACTAAAGGTTCCGCTAAGTCACCAGAGGTGGATAAGGTAGCTGAAGCAGCAAAAATTGCAAAAGAATTAGCTCCAGAATATGAAATTGATGGAGAGTTACAGTTTGATGCTTCGTATGTCGAAGCAGTGGCGCATTTAAAATCGCCCACTTCTTTTGTGGCAGGAAAAGCAACAGTGTTTGTATTTCCAGATTTGCAATCCGGAAATATTGGCTATAAAATTGCGCAGCGGTTGGGAAATTTTGAAGCAATTGGACCTATATTGCAAGGTTTAAATAAGCCTATCTCAGATCTTTCGCGTGGTGCAGATGAGGAAGACGTGTATAAACTTTCGATTATTACTGCAGCACAAACTTTGCTTAGCTAAAGATAAGTTAATTGTTTATTTTGAAAAGAAGCCAAGCCAGATAAGTTACTGACTTGGTTTTAGCTTTTTATTTGTAAGAGCTTGTTAGCTTTTCTTGTATTTTTAGGAGCCAAAATTATTCAGGCAAGCTAACAGGCTCTAGTAGATGTGTGTGTTATAATAGAACGACATTAAAAATAGGGGAGAACATTACAGTGGTAGTTTATAGAAAAGATATTCGGAATGTAGCCATTATTGCTCACGTTGACCATGGAAAAACAACTTTAGTAGATGAGTTATTAAAACAATCTGAGACTTTGGATTCACATACGCAATTACAAGAGCGTGCCCTGGATTCAAATGTCTTAGAAAAAGAACGTGGGATTACGATTTTGGCGAAAAACACAGCTGTGTCTTATAAAGGTACGCGGATTAATATTATGGATACCCCAGGACATGCTGACTTCGGAGGTGAGGTTGAGCGGATCATGAAAATGGTGGATGGGGTTGTCTTGGTTGTGGATGCATATGAAGGAACTATGCCTCAAACTCGTTTTGTCTTGAAGAAGGCACTGGAACAACGTTTGGTGCCAATTGTTGTGGTAAATAAAATCGATAAATTTTCAGCTCGTCCAGAAGAGGTAGTAGATGAAGTATTAGAGCTGTTTATTGAATTGGGAGCAGATGATGATCAGCTTGAATTTCCAGTGATTTACGCATCAGCAATTAATGGAACTTCTTCGATGTTGGATGATCCGATTGAACAAGAGCGTACGATGAATCCAGTTTTTGATACGATTTTGGAACATATTCCAGCACCTGTTGATAATTCAGATGAGCCATTGCAATTCCAAGTGTCATTGCTTGATTATAATGACTATGTTGGAAGGATTGGCATTGGACGAGTTTTTCGTGGAAAAATTAAAGTTGGAGACAATGTGACGCTGTCTAAACTGGACGGCACAACTAAAAATTTCCGAGTAACAAAATTGTTTGGTTTTTTTGGACTGCAAAGATTAGAAATTCAAGAAGCGATAGCTGGAGATTTGATTGCTGTTTCAGGAATGGAAGATATATTTGTTGGGGAGACAGTAACTCCGAGACATGCCATCGATCCTTTACCGATTCTTCATATTGATGAGCCGACTTTGCAGATGACATTCTTGGTTAACAATTCACCATTTGCAGGTCGCGAGGGAAAATGGGTAACTGCACGAAAGGTAGAAGAACGATTAGAAGCGGAATTGCAGACCGATGTTTCTTTGCGTGTGGATCCTACTGAATCGCCAGATCGTTGGACAGTGTCGGGTCGGGGAGAGTTGCATTTGGCAATTTTAATTGAAACGATGCGTCGTGAAGGATATGAATTGCAAGTTTCTCGTCCGGAAGTTATTGAGCGAGAAATTGGTGGAGTAAAATCAGAACCATTTGAACGTGTGCAGATTGACACTCCAGAAGAATATCAAGGATCTATTATTCAAGCATTATCGGAGCGTAAGGGAGAAATGCTGGATATGGTTGCTACGGGGAATGGACAAATGCGCTTAACCTTCCTTGTTCCTGCGCGAGGCTTGATTGGTTTTTCAACAGAGTTTTTGTCAATGACACGTGGATATGGGATTATGAACCATACTTTTGATCAATATTTACCAGCCATTCCCACTAAAATTGGTGGGCGTCTTCAAGGTTCATTGATTTCGATGGATACCGGTAAAGCAACAACGTATTCGATTATGTCAATTGAAGAGCGTGGAACAGTATTTGTGAATCCTGGTACGGAGGTGTATGAGGGAATGATCGTTGGAGAAAATTCTCGTGAGAATGACTTGACGGTAAATATTACTAGAGCTAAGCAGATGACCAATGTTCGTTCAGCGAATAAAGACCAAACTTCGGTGATTAAGCGCCCTAAAGTATTAACATTAGAAGAGTCTTTAGAATTTATGGCGGAGGATGAATATTTGGAAGTAACTCCTGAGAGTATTCGCTTGCGTAAACAAATTTTAAATAAGGCTGAGCGTGAGAGAGCGCAAAAACGTGCTAAAAAATCGGAATAGACCTAAAATTTGAAAGAGTTTAGGTTTCGATTTTTAGAACAGAAATTAACTTGAGAAGGTTACAAAGATATGTGATTTTTAAGTGAATGAACGAATATTATTCTTTATTCTTCTCCAACCACTTTCACAGCTGTTCCGAAAGCAATAATTTCAGAGGTTCCTTGCAGTACAGACCCAGAGATCATTCTCATTCCGACGATAGCATCAGCACTTAATTGATTTGCATCTTGAGTCATTCGTTCAATGGCAAGTTTGCGATTTTTATTCAGCATTTCGGTGTAACTTCTAATTTCTCCACCAAATATTGATTTTATTCCAGCCATTAAGTCTCACGTCCCAAATGAGTAGATTGCACCACATTTCCTTTGACAAGACCTAGCATTTCTAGTTTTTTTCCTGAGATGGTGTCGGTTGTAACGATTAACATAGGCGTCCTCCTTTATAAATATTTGCTTAATTCTATCTTAAATTTAAAATTAATTATAATAATTTCACCAAAATAGAATTTAATTATAAATTGTAACTCAAAACCGTCCGCCCATCAAAACTCAGTTAATCAGCACGTTAAGCATTGTCCAGGGAAAGGTGAATAGAATTTAATATATAAATTTTGCTATACTCAACTATAAATTATATTTTAGTTACAATTTATAATTAGCTCGCGTTTTTAATAATTTGATTGACAATGCGCTTAAGTATGGAGTGGGTGCTACAAAAATTCAGTTATTAGCTGAAGATATGGGGTCTGAAATTGTTATTACAGTGAAAAATAATGGAGAGATGATTCCTCAAAGTGTGTTGAAATGTTTATTTGAACGCTTTTTTCAATCTGATAAATCTCAATCATTAAAAAATGGTGGCTCGGGATTAGGACTTGCGATTGTACAAGCAATTGTGAGAAATCATGAGGGAGTCATTCAAGCGATTAGTAATCATGAGTGGACTATAAATTGTAACATAAAACCGTCCACCCATCAAAACTCAGTTAATCAGCACGTTAAGCATTGTCCAGGGAAAGGTGGAGATTTTTTGAGGTGCTTTTTCCTCAAAAAATACTACCTAA
>JAITQW010000030.1 GCA_031288715.1 Lactobacillales bacterium | reverse complement strand
CAAGGGTTTTGTGAAGAAAAGTGCTTCACAAAACCCGCCAAAAAAATTATTGTTTAAAAAATTCCGCATTGTAAAGGTTAGGTAGTATTTTTTGAGGAAAAAGCACCTCAAAAAATCTCCACCTTTCCCTGGACAATGCTTAACGTGCTGATTAACTGAGTTTTGATGGGTGGACGGTTTTGAGTTACAATTTATAGTCCTTGCTGAGCGAACGAAAAAAGATTCACAATTTTATTTTTTGTGAGTCTTTTTTAATTACAATCATTTTATATTATTAAGATGTTTTACTTGCTTGTATCAAAGGTTGTTTATTAGCTATTGATTAATACTCACTAAGTATTAAATTGATATGATCAATTATATTAATTTTTTTATCCTAATTTTTTATTAATCCAATTTAATGTATGATCTACCCAAATTTTCAGGAAAAAATTACGTTTGACTGGTTTTACTGTGACCATTTGGTACTGAGCTTTTTTTGTTTGAGAAGGAAGTAGATATCCCAGGTTATCGTCTTTTAGATGAATATCTATTTTTCCAACTTTTTCATCTTTTGTAACGGGAGCTTTAAGATCCTTTATTTTTCCAGCATGATAATGAGCAGAGAGTTTTTCTGTATCCATGTCACTGCGAACCCATGCTTTAATATCCTCCCCTATTGCAATGGAAACACTGCTTTGTTTTCCATCCACGACGGGGACCGTTTTTGCTGTAGCAAACTTGTCTCCTTTGGAAACGATTTTTTTTTGTTTCCAATTATCATAAACAAAACTCATCAAACTTTCTGTTTCTGCAAAGCGCGAATCGCCTTCTCCGTTAGCATGAAGAACCACTGTGACAATTCGCCAGCCTGCTTTTACGCAAGTTCCTACAAAACATTTTCCTGCAAGCTCAGTTGTTCCTGTTTTTAAACCATCCACTCCTGAATATTCCCAATTTTTCCCGGGTAACATTCCATTCCAAGTTTCTAGTTGTACTTCAGAATGAGATCCTACGCCGAATCTTTCTGTTGGTTTCTTTGTAATCTCTAAAACTTCTGGGAAATCATGTATAAGATGATAAGCAACGATTCCGATATCGCGGGCACTCATCATATTTTCTTGATCGGGAGCACTTCCCTTAACTCGATATTTTTCAGGAATATCAGCATTATTTAATCCAGTTGAATTAATCAAAGTGACATCCTTGATTCCCCAACTTTTTAATTTTTTATTCGTACATTCAATAAATTTTTCTTCACTACCCGCGATTTTTTCTGTCAATGCAATGATTGCAGAACTTGCAGAAGAGATGAGTGCAGCATTCAGGAGTTCTCTAACGGAATACCCGTGGTCTTTCTCCAATGGTATATTTGATAAGTTGGGGTTAAGAGTTAAATCATATGCATAGCCGTTACAAATCGGAATTTTGTCATCCCACTTTAATTTTTTCTGCTTAATTTGCTCCAAAATTAAGTATGCAGAGATTATTTTTGTAATCGAAGCAATACCTAATTTTTTATCTTCATTTTTGGCATACAATATCTTGCCTGTTTTTTGATCATATGCGAAGCCAGCTTCTGCATTGACGTCAAATTCTGAAGTTTCTTCAGCTTGAACAGAACATGAGTTAAAAGGGAACAGTATAAATCCTATTATTAGAATATTAAACATGGTAAATTTTTTTAATTTCAAAATAATTCCTCCGAAAATATGTGATTTGCTTCATTGGGTGGCATACATCAAGACTTGCTTGAATTATTTGCATGATTCTTTTTCAGTAAATTTGCCATAATTGCTTATAATTTGAATTTTTCATTTCATTGAAAACTTTTTTATGCTTAAAGATAGAAGGCATTTTTCAAAAAAATTTCTTATCATTTAATATCAAATCACCTAATCTTGATACATTTTTCAATAAATAACTTTCTAATTCAAGCTGGTTTACAGATATATGACCCTCTATCATTTCAAAAACCATTCGATACTTTCTAAAGCTATTATCATAAATGGTTAACTCATCAATTAAGGGAATTACTTCATTGAACGTTCGAAAAGATTCTGGAAAACGACGTTTCACTACTTCATTTGGAATATCGTGGCCACCTTTTAACACACGATGTGCAATTTTTCGCTAATTTGATGGAGTGAATTCCTACATATGTTAAGTAAATACGGAATCCAAGTTTTCTAGCCGTTTGAATTCTCTTTAAATGAAGGAATGAATTTCCTGCAAATGTTGTTTCTTGATTGAATGAAATTTTATTCGTTAAATATTTTTTAATTAATTTTACAGCGTTTTTTCCACTTTTAAATTGATCTTTTGACGATAACCAATCTCCACCAAAATTATGAAGTATTTCATCAGGATTAATTCGTTTGATTGTTTTTAAAATGGGATTTTTCTCAAGTTCAATCTCATAAAATGTCGATTTACCTGAACCATTTACCCCAGCAATAAGCCAATAAATTGGTTGATTCACAATTTCACCTCACGAATGGTTGATTGATGATTTTTTTTGCTCTACACCACGGAAATATTCATCCAAGGTTAGTAAAAAATCAAATTCTTCGTCATCATTAGCCACTGCATAGGCTCCTCCGATTTGCTTAAATCCCATCTTATACAGTCTTTGATAAATTTCTCTAAGTTCATTTAATATTTCTTTATTCATATTTTTATTTTTTGTTTTTAAAATCAATTCTTCATGCGTCATATTCAACACCTCTGATGTTTCATTGTTTTTTAAAATTTTTTGTAATGTCACTATTTAACCTATTCAAATTCCTATCTATTTCGCAGGAAAATGAGGTATAATTCATATTTAAATTATACCATACAAACAAATATTCGATCAATGATAGATGTTAGAAAATATATGTCCACTTTTATGAGATTTTTGCATATATCATTCTTGTAAACATTGATACATCCTATTTCTTTTTGACCTGCCCTACAACTAGAGCATATTTTAAATTGCTGCTATTTTTTTCTGAAACAAGGAAATAAGCGTGGGAATAGCTGGTTATTGTGAGCATTTTTGGCAAAGTATTCAGGAAAAATATAGGGCAATTCATTGTGAATTTAGTTATAGGACAGATCAGATATAGCTTCATTAAAATTTACACTTACGATAGAAGTTGTGTTCAATATTTGATTTTTTGTGAAACATAATTAATGTATAAAGCATCCAAACCTAAAGAATTTCGTTACTTGGCAGACGCGAAATCTACTATGTTTGAGGCGTAATGTTTAGTTTCACAAGAGGTTTATTTTTAGAAAAGTAATTTTTGTTGATGTAAATGGATACCACATGGAATCGAGAAAATTTATAATTATTTTATAATAAAATATATGCTAATTAATTGTTTTTCGTATTATATCCATATAAAATAAATTATAGTAAAAATAAAAAAGTTGCTAGTTAAAAAGTAAAGGAGCTTACTAATGAATATTAAAAAGAATTTAAAAAAGAAGCTGCTAATATTAGCTGCAGCAAGTATGCTGTTAATTCCAAGCTTCATTGGAGCATTTAGCTCGTTTAACGGAGCTTACGCTATCACTGTTGAAGAGCAGAATAAGGCTCTTATTGGAAAGAAAGCGAAAGTTGTATTACATAAAATTTCAAATAATACCAGTGGTTCTTACCAAAATACAGGGGATGTTATGTCTGAATTTCAGAATGACAAGCCAATTGAAGGGGTTAATTTTAAAGTTATAGATGTTACATCTGAGTATCAAGATAAATTAAAGGCAGTGGCAGGTGGTAATGTTTCAGCCGCAACGGATGCTCAACGTAAAAAGGCTTATGAAGACATAGTTGCTGAGTATAAAATGAAGCAATGGTCAGATCTTCAAAGTTCAGTTACTCCGATTAAGACTGGTACAACAAATGCTTCAGGGGAAATTGAATTTGCGGATCTAGATCAAGTGACAGACGCTGGTCAAAATAAGGTTTATGTTTTTGTAGAAGATGTTGCTACTTCCAATCCAAAAGTCGATGGACAATCAGTTCAAATAAAAAAAAGTGTGAATACTGTACTTGCGTTGCCAATTATTGAGGGATTAAAAGGTGATGAGCAGCAGTATGGGGTTGTTTCTTCAGACAAGGCAAAAGCGATCATCCATATTTACCCAAAAAATGAAACGAATATTGATGAATTTAGAAAAAGAATAATTCCAGAAAAGGGTGAAAATGCTACTTCGATTGATGATGGTAAACCTGGTAATGGACCTAATGTTCCTCCGTATACTCCAACAACAGTAGACTCAACAGATACGACTTACTATAGATCTGTAGGAGAAAAAGTTAAATATGAAGTAACCTTTAAGCTTCCTGATTTGGCTAATTCATCAGGTAAAAAGGTAACAGATA
Source organism: Lactobacillales bacterium (assembly GCA_031288715.1). Lineage (GTDB taxonomy): Bacteria > Bacillota > Bacilli > Lactobacillales > Streptococcaceae > JAIRLR01. The sequence goes on along the minus strand of JAITQW010000030.1, from coordinate 32,410 downwards.
TTATTTTGACAGATTTACCGGATTTAGGGCTAAGTTTTTTCAGCATAGACAAGATAACAATCGCTTTGAGTGATACTACTAGTGGGAATTTAACAAATTCACTAAAAAATGATTTAGAGGCAAACAGTGAGAATTTTTCAATCTCTACAGGAACAGCGAATGCTTTGTCTGGTCAGATTAATTATCAAAAATATACGTATCAAGATGCTAGTGAAAGCACGGTTAATAGTGCAGGAACAGCAAAAATGAAAGAAGCTAATAAAATGGTGATTAAGTTTTCTAGTTTGCAATCGTTACCTCCAGAGACATTAACAGCTCTTTCAGGTAAGAAAATAACACTTGAATTCACGTTGATTGTAAATGGAGATGCACCGATTGCAACGAATTTGAATAACTGGATTGGTAATGAGGTTAAATATGATGATGGTACTACAGACAAAGATGGAACATCTTCTGAGTTTGTCATTATCTATAAAAAAGGATTTGAAAAGATTAACGGAGAAAATGGAAGTGTAATTAAAGGTTCAGAGGATGAAAGAGCAGGATTTGTATTAAGACAGAAAAATACTGGTTATTACTATGCAGGTCTAAATAAAAAAGGCGAAGTTATGTGGGTTGGTTTGGATAGTGAGCCACAAGCATCGGAATTTGAAACTACAGCCGGAGTAAAAGGTGAGATTAAACCGGATAAATATGGCAATGCTGTTACTAATGATAATGGTTCGAAAGAAGCCAAAATTCAGGTTTTTTGGACAAATTATAGTGAAACAGGTGAATCAGGAGATACAATAACTGGGAAATTTGACCTTCCTGGATTAAGGGCTGGAGAGTATACAATAGTTGAGGTTCATGCACCAAAAGGATTCTATATTGATGAGAATAGTAACACTAAGGATGGATTAGATTGGGAACTTAATAGTTCATCTAAGCATATCGCATTATCTGGAACTCTAGATAAAATTAAAAATTATCCTCGAGGATTTCTTCCATCAACAGGTGGTATTGGTATTGTAATCTTTATCGTGATCGGTGTTACAGCTATGGGAATTGGAGCTTATGCATTGGTTCGTAATCGAAAATCGACTGGTAATATTGGTTAGCTATTAAGATTAGTCAGTTTATATTAATTTAGTGATAAAAACGCCGGCGCTTCTTTCACCGGCGTTTTTAAGACAAAAGGAAATCTAAAAATCAGAAATTGCGAATTTCTGTGATGATTGACAAACAGTTTTCCTGTAGGCAATTTTTAATCGCGAAACAAGCGCCGACGTGGCAGAGTTATAGGTAGGTTATATTTTTTGTTGATGCCAAAAATTTCGCTATTATGGAGATCATAAGTAAATTCTTAGACCTTTTAAATAGAATACAATACAATTTTAATATAAAATTTAATTATATAGGTAGTTTCTTTCGGATTTTCTAAGAGATAAGTTAACAGGCTTTTAGGACTTTGTTGAATGAAAAAGAGAACTTTTTACGGAAAGGGAAAGTGACTGGTTTCATGAAGAAAGCAAACGCATACGAAGGAAAATGGAAACAATTAAAAATTAAAACTTTGAATCGTATGATCAAGGGATTATTTTTTATAGGAATGTCTATGATACTCGTTGTTCCTGAATTTTCTTTGACTAGTTTTAATTTTAAATTAATTAAGGCAGGAATTGAACAACTCACGAATCCTATGAATGCGGAGCCAGTTATTGGTAATGGAGTTTGGCATAATGAAGGACAATCTTATGATAATTCTAATAATTTAGCTGATTTATATACCGGAAGTGGACCTTCTGATTTTACATTTTCAAGCAATTCTACGAGTGATGCGATGACTTTGAATAAGCAGACGATTTACCCTTTGGCGGATAATGGAATTACAGGAGAAGTTTCAGATAATAAGGACATAGAAGTTAGCTTTGAGTGGAAGTTCGAGAAGAAGCGAATTTTAACTTACAATTATCAATTAGCAGAAAAGGATGTTGCTATACTAACAATTAAGTATAAAAATAAAACGCAAAATGTTGGTTTACTTTCTTCGCCATTATTGGATTATACGGAGACAGGAAAAGGAAATAATACTGCTTTTTTAGTGCAGCATTATCCACTGTTTTCGTCTGTAGATGCTGCTATAAACTATACAGCTTTAGCAGAAATTCAAAATGCTTCAGGTGCAGATCAAACTGCTTTTTACTATAAGTACGGAGGTTCTGATGGTAGTTTTACTTTTGTGCAAAATGCGATGCCTCCGTGGAGTCTTAATACTTTTTTGGGTCGTAATGAGTGGAGTCCTAATGTTTTTCCAGGAGATTTAGTTAAGAATTGGTTGCAATTAGTTCCAACTTCTGGAGATGAGGCTGCGCAATATCAGATGTCTTTTGAATTGGATGATGAGAGTGTAAGTTCGATGAAAGCGTTTAAGATGCCGGTTACTTTTCAAGTTGTTAGTATGGCATCGAGCGGGAATCAACTTTGGACAGAGGCTCAACCGTTAGATGCAAAAGGTCATTTATATAGCAATTACACTGTAAACAGTAAGCTCTTTGATAAAAACAAATCTTATGAAATTTATGCTATTCGTCCAGGATCTTCCTATGAAGATATTGATAATTATTTAAATTCAAATTTAGGTTGGGGAACAGGGTTACCAACGTTAAAGTCAGGAGATATTTTTAGCCAGGGCAATAATTTAGAATCTATTAATGTAAAAGAATTTGCTAAGTTAGCAGTAGGAAGTGACACGCTCGCAGAGCTTACCACTATTCCTGAAGATTATGGAGATATTTCTGTTTCTTGGTCTGCATGGCTTTCTGATGATAGTGGTTCAGAGATTAGAGCGGATGATCCGACAGATGCTGAACATCAATATGTTTCAATAAATGGTTCAAAAATTATTGGTGTTAAACAAGGTGTAGTGATTATTCGTGCTAAAGTTGTTGAGAAAGGGAAAGAATTTACTGCTCAAGCATCTTTAGAAATCTTTAATCCGGAGATTCCTACGGGGGTTTTGTTGGATGATTTAGGTGATCTAGAAGAAGGTGAAACTGCTCAAGCAATCGCAAGTATTATACCGATAGGCGCGAAAGGGAGGAAGACATGGAGTTCAGATAAGCCAAATATTGCCAAAATTGACGAGGAAACAGGAATTGTTGAAGGAGTATCCACTGGGACAGCGACCATTACCGTGGCTGTGACTTATGAAATGGTTGAAGGAAATGTTCATTTTTCTGCAGATAAGCCAATTAATATTGTTCCAAAAAGAACAAAGGTCGATCAAGTAACTATTGAGCCGCCAGGTGATTTTGATCTGTATTTGCCTGATGATGTGAGTGCAGGATCTAAGTCTAAGTATTTAAATGCTGTTATTAACCCAAGCAATGCCTACAATACAAAAATTAATTGGATATCAAGCAATACAAGTGTAGCTACAGTTGATGCGGAAGGTTTGGTTGTTCCCGTTTCTCCTGGAGAAGCAACGATTACGGCGACAGCAGATGAAAACTCTGAGAAGAGTGACTCTGTGAAAGTAACAGTACATCCACTTTCTGTTATTATTCCTGAGGTCATTGTGGTGGATGGAGATGAGACGAACGAGACAGAGGACCCTAATGCTCCTACATATCTTCAACCCCTTTTGGAACGACAAACACATGAAATAAAATATACTCTGTATCCCGATAATTCTACGGAGAGAGAGGTTGCTTTTTCAATTGTTAGCGGAGCAGAATTTATTGAACTTTCTTCGGATGGAGTGATTACTGCTAAATCAGAAGGAGAAGCAATTGTTCAAGTAGCTTCAGTAGCTAATCCTAGTGTTTATGGGCGCTTGGCGGTGAGAGTGGAAAGAAATTTAAATGATGATGTGAGAGATGATGCTACCTATGTAACGCCTAAGGATAGTGTTGAGAATTGGTGGAACCTTTCATCAAGATTACTAGCTAATGTTGGAGGAACGGATTATTTTGCAAACATTGATAGGAGAAAGCACTCCCAAGTTGCTGCACGTTCCTTAAATTTAGATCCATCTATCAACAAGAATATCCGGATAATGACAGCTTCTCGGGAGGATGCAACAAGCGGAGCTGGCCATGGAAATTGGGAAAAATACATAGGAATTAATGAGCGGTATCAGGGAGATTATGGAAGTGTTTCAGGAACAAACCCTAATGAGGTAGCAGCAAGGGCTTCTGGTATTTTTGCAGAGACGATTCCAAATCCTAAACTAATTAGAGACATCCAAGGAACGGCATTGGATTCTTCGATTGCGATTGATACCACTAGCAGCAATAATAAGGCGATTTTTGCAAATAATTATCAGGGTTCTTACAATAATGGGAATTCAGAGCTTGCTCAGAGGGGACCTGTGATTTACTACACGCAAAATTTTGCACCGAATGGTCATTTAGGGGATGATGGGCGTTATGATGCTGTAGCGCGTGGAGATAACCCTGATGGAGGAGCTCAACCGTCTAGTTTGGCTGGATTGAAACATGGACAAGGAATGTATGCAACGAATTTCCGTGAAGCAGTTTATATGAAGTATGGGGATTATGTAGGTAAGCAGTATTCAAGCTCAGCATCTGTAGTTTTCCCTCCATTAACTGCAGCTGAAATTAATGGAAATACCAGTAACAGACCGAAAACGTTGAAATATGGAAATGGAAAACAGGAAAGTATTAAGGTAGAGTATGAACAAGTAGGGACTTTTAAAGATTATAATGGGCGTATACGGCCGATGTCTGCGATGCTGATAGTCAGTAATATTGTTTATGGGCCCGCTCCAACTTGGGCTGGAACGAATGGCTCTGCTGGAGAGTATCGTCCGAGCATTTCATTTTCGAATAATTTATATTCTGGTTTTTTCTATCAAAATATAAAATTCTTTACTCTTGAGTTAAAATTTTATGCAGCAGATGATTTTAATAGCTCTACATATGATGATTATGGGAAATCAATCAATTTTGCTAAGAAATTAACAATCAATGATTTCAATTCTCAAGATCATATGATTAATCAAGATCTTCCAGATAGTGTAATTTTTGATTCGATTATAACTTTTGGGTCATTAAATCGTTCAAGCCCAGATAATTCTCAGACGGAATTTGTGGGAGCAATTGCCACAGAGGAAGATACCGTTGACAGTTTAAATTTAATCAATGGAGGGTATACTGAATCCAATAATACTTTGGGTGAGGAACTTCATTTGTTGAAAATTGGAATTTTATCACCAAAAACTTCTATTGGTTTAAATGGTAATGCTCCGGGACATCCTCCTGATAGTGCCACCACTCCCTCAATGTTTAAAGAAAGTGCAAGAGGAACCTATTATGCAGGAGGGTATACAGATAACTCAGGAGGAGAGCCATCAACGGATTTTTATTTTTATGACATGCTTGGGCGAAGTACTTATCCTAATGGTGGAGTCTCTTTTCCGCTTTGGGGAACAGAGCATAAATTTTTAGTTGGAGGTTCGAAGGCGCATACATATAATTCGCTCTCTTCTCGTTCATTACGTCCGGCAGATCAAACTCCTCCTAATAAGACAGTAACAACTAAAAATCAATTAGCAGGTGCTGTTGATGGATTTTATTCGAAAGATGGAGAGAATGGCTTTCATATGCGCTATGATAATGATTTAGATCGATTTTGGCAATTAGAGGCAGAGGATTCAGTATTTACTAATCAATATATTGATAAATCGTTTAGCCTTTTGAACAAAGATTATTATGATTACTACGAAGATATTCCAGTAGATGAGAGACAAAAATGGAATTTTCTTCTTGTAAATCCGAATTTTGTAGGAGCTGTTGTACCGCAGGAGTTAGACCAAACCTTTGATTTATTGTCAAGATTATACCCTAGTGGGTTTAAATTATTAGATTATAAACAACCATTACTAAAATATTGGAGAGATCATGGAAAGACAGGAAATACAGTGTTTGCAAGGAATGAAACTGTTCTTTTGCCAGTAAAAAACCAGAGATTTGTTGGTGCATCTGGAGTAGTTAATAAGAATAACCCAGCTGATCCTGGAAATGATTTCACCTATTACATTAATCAGCCTATGATTGATTTTTTCCGCGAAACGGAAATGTCACCGACAACGATTATTCTAAATGATCATCTTCCAGAGGGAGTTGAGGTCACAGGATCTATTAATGTATATGATAATTTAGGGAATTTTATCACCAGCTTTACTCCTTCCAGTGTGGTGCATCAAGTGAATGATCGGCAAAAGATTAAAGCAATATTGACTGGTGATAAACTGGGTGCATTAACCTCTAGTTTTGTTTCTCAAACGAAACAGTATGGAGATATTTTAGAAGCAGGATTTAGCAATGAGTTTACTTATGAAATTCCTGTGCGAATTAAGGAGAATTATCGTGAGAAGTATCGAGATTACGATAATGCAGCGATGGTTACTTTTACCTATGAAGATGTTGGAGCGAAACCACGCTCTCATGTAACAAATGCCGTGCAAGTAGCGACACGTGGGAAAGCAGTTTTCTCCTTCAATAAACAAGCACGGATCGATGATGGAACAGGATATAGCCCAATTGTTACTGATGGAGTTGAATTTAAACTGTATAACCAGGGGGTTGAAAGCAGCTTCCCTTCAGAAGTTAACTTAGACAATGAATATAAGACGGATAGTAATGAGTATCCGATCTATAGTTCAAATGGATATTTTGAGATTATTCTTTTATCATCTGATTTGGCTAATGCTGGAGCAACGAGTTCCAATAATGTGCAGTGGCTCATTTTGAAAGAAGAAAAGACGAATCCTGCTTATGATAGTGATAAATTGCGACAATTTGAGTTTGGCGTCTATTTTGATCAAGTGCAACATAAGTTTGTGTTTATTAGGAAAAACAAAGATGTAATTATGAGAGTTTCTGAGTAGTATTTGTTCTTGATTTTAATCAAACTGAATTGTTCGGTGACAATAAAAACAGTAGAAATGGAAGGTAGAGTAGATGATGCATAAGAGCCTGTTAACGCTCTCTCTATTGATGAAATTTTTGAAAATCGAGAGATACACCCTACCTAAACTCTGCACATTTCATGTATCATTCGTTAAGGTAGTTCGCAATTTTTACGCAATTTTTTTTAAAAAACGTAGATTTGATGGTCTAAAATGGTTGAAAATTTCATCAATAGAGGGAGCGCTAGTAGGTTCTAAGAAGAGTTACTTGAAATGGTTGTTGCTGTTGTGTATCTATTTTTTCTTGCCTATTTCTGTTTCGACTGTGAATGCTTTTTCTGGGGTTGTTTACAATGATTTGCGTGGTTTTGAGTTGGAAGCTGAAAAAGTAGGTTTTGCAAGTCAAAGATTGGGAGGTGCTTATTTTGAGAGCATTAGACTGGAGAATAAGGATAACAATAATGTTATTTTAAATCATTTTACTGAAGATGATCACTTTTCTCTCTATAAAAGTGAAAATGTACAACAGCGAGGTGTGGTAAAAACGGGACTAGATGGGAAATTTTCTTTTAGCAATATGTATAGAGCTTCGGGAGATTTTCCTTATGATTACGCAATGGAGGACCTTGAGCTACCCTCTATTTACGAATCAGATGATAAGAATGTGTTAATCGCACAAGATACTGATGCGGATGCTTATTTATCAGGAATGAACCAAGGAGCGCCTGTAAGTTTGGAGGTTGGATTTTATCTTATCCATGAAATTTGGGCACCGATTGGCGATTTTTCGCCTGCATTTACGAATAAACATTTATATCGTAGATATGATCGAACAGATACAGTGTGGATTGTTCATCTTTATCTGGATAATAATGGAAATCCACGTGCTGAATACAGAGCAGGAAAGTTCAAACATAAAACATCTGGTGGGAGTTCTTACTACGTGTTGGAAAATGTGGATGGGTTATTCTCTTTATCTTTGAATGTGGATGAGAGAATTAAGGTAATGTTAGATTCATTAGATAATAAACTTTATCCAGAGTTTGATTTTAAAATTACAAAGAGGAATCCTGATCAGGAAATAATCAGTAGTTCTTCAGCAAAATTTGGTGTAGCTAAAATGATCGAAGACGATGCATCTGAGAATTTACGTAAATTATTGGCAGAAGCAGAGAGAGAAGGGAATTCTAGACTTCCAACGAATTATTTTTCAGTTGCTTCCACAAGTTCTGATAAGAGGACTGAGGATGGAATATTGCATTTCGGAAATTTAGATAGAAATAAGTTATATGTTGTTTATGAGTTAGAGGCTCCTGAAGGATACGTTCGGGCAGAGCAAAAAGCTTATTTTGTTTATTTTGATAAAAGTGATAATTATGCGTTTGAGAATATTGATGGATTACCCATTGTCTTTGAAGGAGAAATTACGCGAGGTGCAGATGGTTATGCAGATAAATTTTTATTTAAAAAACATTTATCGAGTCAATTTGATTTGAAAGCAATACGGTTTACATTGGACAGTGTAGGAGCTGAGTTGAAAGCTAAGTATGATGATTTTGTGATTTATATTCCACGATATCGTAAAAATTTTAATAATGGTTTAGAGGAATGGCAAGAGATAAACCTATCTAAGTATGTAACAAACTTACAGGGGGTTTCAGAATTTTCAAATTTTGAGTTTACTGCTAATGATAGTATTGGAGTTGTTAGCATTAATACCCATGGATATATGGTTTCTGATTTAGAGGAAAAATTGAAAAAATTGTTGAGAAAAGGTGATAATTATTTGACGATGCTGGAATCGTCAAAACCATCGGGAATAGATGATTGGCTTGATATTGAATATCATTGGATTGAAAAGATTTTAGATAGTGGAGCAAAAGAATATTTAATAGATCCTAATTCTTATGTGGTTGGGGTACATTTTTTGAATAGCAAATCAACTCCTGGAGGATTCTTGCCGATGACAGGGAAAATTTTTACCAAACCAATTGTTTGGATTATCATTGGCATTTTTGTAGCGATTATTGCAATCATTATCTATAAGAAAACTTATCGGAACAATGAAGAGCTGTAATTTGAATTTTGCTAAAATAAAAATTAACTGAAATTGTTGTATTTTTACAAATATTTTAAAAGTGTATTGTCTGGCATTTGGATGGACGTAATTTTTTGACATTGTTATAATGAACGCGATAAGTTGGATTTTAATGCAAGATGATTTTTAAAAGGAGTTTTTATGAGATAAAGAATTTTGTGAAACGAGGTTTTATCGTGAAAAAAAAGAGTAATGTTACTACTTTAAATAATGAATATACGCAGGGTATGAAAGTAGAAGAGCAAGAAAAATATAGAGAGTTGATTTTTCTTCGTCGTAGATTAGGGATGTTCACCTTTTTAAGTTTAATTATTTTTTCTTTTATTGCGATTCAGCTGAAGATTAATTATGATAAGGCTGTAAAAGCGAATATGGTTAGAGAAGATATTTTAAGAAAATGTAAAGATTTAAAAAAAGAAGAAAAAAGATTGAAAAAGGCAGAGAATTTATTGAAGGATGAAGATTATGTAGCTAAATTAGCACGTAGTAAATACTACTATTCGAAAGATGGCGAGCAAATTTATATTTTTCCAAAATTTGAACAAGATGGTGTTTGGACAGAAATTTCAAGAAAAGAAAATTGAAAAAATGGAGGAGTCATTAAGAATGTCAATCGATGTAGGTTCGATTTTGCAGGGAAAAGTCACAGGTATCACTAATTTTGGTGCGTTTATTTTGTTGCCAGAAGAAAAGAGTGGTCTGGTTCATATTAGTGAGGTATCTAATGAGTTTATTAAAGATATAAATGATGTGCTAACTGTGGGCGATGAAGTGAATGTGAAAGTTGTATCGGTTGCTCCAGATGGCAAGATTTCTTTATCTATTAAACAAACTCAAGAAGTTTCAAATAATGCGGAGGTTGCTAAGAAGAAAGAATTTTCAAAGTCGGCAAATTTTCGAAGCGGTAATGGGCACAATCGTTCTGTAAAAAAGGAAGAACAGGGATTTGACGCGTTGATAAGCTCATTTTTGAAGACAAGCGAAGAGCGTTTATCTTTGTTGCGTCGAAATACAGAGAGTAAAAGAGGTGGACGAGGTGGGCGTCGTTCGTAACTATTGAGAACCTGTTTCACGATTGAAAATCGTTTACAAAAAACATTGTTCATGATTAAAAATCATTCATAAAAAACATTGTTAACGATTTCTGAGCTCAAAAATGTATCTAACTAGAGATCTTGGCAGGTTCTAAGCCAATTACCCGTTGGAGAGTAAGTGAATGGAGAAGAGATTTTTAGAGCATATGCAGAAAAACAGTCTAATTATACCTTGGCAAAAGATTTTGGTGGCTGTTTCTGGTGGAGTTGATTCGATCGTTTTACTTTCGTTATTGAAAAAATTTCAGCCGATGTTTTGTTGGAAGCTAGCAGTAGCACACGTGAATCATCAACTACGTTCTGAGAGTGTTCAAGAAGCAAATTTTGTAAAAAATGAAGTACAAAAGAACCAGTTGGATTATTTTGAAACAGTATGGGAAGAAGGGATTTATTTAATCTCAGGTATTGAGGAAAAAGCACGTTCATTTCGATATTCTTTTTTGGCTTCCTTGATGAAAAAGCATTCTTTTGATATTTTGATGACAGCGCATCATGGCGATGATCAAATTGAAACTCAATTGATGAGGTGGGTTCGAGGAAATTACTTAGGAAATTTAAAAGGAATCAGGGGAAGTCAAGATTTTGTGAATGGAAAGCTTATTCGTCCTTTATTACCATTTGCAAAATCAGAATTATACGGAGAAGCACAGAGATGTCAGTTAAAGTATTTTGAAGATTCCAGTAACAAAGAAGAGGGTTATTTTAGAAATCGGGTTCGTAAGCAGATTCTCCCTTTTGTAAAAAAGGAAAATCCAAACGCAGTAGTAGCTGCCAATGGCTTCTCTAAGCAGATAATGTTCTTCGAGGAATTGTTGAAAGAATCTTTCTTGGATTGGTTTAAAGGTAAAGATAGACTTGTTCTCGATGAGTTTTTGTGTTTGAGTGAGTCTAAGCGTTATTTATACTTGCTTGCGTATTTTCAACACCAAGAAATTATACTTAAATTTTCTGAAATTGAGAAAATTTTAGAAGTATTAGCAAATCCGAAAAAGCCTAATTGGCAGTATCCTATAACGGATGCTTTGTTTTTTGTTAAGTCTTATAAATATGCATATTTGGCAGCAATTGAAAAGATTGAGAATGTGCGGTACTCTCTTAGCTTTGGAGAATCTATTTTTCTTTCTGAGACAGAATGGCTTGGTTTTGGTATATTAGCAAAGAAGGAATTTGGAGTAGTGACAGAAGAGTTTTTCACACCTGCTTCAAAGATTGCTATTCGCCATCCGATGCCAAAAGATCGATTAATGTTAACAAAAAGTATTACCAAAAAGCTTTCGCGTTTATTTATTGATGAAAAAATACCAACATTTGATAGGAAAAAAAAGTGGTTGATTGAAGATGAACGTGGCGTTCTATCAGTTTTGGGAGTGAGGCAGTCTTATTTGAGCAGGGAAATCGAAACTGATAAAATGAAAAATAAAATTGTTTATGTAAAAACTCTTAAGGATGATGCTTGGGGGATAAAATGCTGAATAAAGATATTTCAGAAATTTTGTATTCGAAAGAAGAATTAGAAGACGGTGTGAAAAAAATGGGAGAGCAACTTTCTAGGGATTATGAGAACAAGAATCCTTTGGTTGTTTGCATTTTGAAAGGTGCGGTTCCCTTTATGACGGATTTGGTTCGAAGCATGAACATTCAGTTAGAGATGGATTTCATGGCTGTTTCTAGCTATGTAGGCACGATTCCTTCTGGAGAAGTTAAGATTTTGAAAGATTTGGATACTAGCGTTGAAGGACGGAATATTTTGTTGGTTGAAGATATTATTGACACGGGAAAAACGCTTCATTACTTGGTAGATTTGTTTAAATACAGACAGGCAAAGAGTGTGAAATTGGTTACTTTGCTTGATAAGCCAGATGGTAGAACTGAAAAAGTTGATGTGGATTATAGAATTTATAAGGTGCCAAATAAATTTTTGGTAGGTTACGGTCTAGATTACAATGAAAAATATAGAAATTTACCTTATGTGGGGGTATTGAAACCAGATGTTTACCAAGAATGATAAAGGTGATGAAATATCTAAATAAATAAGAAAATGATAGATATGAATATTGTAGGGTAACGAATTGTTTATGATATAATGAGCCGATCAACGAAGTGTCTGCTACAATTGGATGACTATATTTGAAATTATTGTCGTTTTAATAAATGTATAATAAGTAAGAAAGAGAGCGAATGGATGAATAACCAAAAGAAAGGTAGCTTTTTAAAAAGCTCTTTATTTTCCATTATAGTATTGATTGTTGTATTTATAGGAGTGCAAAGTCTTTTTAAGGGATCTAACAAGGTAGCAAATGAGATTACCTATTCAGATCTTGTAAAGGAAGTAAAGAAAGGTAAAGTTTCAAAAATAACTCTTCAACCTGATAGTGGTGTTTATTTTGTAACGGGAGAGTATAAAAAAGAGCAGAAGGTAAAAGATTTAGGTGGTTTTTTCGCTTTTGGTTTTTCTAAGAATAAGACCAAATATTTTGAAACGATTGTTTTGAATAGTGAGTCATCTCTTGAAACGCTTCAAAAGTTGACAGAGAAGCAAGGTGCAATTTTTGAAGCAAAAGAAGAGCCGTCTACAGGTATGTGGCTTTCTTTGGCAACGATGATACTCCCGTTAGTGTTGTTTGGTATATTTATTTACTACATGTTTATGGGCGGAGCTCAACAAGGTGGTAGCGGTCGAGGTGTCATGAGTTTTGGGAAGATGAAAACCAAAGAGGCTGATAAAAAGGCAAATAAGATTCGTTTTACAGACGTTGCTGGAGCAGAAGAAGAGAAACAAGAACTTGTAGAAGTGGTTGAATTTTTGAAAGATCCGAGTAAGTTTACAGCTTTGGGGGCAAGGATTCCTGCTGGAGTATTGCTAGAAGGACCTCCTGGTACAGGGAAGACATTGCTTGCTAAAGCGGTTGCTGGAGAAGCAGGTGTACCGTTCTATTCGATTTCAGGCTCAGATTTTGTTGAGATGTTTGTCGGTGTTGGTGCAAGTCGTGTACGTGATTTATTTGAAACTGCTAAAAAGAATGCACCTGCGATTGTTTTTATTGATGAAATTGATGCGGTTGGTCGTCAGCGTGGTGCTGGTATGGGTGGAGGACACGATGAGCGTGAACAAACGCTTAATCAACTGTTGGTCGAAATGGATGGATTTAATGGTAACGAGGGAGTTATTGTGATTGCTGCAACAAACCGTTCAGATGTACTAGATCCAGCATTACTCCGTCCAGGACGCTTTGATCGTCAGATTTTAGTTGGTCGCCCAGATGTGAAAGAAAGAGAAGCAATTTTGCATGTGCATGCACGGAATAAGCCATTTGCTGATGATGTTGATTTGAAGGTAGTGGCACAACAAACACCAGGATTTGCCGGAGCCGACTTAGAAAATGTGTTAAACGAGGCAGCGTTAGTGGCAGCACGTAGAGATAAAACTCAAATTGATGCTTCTGATATTGACGAGGCAGAAGATAGGGTTATTGCTGGGCCGGCGAAGAAGGATCGTAAGGTGAATGAATTAGAGCGTAAGAAGGTTGCTTATCATGAAGCGGGGCATACAATTGTAAGTTTAAAATTATCAAATGCACGTGTGGTACATAAAGTGACGATTGTACCACGCGGTCGTGCAGGTGGATATATGATTGCTTTGCCGAAAGAGGATGAAAATCTTTTATCTAAAGATGATATGTTTGAACAATTAGCTGGATTGATGGGAGGTCGTGCGGCTGAGGAGATTATCTTTGAAGTAAAGACGACAGGGGCGTCTAACGATTTACAGCAAGCAACCAAGATGGCACGAGCTATGGTTACGGAATATGGAATGAGTGAAAAAATGGGACCTGTTCAGTACGAAGGAAATCATTCGGTATTTTTGGGACGTGACTACGGACAGGGTAAAGGTTATTCAGAGCAAGTTGCATATGAGATTGATGAAGAGGTTCGTTGTCTTTTAAATAAAGCGCATAATAAAGCTGTGGAGATAATTCAAACCAATCGAGATAAACATAAGTTGATTGCGGAAAAGCTGTTGGAATTTGAGACATTGAATGCGGCACAGATCAAGGCATTATATGAAACAGGTGAAATGCCAGTGGAATCCGAAGAATCAGTTGATTCCACGAAAGCAATGACATTTGAAGAAGCGAAAAAGGCTTTGGAAGAAAAGGATAAAAAAGAACGAAGAGATTGAGTAAAAAAACGGGTAATAAGCTAGTTAATGTTTTAGCATGTTATCCGTTTTAGCATGTTACAATAATTATTTTAAAATAAATGCATAAACAAATAGTCTATAGTGTTAATCACTTTTTTAAGAAATTGCTTGAATTGTAGGTTATTCTTACTTTTTAAATTTATTTTCTCATATGTGCAAAAATAACCAAAACCTAAATGTTTTATGCTAAAGTTTAGTTAATAAAGCAAGGAAATGACATAATTACTTCAAAAATAAATAAGAATGCAAAAAGAAGGAGAAAAAATATTATGTTAAAGTCTTTGAATTGTAGAAAATTGTTCATTTTAACAGGATTGTTTTTTTGGTAAGTATAACGATGTTTTATTTGGTGCATTTACCAATGTTAGCAGGATCTTTAGGGATTTCAACGGCATCAGCTAATCAAGTTGTTAATTTAATTAGTGCTTATGGCACAGCCTCTTTCGTAATTTCTATGATTGGTGCTGTCACAGGTGTAGGCAGTATTGGCTCAGGAATCCTTGCTACTGTTTTATATCTTATTAAGAAAAGAGGAAAGGCTAAGGCGGCTTTGTGGTAAAGGTGTTGGTTGCTCTAAAAAAATACTTACGTTTTTATGACAAAAGTCTATTAGGGCGTCTCAATTTTATTGGGCTAGTCAGTTTTTCCGTATTAGTAGTAATTTTGTTATTGATAGTATATCCAACCAGATTTTTGCAAAATCAACGTGATACACTATTTTTCACTACCATTTATAATCTTTCTACAGCCAATATTAATGGAGTTATTTTTCCGTATGGATATAGGAAACCAGCGACGTTATTTATATCTTCTAAATTGATTTTAAGGCATGTATTGTGGAGTGTTTTATTTACACATTTACCTCAACTGTTAATCGCTAGTATACTTATATGGTTTTCGGCGATGAATTGTCAGTTTATAGTAATAATGATATTGGTATATTGCGTACTGATTACTTTATTAGCTAATCTGTTATCTGGGATTTTTATTCTTTTTTTTCGGTTTAGTATGTTCGTTATCATTTTTAGTATTTATTATTCTAATTGGCATTTATCAATATTTTTTCTTTTTTTGGCTACCCTAATGATTATGATCACTATTTTTTCAAAGTTTGAAAAAGGATTTTTTGTAAGTTTCTTTTTTAAACGTCATTTTGATTATGAAAAGAAATTGAAATCGCAAAATTTGATTAAACTGATAACTAAATTACTGAGAACGCATATTTGGGTGAGCTTGACAATTGGTATCTTGTTTACGGTACTTGCCTATTTTATACAGCCGTTTGTGGAGAAAACAGTGAGAGCAATGCCTATAATGTGTCTATTCCAAGCGTTTTATTTGCCTATGTTTGAGGCCATGATTGGAAATTCTGTTGAAGAAATGGAAATAGATCGCTCAAGGTTAAAATTATTTTATATAAATAGTTACATATCAAGTTGGAAAAAATTTCAAGGGAGTACACTGTTTTTTATCTCTTGTATCTTATTATTTATTGAGATCTTTGGGCTTTTGGGAATATTTTTATATAAGCCGAATATTCGATTAATTTTAAAGAATTTATTGTTTGTCCCATTTCCTCTATTTTTAGGATTCGTATATTTTAGAAAGTCAGAGATGTTAGTAAGTGGTGAGTGCAACAGAATAATGAGATTTTCCTTGCCATTGTTATTTATAATTTTAATAACTATTACTTTAATCGGGAGGGGACAATGATTAATAAATCGTTTTTGGTGTACTATATTTTATTTATCATTACGTGTATTGCTGTAGGATTAAGCTTGGGTATGGTAGTTAACGGTGAATATTTTAGTAATCGGTCTGTTAATTTAGGTTCTGATTTTATGAAAAATGTTTTGAGCTCAAACTTGAAAAACTTTATTTCTTATTTATTTTTGCCATTCATTTCTCCTATTTTACAGTTGTTAGATTTAGTAGAAACATTTTTTAAGATTGGTGTTGGAATACAGGTTGCAGGACTATTTTCTACAATGAATGATCTTATTCCACATGCTTTATTAGAAATACCGAATTTTATATGGTATCAAGGAGCAAGTCAATATGTCCTTTTTACTTTTTTAAAAGAGAAATCGATAAAAAAGATCATTTACCTTGAGAAAAAACTTTTCAAATTTTATCTTTTGTCACTATTTGTTCTGATTATAGCTGCATTTATAGAAGGGTATGTAGGATAATATGAAGATAGAAAGTTTATCCAAATCGTTTAGAAGCAATCTTGTACTTAATAATATTTTTTTAGACATTTCCAGGGGTATTTATAGATTAGATGGTAAAAACGGCAGTGGAAAAAGTACCTTGATAAGATTACTATCGGGAATGGATAAATTTGATGATGGAACTAGGATGAATTTGCAAGAAAATATATTATATCTAGACAGTGATCCATTGGGACTGTATCCATTGACTATTAAAGAAAATATTGAATTGTTATGGAAGACATTTGCCGTTGATCCAACAGATGAACAAAAGGAGAAAGTAATCCGTTTTTTTGGAGGGACAATAGAAGATTTTTATAGTAGTGCTTCAACAGGGACTAAAGCTAAATTGGGATTATCCCTTATTTTTGTGAAACATTGGGACTATATATTTATGGATGAAACGATGTCACCATTAGATTCTAGTAGTATCAATATGATTGCTTGCGAGTTAGTTTCTAACTTTCAAGAAAGTTTAACGATTTATGTGTTTCACAACTTAAATAATTCCACCTTAGAAAAAAATTCGAAAACACTATTGCTAGATGGAGGAAGTATCTTTGAAAAATAGGAATAACCTTATTTTGAATTGTTTCTTGATCGTTGGCTACATCGGAATGCTAACCTTATTTGTCTTACTATTTATCCAGGAGGGTGGGCTTACTGCCGAAATATCTAAGTTGTCTAAAATTAAAAAAATATTAAACATATCGCCTGAAAATTTAATTCTTATTGTGTCAGTAATATGGGTATTGATTAGTATACTTATTCAGTATGGGATTGCAAAATTTCTAACTGTTCTTTGTTCAGAGAGTAAGCCAACTAGGTTGATGGATGTATTGATTCCTAAATCATTAATTCTAGTTTTTAATGTTGCGTTAATTACTATTTTCAAGGTAAATTCGCACATTTTTTTCTTGTATACAGCACTTGCAGGGACAATGTTAATTTTCGTGATGTCTTATATAAGGCAGCGCAAAGTACGGAATTCGTTTATATTTACACTGCCATTTTTAATTGATGCATTAGCTTCTTTAATGAAAAATTTTTAAAAGTAGAATAGATTATGGTCCAAGGATACAGGTGACGGACTTACTAAGTGTAGAATAGTTAAAGAAGTAATTCCCCTTTTTAACTTTATGTGGTTATTACTTAGATATTTCAATTTAGCACCCATTTTTTAAGTGCGACTGCTATACCGTTGTCATTATTGCTGGCAGTTTGTGCATCTGCTACAACCTTTACACTTTCCATAGCATTACCCATAGCAACACCAAATCCTGCCATTTGGATCATGGAAATATCATTTTCGGCATCTCCAATTGCCATGATTTCTTCTTTTTGGATGTTTAATCTTTTTGCTAATGACATAAGGGCCACACCTTTACTTGTTTTTGAATTTAAGAATTCAAAGTAAAAAGGGGAGCTAAGAACGGTTGTGTAATTTTTCTTGAGATGGCTTGGAAGGTTTTGGATAGCTTCGGTTAATATTTCTGGTTCGTCAATGTACATCATTTTGACAATTTCTATTTCTTCTGTCATCTCTTCGGGAGTCCGATATCTAATCGGCATATTTACCAAAAATGATTCATGAACTGTGAAGGGACTGATATCACGATTGGCAGTATAGATGGCATCATTGGAAATAGAATGCATGTGAACGTTGAGTTTTCTTGCCCAGAGTTCGATTTCTAGATAGTCATCGTGGTTTAATGTGTAACGAATGAGCTCTTCACCAGTTTTTGCTTTTTGAACAAGCCCTCCGTTGTATGTGATGACAAAATCTTCATCTCCATTTAGATCTAATTGCTCCAGCAAAGCGTGAACTCCTGTCAGTGGGCGACCTGTCGTAATCACGATCTTTATTCCTTGTTTTTTTGCAAGTTGAATAGCTTCGTGCACTTCGTTTGTAATTTCTCTTTTATCGTTAATAAGTGTACCATCAATATCTATAGCGACTAATTTAATTTTCAAAATTATTTTTCCTTTCTCATATAAAGTTTCATTTCAACTAAGTTGCAAATTTTGCTAAAATTTCAGAAAATTTTTGATTGCCATTCAGCATTTCTTTCGGAAAATAAAAGCGAGAGTCTTTCTGTGGATTTCCCGCAAGAGCCGCTACTAGCGGACTTAAACTTGAGAGTTCTTTCATTTTTCCATTAGCAAATAGGATCTCGATTTGTGTACGAATTTCTTGGGTTTCCGGTCGGTAGAAATCATAAGGCAAATCGTAGCTGGAATTCATTTCTGTGTAATAGAGAGGGTCAAAGCCAGCATCAGCAATGCATTTTTTTAATTCGTTCATCAGTGTTTTAGAATCTTTAGTATAGGAAACTGATTTTAGGGGATGTCGATTTAAAAATCGTCCAGCAAGTTCACTTAAAGTTGAGTGTTTTCCCTTTTCCCATTCGATAAAATAAGTGTTTAGAACACCATCATCTAGATCTAAATAATCTTTCAATTGAAAAGTATCTTCAAAAAAAGGAATCAGAGCAGGGGAGGTTTTTTTGAAATATTTAGAATCGTGCGGGTATAAATCATGTGCCAATTTTAACAGATTTTTTAAACCAATTTCCATAGCTCTAATGGTTGGATGAAAATAAACTTGCCAATACATTTGATAACGACTGACGATATAGTCTTCTACCGCATGCATTCCACTTTCTTTGAAGGCAATTCCATTTTTAAAAGGGTGAATGGTTCGTAAAATTCGACTTAAATCAAAGGTTCCGTATTTCGTTCCGGTGTAATAAGCATCTCGTAAGAGATAATCCATGCGGTCAGCGTCAATTTGTGAGGAGATGATTTGCGTGACCTGAGGATTAGGGTAGTTTTTTTGGATAACTTGAGCGACTTGTTCTGGAAATGTTGCAGAAATTTTGGATAAGATCTGGAAAATTTCTGTTTGTGGGGAAGTAATGATTTTGCAAGTGATTTGTTCATGATTTGTATCGAAAATTTTTTCAAAAGTATGAGAATATGCTCCATGACCGACATCATGTAGGAGTGCGGCTGTCAATGTAAGCAGTGTCTCACTTGAATCCCATCCGTTTGTTGGATTCATTTTTTGGGAATAATTTTGATTAAAGATTTCACAAATTCTGCGGGCAATTTCATAAACTCCTAGCGAGTGCGTAAAGCGGCTATGTTCAGCGCCATGAAAGGTAAAACTTGTTGTTCCTAATTGGCGGATACGACGCAAACGTTGCATTTCTTTAGAATTTATCAAATCAAGGATGAGAGGGTACTCGATTTTTATGTAATTATGGATAGGGTCACGAAACATTTTTTCATGGATTAATTTTTTGGTGTACAAGAGAAAATCCTCCTTGTTTTTGAAGCAAGAATTTGCCTAAGATATCCAGTGAAATGGATTTTTGAACTTCAAGATAAGTTAACAGATTTTTAGGAATTACTTGAAACGAAACGTTCAAATCCCTTAAATTTTAAAGTTAAACTATACTCTCATTGTGTCAAAATTCATCCATAAAAGCTAGACTTGTTTTCGAAAGATGGTCTTAATTATGCTAGTTAATTTAATGTTTTTACGTTAAAATTGAGACAGATTTAATTTGAGAAAGAAAACATGCAATTATATTTAGGTGGAATAAGGAGATTTAAGTGAGTAGAAGATTAAAAAAAAGGATTTTGTTAGGAATTTTGAATTTGTTGCTATTATGTTTATTGACAGGGTGTGGCACTTCAAAAATTAACAGCCATTCAACAGGACTATGGGAGAAATTTGTTTGGTTTTTTGCTCTTTCGATTAAATTTTTATCGTTTGGCGGGTCTATGGGAATTGGAATTATTCTTTTAACGTTCATTATTAAGATGGCACTGTTTCCGCTGATGATGTTTCAAATGAAGTCCATGCGAAAAATGCAAGAAATTCAGCCTGAATTAAAGAAATTGAAGGAAAAATATCCTGGAAAAGATATGGAGTCTCGTCGTTTGTTGAATGAAGAGACACAACGTTTGTATTCAGAAAAAGGTGTAAACATGTACGCTGGATGTTTACCGATGCTAGCGCAACTTCCTTTTATGTGGGGGCTGTATCAATCGATTTTTCGAGTAGATGAGATTCATAATGGTCAATTCTTGTGGTTGGATTTAGGTCAATACGATCCTTATTATGTTTTGCCAGTTTTGGCTGCCATTTTTACTTTTGTAACGAGTTGGCTGACAATGAAGGCGTCTCCTGAACAAAATGGTATGACCAAAACGATGACGTATTTTATGCCAATTATAATTTTATTCATGGCATTTAGGATGTTTAGTGGAGTTACATTGTATTGGGTGGTACAAAATATTCTTCAAGCAATTCAGACACTTTTGATTAATAATCCTTTTAAGATTCAGAAGGAACGTGAGAAAAAAGAGCAGGAAAAACGAGACTTAGAAAAAGCTAAACGCAAAGCGTTGAAGAAAGCATTGAAAAAGTAAGAATTAACAACTAGTTATAAAATAGTCAATATTTAATTTCACAAAAATATTTCTGAAATAGTGAGCTTATAAATCGTCCAGAATAATTAAATAGATTAACGGAAAACATCGATGTCGACCTTATCAAAATTATCACTGGTATCCGCAGATGTGGAAAATCAACATTAGATTTATTTCGTAAGTATCTTCTTGACCCTGGAGTGGAAGATGAAAGAACTATTCATATGAATATGGAGTCGTTTTGATCTTTGGTGTTAATTGTAATCGAAGTCATTATCCAACAACCAATCAATCACATGTATAATCTCAATTCCAGCAGTTTTTCCAACATCCATGCGATTTGCTGTCAATACAATTTTTTTATAATTATCAGGTAAATATCTTAAGTTCTCGATCTCTCTATTGCTATTTATAGGCAACTGCTGCGTAACTTGATAGTAAACAATTTCTTTGCCATATCTTGCCACAAAATCAATTTCAAAATCATTATATTTCCCAACGTTTATCGCATACCCTCTTCTTAAAAGTTCGATATAAACAATATTTTCAATTTGATACCCTAAATTATCGTGAAAATCTTTTTGCAAAACAACATTACGCAATCCAGTATCCACTGCATAATATTTTCCTAGCGTTGACAAGCGTTCCTTACCCCGTAAATCGTAACGCTGAACTTTATAAAAAATAAATGCGCTTTCCAGCAAACTCATATATTTAATAATTGATTGACTATTTTTTAACTTCATCCCTTCGTTTTGAAAAGAACCAAGGATTTTATTTGCTGAAATCGGATTACCAACTATATCAAGCAAATACTCTGTTAAACGAAGCAATAATGCATCATTTTTTACTTGTGCACGCATACTAATATCTCGCAACACAATCGAATCAAAAATACCTTGAGTGATAAGTCGCTTTACTTGCTTGTCATCCTTTGAAAGAACAACAGCTGGAAATCCACCCTCACTTACATAATCATAAAATTGCAATTCAACATTTTTTTTGCTCTGCTTAAAATTCAAATACTCCTTGAAGGATAGTGGAAAAACAGGAATTTCAATATAGCGCCCTGCAAGGTATGTTGCTAATTCTCCAGAAAGCAATGAAGCGTTTGAACCAGTTACGTAAATATCAGATGGAAAATCAATAAGAAAACTATTGATAACATCTTCAAAGCCCTCAACACGCTGAATTTCATCAAAAAATAAATACATCTTCTTATTTGCAATTCTATGAGAATCAATATACGTATAAAGTTTCTTTTTATTCAACAATTCATGCATTTGCAATGACTCAAAGCTAATGTAGATAATTTGTTTTTTATCTATTCCTTGATTTAGCAAAAAATCATGAAACATTTTTATGACAAAGGTTTTTCCAGAACGGCGAACACCTGTAATTACTTTGATAAATTCTGTATCTTTGAACTTTTTTAAAATTTCTAAATATTGATTTCTGATGATGATATTCAAGATTTCACCCTCTTTTTTCTACATCATAGCGTAGAAAAAAAGAAAAATCAAAAAAATATACGATTGATCGTTTAAACTTTATAATTTTTCTGCTTATTATTTTATATAATTTAAAAGTGTTTTATATGCCTTAGCTATACTTCCGTAACTAGCTTTGTTTTTTCATCCAAACTTGAAATAGAAATTTCATTCATCTAAAAGCAAATCTATCAATTTGATAAGTTTTATTCCTTCATATGAAGGAATAAAACTTTTATTTATCTTTCAATCTCCTATAATTTTTTACAATTATAATACAAAATACTCTTAAATTTGATTTTTTGATCAAAAATAACAGAAAATTTGTTTTGGATTAAAAAAAGAAATTTAAAAGTTATTCAGCAAGCATTATTTATGATTTTTTAATTTTTTCTGGTAAATAAGAGAAATGATTCTTACTCCAAAGAACAGACCTGTGATTCCTCCTATAAGATTACTTTTTAAAATTAATTTTGAGGCAGGATAGACAGTGATCTTTTCTGTTTCTTTCATTTTATATTGATTATTTAGGAGAGTATTTTTGGCTTTCAAAACGATTTCTTTTGCTGTTTCGGGATTAGAATCTAAGAAGGTTATTTTAAAGTTCGTTTCGTTTTTGTCCATTTTAAGTTTTAAATTCCCTGCAAGAGTTTCCTGGGATTGACCAGAGAGTTTTGCCAGAGATTCTACAGTGTTATTTTCATATATAAGCTTAAAACGCATCTGTTCTATGAGATTTTTATCGGGCTGTTTGCTTGATAATTGTAATGGCAGGGATGCTTCGTAGCGCGTATGCGAATATTTTTCTAGCATTCCACTTAAAATCCAGCCAATACTGCTAGTTATCGTGATAAATAGAAAGCAGTAGCCGTATATAAAGATTTTTGATTTTTTCATATCTATATGCGTGCCTCATATATTTTCGCAAGGGCACTACTCCTTTCCGAAGTAGTTTATCTTAAAAGGCAGTGAATATAATGTCAAAAATAGTTTATTTATAGCTATTATGAATTATTCAGCAGACATTAATTATAGCATAGAGTTTTTTATAATATAGACTTGGTATTCTTCATTTTCCAATTGTGCTATGATTTGAACGTAGTTTAGACATTTTTTAGAAAATAGGAGAGATAAATGGAAGTACTGTGGTTGCCGATTTCCTTGTTCGGTAAACATGTGATTACAGGGTTGCCTGATTATTTTCAAACAATTCCGATGCTTTTTTTTGTGGTCTATTTGACTTACTTATTTGTAAGGAAGAAACAATCTTTTAAGTTCTCATTTTCTAGTGGAATTTTACTTTTTCTATTGATTGTACTATTAGCACAAGGATTTGCAACGATGCGGACCATTTTAACGTTTCCGATCACTGGAATTGGTGTGTTTGATAAATATTTTCAATTTATTTATTTGCTTCTTTACTTTGTGATTATTTATTTGGTTCTGAAAAATAATTTGACGGAAGATGGCAAGATTCGAAAATTCTTGAATGGATTTTTCTTTTATGGAGTGCTAATCGTCTGTTTGTTGACTATTCAGTTTGTTTTTATACATACAGGCGCATTGAAGGCAGTGATTCAATTTATTGGAGCAACGTTTGCACAGGGTGGATATAGTGAGTCGATTAATCCAGCCTACTTGGAATCGACTGTTTCCTATTTGACGAAATATGGTAAACCGAATGGATTGGACCCTGAAGGGCGGGATGTGGCGATACGTTTATCTTTAATTGTCGTTCCGTTCCTGCTAGCTGCGTTAAAAAATGGATACCGGATGGTTAAAAATAAGAAAAATGAGAGTTTGTATTTATCATTGCTGTGTTCCATTTTTATAATGTTATTGGCAATTCAAACGTTGTTTAGCATTCTGCTAGGTCTTTTGACAGCTCTTTTGACAGTTTTTATAGTTGTTTTAAAGAAAACAAATAGTAAGAATACTTTTCATAAAGAAGGCGCGATTTTTGTAGGATTTATTGGGTTCGTTTTTACGGTATTTTCTTTTTTTCCGAAGGGAATTTCTCAATTGGGAGATTCGAACCGAACAGCTTCAGCTATTGCTTTATGGAGAGTTTTTTCACATCATTTCATTATCGGGGTTGGGTATGATTTTTCAAGTCCATATGCGATTTTGTACGCTCCAGCAGAACATACAAATTCGGTTATTAATGTTCAGATCTATTTGGCTAATGATCAGATGCCAGCACTTAGTACGGGATTGGCATGGTTTTCGCAATTTGGTTTGATCGTGATATTGCCATTGTTTTTCTATGTTATCAGGACAAAGTTGGATTTTTCTATTTTAATTGATCGAATGTATGAAGCAAAATTAGCAAAAGAAAAAATTAAATTATATCAGACGGTGGATGATTTATTTTTCTTTTTATTGATTTTCTTACTTCCAGCGAGTTTTTTGTTATTTGATTGGAGGGGTCTAAGTTATGTGTTAGTGTTGTTCTTCATTTTGGTTGTGAAAAATTTCTTAGAAAAGCAGCTGAATGTTCTTGCACCATTGAAAGAAATATGAGATTTTTAATGGTAATTCTTTATTAGTGGAATGGAAAATGTTGAAAATTTAGACTGAAAAGGAGGGAAGGTTTCGCGAATTTGTGAAACTGTAAAGAACGATGATTATTTTTTCTTTAAGCAAATTATTGCGTTTGATGAAGAAACGTTTCCTTCTGATTGTTTTGTTGATGGTTGGAATGGGAGGTTTAGGTTTTTTCTATTCGAAAGTATTTGTTGGTGAAGAGTATCGTTCAATAACCACTGTTTTTTTTCAAGGGTACTCAGAAAGTGATGCGATAGAAGAGATTAATTATGTTCGCTATCATCTGATAGAGCAAGATGATTGGATCAGCGAAGCGTTAAAAAAACTGCACAGATGTTCAAATTCAACAGTGGTCGATAATGTTCAACGAAGGATGTTAATAGAGAAAGTTTCGAAAGCAAACCGGGCTGATATTATATTTCAGACATTGAATCAAAAAGAGTCAACGGAGATTTTACAGGCTGTTGCTAAGGTTGTACAAGATAAAGTGAGAAATGTAGATGTTGCACTTGTTGGAAAAGCGATGTCTATTCCCTCACCATGGAAACGAGTGGTTGTGTTGAGCGCTTTTTTTGGGTTTATTCTAGGATTTTTGGCCGCCGTTGCTTTTGAGATCTATCAAATGCGATTGAACCCTGAAGAAATGGAGAATCTATTTCAGCAAAGGGATGTTTTCGTTAGAAGGGTGTCTCCTGTGTATTTTTTAGTAAAACGAGGTTTGGATGTGCTTTTGGGAAGTTTTGGGTTAATTCTATTTTTCATTATCTACTTACTGTTAATGTTCCCATATTCTTTTGGCGAAAATAAAGGCCCAATTTTGTTTAAGCAACGTCGTTTTGGTATGGATGGAGAGTATTTTTCTATTTATAAATTTCGATCAATGAAGGTAGATTCAGAAGAGATTTTAAAAGGTAATTCAGTTCTTTATAAAAAGTATCTAGATAATGATTACAAGCTTTCACCTGAGGAAGATCCACGCATTACGAGGATCGGTCGGTTTTTGCGGCGAACAAGTATTGATGAGATTCCGCAGTTTATTAATGTAGTGAAAGGAGATATGAGTATGGTGGGACCTCGTCCGATTATTAAAGAAGAGATTGAGGAATACGGGAGATTATCGGAAGTATTTTTTGCAATGAAACCGGGCATTACTGGCGTATGGGGAGCAAATGGGCGTAGCAATATTAATTATCCTCAGCGGGCAGAAGTGGAACTTAGTTATTTAGCGAAGCGTTCGGTGAAGTTTGATTTTGTTGTAATTTGCCAGACGATGTTTTCGGTGTTCAAAAAAGATGGAGCGTTTTAAAAGAGGTCTATCATGTAATATTAGGGTGTTACATTTAGAAAAATTGCTACACTTACTATTGGCGTGTTTAGATTTTAAGGAGGTATGTATGAACAAAGAATATTTAGATTTAACTTCATTAAGAAAAGCTATTTTTTCTTTATTAAAAAGTATAAATGCTTTTGATGAATTGAATCAGATGGGTATTACAGAAGATCAGCTTAATGTAGTAAAATCGGGAGTTATCCAACATTTTGAATTTTGTTATGAGTTATGTTGGAAATTTATCAAGCGTTGGTTAAATATGAATGTAAGTCCTGATATTGCTGACGGTATTACTAGGCGCGGATTATTTCGTTTAGGTGCTGAGAATAAGCTTTTGGAAGATGTTGATGAATGGATGATTTTTCATAGTGCGCGTAATCAAACATCGCATACATATGATGAGCTTGTGGCAGAAGAAGTTTTTATTACAGCAAGAAAATTTCTACCTTATGCGCAGAATCTGCTTTCTAGATTGGAGAGAGAAAAATGATTGGTGTTTCTGAGAAAGAATTTAGTCTTATCCATGAGGTTATTCGCAGGTATGCTGCTGACTGTGATATTTTTGCTTTTGGTTCTCGGTACAAGCAGATGGCAAAAAAATATTCAGATTTAGATTTAGCCTTTGATAATGGCAAACCACTGAGTATTGCAAGGATTCAGCAGCTAGAAGAAGCTTTTGATGAAAGTGTTTTGCCGTATCGTGTGGATGTTGTGGATTATTGTGCTATTTCAGAGGAATTTAGAACGATAATAGATCAAGGGAATGAGCGGATTTTTAGAGGGAAAAGATGAGGATCAGTGATACTATTGCTGTATGAATAAAGGACAGAGTATTTTCTAAGTTTAGCAGGTTGAGGGTGTTGCATGTATAACGGAAAGAAAATTGGTTTATTTGTACCCACGCGAAATGGTAAAAAAGATATGGGAATTTTGCTAGAAAGAGTGAAATCTTCAGAGAATTTGTTTGATGAAAAGTTAGCGATTGATACTGAGTCGACCGATTTAACTGTTCGTTTGCTGAAAGGTGCTGGTTTTCAGGTACAGATGATTGAAAAGCAAGCTTTCAATCATGGTCGAGTGCGAAAAATTGGTATAGAGCTCCTACATAATTGTGATTATGTAGTAATGGTAACGCAAGATGTTCAGCCAACTCGAGATGCTTTTTTAAAGTTGATTCAATTTATCGATGAACACGATTGTATGGCATCTGCTTATGGTAGGCAGTTGGTAGATAAGCGTTTCGGGAGTGTGTATGAGGCTCGTTCGCGTCGATTTAATTATCCGGAGGGAGATTGCGTGAAATCAATGACTTCTATCAATAAGCTTGGAATTAAAACGATTTTTCAATCGGATGCTTTTGTGGTGTACGATGTAGGAGTTGTGCAGGCACTGGGAAATTTTCCTGAGAAAATCCCGTTTGCTGAGGATCA
The DNA here is from genome assembly GCA_031288715.1 of Lactobacillales bacterium. Classification (GTDB taxonomy): domain Bacteria; phylum Bacillota; class Bacilli; order Lactobacillales; family Streptococcaceae; genus JAIRLR01. The sequence continues at coordinate 4,648 of JAITQW010000030.1, read as the reverse complement.
ATATATGGCAGCAAAAGCAATTTTAAGTGGATATACGGTGGGGTACGCAGCAGGAGCTATTGTATATCATCAACATAATTACACACTTCGTGAAGAGTATCAGCGAATGAAGTTGGTTGGAAGATTTAATCGAGAATACAAAGAGTTGCTTTCTTCGTTTGGCACGAATGAAAAGGAAGGGCTGCGTTATGTATTTTCAGAGCTAAAATATTATTGGGGCTCGGGGAATGTATTAAAGATTCCCAAGTTTTTGGTGGTCAGTATTATAAAATTTTTAGGGTATAAAGTGGGGGAGAAGGAGAGGAGATATTCTAGATGAACCTTTATGTAAATCTGAGAAGATGATCTACATTTGCATAAATTTGATGAATTGAGAGAGCCAACCTTTATTTTCAAAATAACTTTAAAGTATGTTAAAATTTTTATATAAATTCAAGTTATTATGAAAGAGGTTTGAAAAATGATCGTTCGTTCAAATTACATTGAAAAGATACTCAAAACGAAAGAAAAAAAGATTATCAAAGTGTTAACGGGGGTAAGACGTTGTGGTAAATCAACTATTTTAACAATGTTTCAAAATGAGTTAAAAGCTCAGGGTGTAAAAGAAGAACAAATTCAAGGATATAATTTTGAAGATTTAGCTTTTAATGATTTGCTGAATTACCACTCTCTCTATGACAGAATTACAAGTACGCTTATCGAAGGGAAAATGAATTACATTTTTTTGGATGAAATTCAGCTTGTACCTGAATTTGAAAAGGCTATTGACAGTTTATTTATCAAAGAAAACGTGGATTTATACATTACAGGCTCAAATGCAACAATGCTTTCAGGAGAATTAGCGACACTATTATCTGGTAGAACTATTGAGATCCAAGTGTATCCGCTATCGTTTGAAGAATTTTATCGGAATCATGAGGATGACAAATATCAAGCATTTCAACATTATCTTGATAATGGAGGATTTCCATTTACAACAGAAATTCAAGATGAAGAAACTTATAAAGATTATGTTAATGGAATTGTAAATACGGTGTTAGTAAAGGATGTGCTAAGCAGAAAGAAGCGTAGCGATACCATTCTTGTTGAACAAATTGCACGCTTTTTAACGGATATTACGGGAAATTTTGTGACAATTAAAAAAATAGCAGACACACTGACCTCTCTTGGACAAAAAACGACGAGTGAAACAGTATTATCCTACATAGCATCCTTTCAGGAAGCTTTCCTTTTTTACCGAACTGATCGATACGATGTTATAGGCAAACGTTATTTATCTATCAATTCTAAATATTATCCAGTAGATCAAGCATTAAGAAGAGCATTACTTGGAAGCAAGCGACCTAATTTAGGAAATCGTTTGGAAAACATTGTTTATATGGAATTAAGGCGCCGTGGTTATGAAATTTATGTGGGAAATGTTGGAGAGTTAGAGGTAGATTTCGTTACCATTAAGGATGGTATTACAGAGTACTATCAAGTATCATTAACAGTAGCCAATGATAAGACATATACCAGAGAGGCTCTTCCGTTAAAAGCAATTAAGGATAATTATCGAAAAATTTTATTAACTCAAGATTTAGGAAATTATAATGACGCGGGGATTGAACAAGTGAATGTGGTGGATTGGCTGCTTGGGAAATTTGGTTAAATGGTTATATATTCAAAAATTATGAAAACAAATATAGTGACTTTATTGATCGAATTTTGTTTTTTTATATTGTGTTAGCGACATTTCTATACTTTATATTAAAGGGGAAGTAGTAATTTATTATGAAAATATTTAAACAATTGAGAGGAATAATCAGTAAGTTAAAGGAGGATGGATTTAGTAATTTTATAAGAAAATTTCCACGCTGTATTGATTATATCACGCTTACTTTATTTACCATTTTTGTTCAGTATCCTTATTTTACAAATAAAATTTATGCTTTTAGAGATCTACCTTTTTTTTTCGAGAATGCGTTCTGGATTGGCGGGGCTTAAAGATTTTCAGATTGTTTCACAAGTAGATCCAAATGCATTATGGGGAGCTGGACATTCATGGAATATGTTTTATGGTCCTTTGCCAACCTATTTAATTATACCTTTTCGGATTGTTTTTCGGAATTGGGCGTTAGCTTTTAATGTTTTTGGGGTTGTAGTAAATTTAGTGTCGGTTTTATTTATATATTTATTTATTTCAGAACTTGTTTTGGATTATTCTAAGCAAAAATTATCTTCTCGTTTTGCAGGAATTTTTGGCGGTTCTATTATGTGCCTTTTTATTGGTTATAATCTTGGTTCGGCAAGCTATACAACTCCATTTATTATTTTAATGCTAAATGGTTTATATAAAGTTTGTTATGATAAAAAGTTAGGAGTTCATATTTTGATTGCTGGTTTAACTGGCATAATTCTCACTCATATAATGACTACATTGCTTTTACTTATATTTGTTCCTCTGCTGTGTTTTTTTGGCATAAAACAATTATTGTTTAAAGGTGCTATTAAGAAGTTTAAATTTTTGTTCAAAGTAGTATGTTTAAAAGTGGAATGTTACAACTTAAAATACCTTCTAACTTTAATGGTCATATTCACTCATATTTTGGCATGAGTAAAGCAACAAAAGTGGGACTTTTTACTACAGTGGCAACAATTTTTGGAATAGTTATTAGGTTTGCTATCTTACGTAGAAGGGAGTTTAAAAAATAAAATTTTAAATTTTTTACTTTAGTATTATTATTTTTTTAGGTATAGGAACCTACGAACAATCTCTTGTAGGATTACATTGGGGAAATTGAAAGGTACATTCTCTACCTAACCTTCTGGCATATTTTATGTGTCAATCGTTAAGGTAGTTCGCAATTTTTACACTATTCTAAGCTTAAAGTATGACTTTCAGGTATCGGATAAAGGAAAATGACTGTAGGAAATTTTCTTTCAAAAATTTAAGAAAAGCGTAAGTTTATGGTTCCAAGTTAAGGATTTTTAACGCTGAGAATACCATTCTCAGTATTTATCAATGAGAGCGAGTATAAATGAGTTTTCTTACACAGGACGAAATTTGCCGAAACTTTCGCTACTAAGCAGATCGCTAACAGGCTCTAAGGATGGAGAGAAGTGAATGAAAGTTTTACTAATCATTCCCGTATATAATGAAAGTAAGATCATAAAAAAGTTGATCGCAAAAATTAACAACTTTAAAGAAGAGACCACGCTTTCTTATCAGCTTGATTATGTGGTGATTAATGATGGATCTATAGATAATACGGGAGAAATTTTAGACAAATGTGACATAAATCATGTGGATTTAATCAATAATTTGGGAATTGGTGGTGCAGTTCAGACGGGATACATTTACGCTAGAGACAATGATTATGATGTTGCTGTGCAATTTGATGGCGATGGGCAACATGATATTGAGAGTTTAGATACGATTTTAGAACCGATTTTAGAGAATGAATATGATTTTGTTATTGGATCAAGATTTATTGAAGAATCGGAAGGGAATTTTAGATCGACATGGATGCGTCGATTTGGAATTTCAGTAATTTCTTTGGCAATTTTATTGGTTTGCCACAAGAGAATCTATGATGTGACTTCAGGATTTCGAGCAGCAAATAAAAAAGTCATTTCTTATCTAGCCAAAAGATATCCTGTGAGTTATCCGGAACCGGAGTCGACAGCATTTTTATTGAAGAAAAGGGTTCGTATTGGGGAAAAAACGGTGAAAATGTATGATCGAGAAGAGGGTATTTCTTCGATCCGAGCATGGAGTACAATCGTTTATATGCTTGAAGTGGTTACTTCTATATTTATATTAGGATTTATGAGGAGGAAAGATTAATGGATTTACAGTTGCGGATTGAGTTACTTATTTTAGCATTAGGTCTTATTTTTATGATCGTTCGAATGGTGAATAAAAATTTGTTTTCATTAAAGAAATCCTTCCCATGGTTGTTATTGAGTTTTGCTTGTTTATTGATGGTTATTTTCCCGAATTTTATAAATTATTTCAGTAAATTGCTATCATTTAAATCTTCGATGAATTTTTTATTTTTTGGAGCGATTTCTTTTCTTTTCTTCATGCAAATTTTGAATACATATCTTGGAACTCGGCGAGATAGTAATGTGAAGATGTTAGTACAGGAGCTTTCTTTGTTGAAAGCAAAGGTAGAAGAACTTGAGAAAGATGTAAATAAGTGAGAGTATAATGGAAATGATAGATACTAAGTATAAAATTTCATGAGGTTGTATTGAAAAAATTAAAAATAAAAAGTATTAACGTTTATAAGATCAACATATACGAAAACTTCATGAATTCTTGATATATCCCAAATATCAATGAATTTTAGTGAAGTGTAGAATAATTTCTCAGAGCGTTTACTATTCTACATTCTTTTGTTGTAGTAATTCAATTTCAGGAGCAGAAAGTTCGGTGATCGCTTGGATGTCTTGGAGAGTCATTCCCATCAAAAGTAACTTTTTCGCCACTTCTCTTTTTCCTCTTTTTTCCCCACTTATCTCTCCTCTCTTTTCTCCTCTTCTTTCTCCTTCAATCCTTGACAGTTTAATTGCCGAGTTAAAGTCACGTTCACCCTTCTCTCTTAATCGGATCAACTCTTTTGTTTTATCATCTGCCTTAATCGTATCAAACATTTTCACC
>JAITQW010000029.1 GCA_031288715.1 Lactobacillales bacterium | reverse complement strand
TTAGGTAGTATTTTTTGAGGAAAAAGTACCTCAAAAAATCTCCACCTTTCCCTGGACAATGCTTAACGTGCTGATTAACTGAGTTTTGATGGGTGGACGGTTTTGAGTTACAATTTATAATAGATAAAAGCGGTAAAAAAAGGGATAAATTAATAATTTTAAATGGAAAAAGAGGAAAGTAGGGGAGTAGAGAAGTATTTATTTTATATAGAAATCATATATATCCAAGTATTTTTTATAAAACTTTGTTTCAACTTACTTTTAATTAGTGTGCTATAATTTTGTAGGGAAAGTTGATAAATTTTTTATTTTTATTAAAAATTGAGGAGGTCAAATATGGCAACAGCAAAAATTGTTTATGCCAGCATGACTGGAAACACGGAAGAAATTGCAGAAATTGTGAAAGAAAATTTAGAAAAATTAGCTATTAATGTAGAGATTGATGAATGTACTACGGTAGACGCAGAGGTGTTTCTAGACACAGATATTGCTATTGTTGCTACCTATACTTATGGAGATGGTGAATTGCCAGATGAGATCGTTGATTTTTATGAAGATTTGCAAAAATTAAATCTTGCAGGAAAAATTTATGGTGTTTGCGGTTCAGGAGATACGTACTATGATCAATTTTGTAAATCCGTAGATGATTTTGATCATATTTTTGGAACCACTGGCGCATTGAAAGGTGCTAAAAATGTAAAAGTAGATTTAACGGTTGAAGAAAAAGATCGCGAGAAATTAAAACTTTTTACTGATTCTTTAGCTAAGAAAATAGTTTAGGCGATCTACAATTAAAATAAGGAGAGAAGCTGAATGATCAGTGATCCTGAGAGTCATTCGATTTTAGTAAAATTTTTAATTTTGATTGTTTTTACGGTTTTAACGGCAATATTTTCGGCCAGTGAAATGGCGCTTGTTTCAATTAACCGCAAGAGGGTAGAGCAAAGAGCTGAAGAAGGGGATAAAAAAAGTATTCGCGTTCGTAAGGTTTTGCAAGATCCTAGTAATTTCTTGGCAGTTATTCAGATCGGAATTACAGTGGTAAATCTATTAGCAGGAGCTAGTATAGCGGACACACTTTCTGCTAAACTTTCTAAAAAAATTGGTATGGGACAACTTGGAGAAACAATTTCTATGGTGGTTGTTCTTGCTTTGTTAACTTATACAACAATTGTTTTTGGAGAATTGTATCCAAAGAGAATTGCCTTGAATTTGCAGGAAAAAATTGCTGGCGTGGCTGTAATTGTGATTACTTTCATAGGAACCATCCTGCATCCATTTGTTTGGCTACTGTCGGCGTCAACCAATTTACTTTCACGAATCACTCCAATGACATTTGATGATGCAAAAGAGACAATGTCTCGAGATGAAGTGGCTTATATGTTGAGTACTGAAGGATCTCTTGAGAAAGATGAAGTGAGAATGCTTCAGGGAGTTTTTTCATTGGATAATAAAGTTGCAAGGGAAGTAATGGTACCTCGAACAGACTCATTTATGGTTGATATTGAGGATGATGTTCAGGGGAATATAAAGAAGATTTTGGATGAAAATTTTTCAAGAATACCTGTTTATGAAGAAGATAAGGATAAAATTATTGGAATTCTTCATACTAAACGACTATTGATTAGTGGATATAATCAAGGATTTGATAAAATAGACCTGCGTTCCCTTCTGCAAGAACCATTATTTGTACCAGAAACTGTTTTTATTGATGATCTGCTATATGAATTAAAACGTACGCAAAATCAAATAGCGATATTGTTAGATGAATATAGCGGAGTATCCGGACTTGCGACACTGGAAGACTTATTGGAAGAAATTGTAGGTGAAATTGAAGACGAGACGGATGAATCAGAAAGTTTGGTTGAAAAAATTTCTGATCGAGAGTATCTTGTTCGAGGAAACTTATTAATTGATGATTTTAATGAAAAATTTAATACGAATTTGAAAATGGATGATGTAGATACTATGGCGGGCTATTTCATTACGGCGGTTGGCTCAATTCCAGATAAAAATGAGGAAGCAGTGTATGAAATTGATGATGACCATCAACATTTGACGTTGAAAACAGAACGGATGGATGGAACGCGTATATTGCTTTTGCGTGTGATTTTTAGTGGATTTTTGGCGGAAGGTGAGTCGATAGAAAAATAAAACATTAAAAGTTAAGTTCTAGGTTGTTATTAAAATAAATCCATAAAAGAAGTTTCTTCAGATTAAAGGATGCAAAGGGAATCGATGGAAAACAAGGAAATTTTGGGTAAACTTAATGAATTGTTAATATTGATCGAGCAAGATGTCGCTGTTCAAGAATTTAAAGAAATTGAGCAACAGGTAGAGTCGTGTTCAGAAGTTCAATCTTTAATGCAAGAAATTAAAAATTATCAACAAATATCAGCTCAAGCAGATCATCATGGGCATGAAAAAAATAAAGAAATAACTAGAAAGCAAGCTGAAAATTTGCGGAAGATGCTTGATGGTCACCCATTGATTAAAGAGTACCGAGAAAAAATGTGGGAAGCAAATGATCTTGTACAACACGTAATAAGCTTTATGGAGGAAGAAATAAGGAAGCAAATAGAAAGATAGATTTTAATAATTTGGTGCAGAACATTTTGGAAATGCATTTTGAGTTTAGTCAATTGAACTGTAAATACAAGAATGTTTTTGGTATTGTCTTAATTTGAATCCATGAAATAGAAGTTGTAAAGCTGGATGTTATAAAAATGTGTAAATTCGAGAAAACAAATTACTTGAAATTGATGTAATTAACCTCTAAGCTAAATTGTGTCTAAGACTTTCTATCATTTATTTTGAAGTTAATAGATTACACTTTTTTGTCAAAGGTAAAAATCGGGAGGTTTAAGAAATGAAATATGTAAAAACTAAAAAAATATTAAACCAAGCAGTAGCAGATTTATCCGCTTTATCCGCAATGATTCACCAAATTCATTGGTATATGCGCGGCGAGAATTTTATTAAATTACATCCCCAAATGGATACATATATGGAGCAAGTAGATGCGCAGCTAGATGAAATATCTGAACGTCTGATTACTTTGGATGGCTCACCTTATTCTACTTTACGTGAGTGGGCTGATCATTCCAAAGTTAAGCAGGAGCCCGGAATATGGGGAGTTAAGACCAGTAAGCGTTTTGAAGAGCTTGTTTTAGCGCTTCGTTACATGACGGATTTATACCAACAAGGCTTAGATGCTACTGATGAAGAGGGAGATGCTGTGACAAATGGAATCTTTTCTGATTTCAAAGGAGATTTTGAGAAATTAATTTGGATGATTTGTGCAGAATTGGATTTAGCGCCTGAAATTGATGCTTAATTCATTTAGATAAAAATGGCAAGTTGTAACATAAAACCGTACACCCATCAAAACTCAGTTAATCAGCATGTTAAGCGTTGTCCAGGGAAGGATGGGTGGTTTTGAGTTACAATTTATAAAAAAATTAACAGCAAATATTTTGATGAAAAATGAATTTTTCCTGTTAAGTCGTTAACTTATCTCATGAATTTGTTAAAAACAAGGTAGGATAAAAAATATGAACAACCGTTTAGCAATTAAGCTCCCTGGTTTAGATTTAAAGAATCCGATCATGCCAGCTTCTGGGTGTTTTGGTTTTGGCGAAGAATATGCCAAATATTACGATTTAGAACTTTTGGGTTCAATTATGATTAAGGCAGTCACTCCACGCCCTCGTTTTGGTAATTCGATGCCTCGTGTAGCTGAGACGCCTTCAGGTATGCTTAATGCCATTGGCTTGCAAAATTCTGGATTGGACGTAGTAATAAGTGAAAAGTTACCTGCCTTGGAAGTGTATGATTTACCAATTATTGCGAATGTGGCTGGTACTTGTGAAGAGGATTATGTAAAAGTATGCGCAAAGATTGGGGACGCACCCAATGTAGCAGCAATTGAATTAAATATTTCTTGTCCAAATGTTAAGCATGGAGGTCTTGCTTTTGGAACGGAACCGGATGTAGCATATAGGTTAACAAAAAATTGTAAAAAGGTAGCTAGTATACCGATTTATGTAAAACTTTCACCGAATGTGACAGATATTGTCAAAATTTCTGAGGCGGTTGAGGCAGGTGGTGCAGATGGTTTTACAATGATTAATACTTTGATGGGTATGCGTTTTGATTTAAAGAGGAAAAAGCCGATTTTGGCCAATGTAACAGGCGGTCTGTCTGGTCCTGCGATCAAACCTGTAGCATTAAAGCTCATTCATCAAGTTTCTATGACGAGTCGTTTGCCAATTATTGGCATGGGTGGTGTTGCTTCGGCGGAAGATGTGTTAGAATTTATTCTTGCAGGAGCCAGTGCAGTAGCGATTGGCACGATGAATTTTACGGATCCGTACATTTGTCCGAAAGTTATCGAGGAATTGCCATGTGTGTTGGATAAGTACGGAATCACTTCCCTTCAACAATTGGTAGATGAAGTAAGAGAGGAACGTGAGCGAAAATGGCAAGAAATGCCAGAGAAACTCGACCTGTGATTGCGCTTGATTTTCCATCTCGGCAGGAGGCTATTTCATTTTTGGAGCAATTTTCACCAGCTGAACGACTGTTTGTCAAAGTTGGCATGGAACTTTTTTATCGAGAAGGACCTGAGATTATTCAGCAAATAAAATCGTTGGGGCATTCAATTTTTTTGGATTTAAAATTACATGATATTCCAAATACGGTTAAATTTGCTATGTGTCGCTTGGCAAATTTAGGTGTAGATATGGTCAATGTTCATGCGGCTGGAGGAATAGAGATGATGGAAGCTGCACGCTTGGGATTGGTAGAAGGAGTAGGAAAGGGGCAGCCCTCTCCCAAGTTGCTAGCGGTAACGCAGCTTACCTCAACGAGTGAAGAAAACATGCAAAAGGAACAGTTGATTTCTGTTAGTTTGGAAGAGTCAGTTGTAAATTATGCGCAAAACGCTCAGAAGGCTGGCTTAGATGGAGTCGTTTGTTCAGCATTTGAAGTTGGTAAAATTAAGGCAGCAACCTCACAGGAATTTATCTGTTTAACTCCAGGGATTAGATTAGAAGGAGCGAGGTTAGAAGATCAAAAGCGTGTGGTGACACCAAAAATGGCTCAAAAATTGAAGTCTGACTATATCGTTGTTGGACGACCTGTTACGAGGTCTGTAGATCCTGTGAAGATTTATCAAAAAATAAAAGAAGAGTGGATGAAAATGGATAATGACTAATTTAGCACAAGAAATTGCCAAGGATTTATTAGATATTAAAGCAGTTTTTCTATCACCGAAAAAACCGTTTACATGGGCTTCAGGGATAAGGTCGCCAATTTATACAGATAATCGTATTACGATGAGTTTTCCTAACATACGTAAGCGGATTGCGAGAGGTTTTGCAAAGAGAATTCTGGAAGTCTACCCTGATGTAGAAGTGATTGCAGGAACAGCGACAGCTGGAATTCCACACGCTGCATGGGTAGCAGAAGAGTTAAATCTTCCAATGGTCTATATTCGTTCGAAACCAAAGGATCACGGCAAGGGAAATCAGATTGAAGGGAAGATTCAAAAAGATGCAAAAATGGTAGTGATCGAAGATTTGATTTCAACAGGGAGATCGGTCTTGGAAGCTGTGGAAGCAGCTAAACATGAAGGAGCAAATGTACTAGGTGTTGCAGCAATTTTCACGTATGAATTACCAAAAGGGATAGATAATTTTGAAAAAGCAGAATTAAAATTGTTGACCCTATCAAACTATTCTTCTTTGATTGAAATTGCCAAAGATACAGGTTATGTAGACGAAGAAGAATTGATTTTACTGAAAAGATTCAAAGAGAATCAAGATGCTTGGCAGATGATGTAAGATTGTTGCTTCTTTGAAGTGTTTAATTTTGTGATGGAATACTTCATTGTCAAGTCAATACTCATTTATTGTTTGTTTTAAACTTATATAATTTAGTTTCTAAGCCCTAAAGGCAATAAAGAAAGTCGATATTTTTCAATATCGGTTTAATTTTCCACGTTGAACATACCATTCATCTGGTTTCCAGATCCAGTGAGCTCCTTGTTTCTCAAGAAGTTCAAAAGCAGCATGTGGTCCCATAGTGTATGCCATATAGGACGGAATTTCTTTGTGGTGATGATTATCCCATGCTTGACGAATCATATCGATTAATTCCCAGCTACGTGCAACTTCATCCCAATGTGAGAAATTAGCACGTTCTCCATTAAGGGCATCCATAATTAGCTTCTCATAGGCTTCAGGAGAGTTTTCTAAGACATCTGAATCGTGTCGATATTGAAGTTTAATTGGTTCTAGGTTAAATCCTGGTCCAAACTCCTTTCCGTTCACAGAAAGGCTGAATCCTTCTGTTGGCTGGATATATATTGTTAGAATGTTCGATTGAACGGTTTTCTGATCCTGTGTTACAAATAGATTTTTGGGAATATTTTTGAAAACAATATTAATTCTTGTTCCTTTTTCCGTTAGCCGTTTTCCTGTGCGAATGTAGAATGGAACTCCTTGCCAGCGCTTGTTATTAATCAGAAATTTTCCAGCGACAAAAGTCTCTACCAAAGAGTTGTCTGCAACCCCTTTTTCTTCACGGTATCCAGAAAAATGTTCTCCTTCAAAATATCCTGCTGTATATTGACCAGCGATAAAATTTTCCCTTGCTTCCTTTTCCGTGTATTTGTGGATTGCTTGGAGTGCTTTTATTTTTTCTTTACGGATTTCATTTTCTGTAAAATTATCAGGTGTTTCCATTGCTAGAAGTGAGAGGACTTGAAGAATATGATTCTGTACCATATCTCTTAGTGCACCACTGGTTTCGTAGTATTCTCCACGATTTTCTACACCAATGTTTTCAGCAAATGTGATCTGGATATTGTCAATCCATTGGTTGTTCCAAAGAGCTTCAAAAACGAGGTTTCCAAAGCGAACGGCTGAGATATTTTGAATCATTTCTTTACCAAGGTAATGGTCGATCCGAAAAATGTTTTCTTCCGCAAAGCTTTGCGTGATTTCTTTGTTCAAAGTTGTAGCAGATTTTAGGTCACTACCGAAAGGTTTTTCAATAACCAAGTGCTCAAATCCTTCATTGGTTAGAATGTGTTGTGATTTTAGATGATGGACAATGTTTCCAAAAAATTGTGGTGCCATAGCTAAATAAAAAAGTTGATTTCCATCAGTATCATATTTTTTCTTGAGTTGATTACCGAGTGATTTTAAGACTACATAATGATTGGTATCGTTAGCATCATGGGACTGGTAGTAGAAATGGGTAGCAAAGCGTTTTGCTTGTTCTTCATTGTCGATGAGTCCAGAAATAGATTCTACAATTACTTCGCGGTAAAATTCGTTTGTCCAAGATCTGCGAGCTGTTCCCATAATAGCAAAATGTTTGTCTAGTTTGCCTTTTTTATATAGACGAAAGAGTGATGGATATAGTTTGCGTTTTGCTAAATCTCCTGTTGCACCAAATATGGTGAACAGGCAATGTTTTTCTTCCGTCATTGTTGTTGCCTCCTGTTTAAGTTATGCCGTTTTCGTTTAATGGGTTACATTACATGAGTGTTTTTATAAAAATTGCATTTGTTATTCTATGTGGAATAGTAATTTTTTGTTGATTCTTTTCCTGAAGTAATACAGTTCTCTCTTCATTTTTTTCTTGAATAACATATTTTTCATTCAGTATAATTTCAATGTTTTTTAAGGACTTTAGTAATAGAGGGTCTGCGTCCAATACTCGTAAAATTTGAATGGTTGTTTCTACTTTGCAGTCAGCTAGGATGGTAGTTGTTTTTTCGGAAATAGTTTCATTATTTTTAGGGATTACTCCACCATGAGGGCAAACTTCAGGATGGTTTAGGAACAGGCTTAGCTTATCAGCTAGAGTGTTGCTGGTTGCATGTTCTAGTAATTCCGCTTCTTCATGTATGTTCTCCCAAGAGTATTTCAGATTGTTCATCAAAAAAACTTCCCAAAGACGGTGTTTACGTATGAGTGAGCTAGCCAAAGTCCACCCTCTTTCTGTTAATTGCACTCCTTGATAAGGAGTGTGGCAAGCTAGTCCTTCTTTTGCTAATTTTGAAATCATTTCAGAGACAGAAGCACCAGATACGTTGATATTAGCGAGAATTTGTTTGTTAGACACTAGGCGATTTTCTCCGCTTAATTCAAAAATTAATTTTAAATAATCTTCGCGGTTTGGCGTCATACGATACCTCCGTATTTTTGCTTTCAATTCATCATTGAGTGTATCAAAGAACAGGAAAAAGTGGAAGGTTTGGAAAACTTCTAATACGGTCATTTTCCTTTATTTGATACCTGAAAGTTGTGCGTCGGTCTAGAATTGCGAACTATATTAACGATTGGCAAATGGTTTTCCTGTGAGCGATTTTTAATCACGAAACACGAGAAACGTGACAGAGCTTAGGAAGGATGTACCTTTTGATTCATCCATAGAGGAATTGTTGAAATATTTTTAACAAGGATTGATTTCAAAAAGAAAAATTTAAAAGTTATTTAGTAAGTATTAGGTAACTGTCTATTCGTTGTTGATATACTTTCTAATTTGTTTAAATTTTCAGGACATGTGATAGAATGGGTGAAGAAAAGGCAACCGAGTAAAAATGAGGTGAAAAGATGCTACGTTTGGGCGTGATAGGAACGAATTGGATTACGGATCAATTCATTGAGGCGGCAATTTTCACTAAGAAGTATTTGTTTCATAGTGTATATTCGAGAAAGCAGGAGAGTGCAGAGTCGTTTATTGCGAAATATCATAAAAATACTTCTATGTTCACGGATTTAACTGAATTTTTACGTGATGATAAATTACAAGTTGTTTATATTGCTTCACCAAATTCGCTTCATTTTTTGCAAGCAAAGCAAGTGATTTTAGCAGGTAAGAACGTTATTGTTGAAAAACCAGCATTTTCTAATCCGAAAGAATTAGAGGAAATAGTAAAATTGGCAAGTCAAATGCAGGTATTTTTCTTTGAAGCCGCACGAAATATTCATGAGAAAAGTTTTGTGACAGTGAAGAAATTTGTGGAAAAAAAACCGTTCGTTTGGGGTGCAAATTTTCATTATGCGAAATATTCTTCGCGGATGAATCAGGTGTTAGAAGGAGAAGAACCTAATATTTTTTCACTTAAATTTTCGGGTGGAGCTTTGATGGATCTAGGTGTGTACTTGGTATATGCGGCGATTGGTTGGTTTGGTAAGCCTCGCTCGACTCATTACTTTGCTTCGATTTTGTCGACTGGTGTAGATGGATGTGGTACAGGAATTTTGCGATATGAAGATTTTGATGTGACAATTCATCTTGGTAAGAATATAGATAGTTTTGTTCCATCTGAAATTTTCTTTTCAGATGGAACATTGATACTGGATGGAATTAATGCAATTTCTTCTGCGCAGTATCGTTCTCACGGAGGAGTAGACCAATCTCTAGAAGTTCAGGCGCTTCAAAACCCTATGATTGAAGAAGCTAGCGATTTTGCCAAGGTGATGCTTCATCCAAGAAATCGTGTTCTGGGAAAGAAATACGAAGAATGGGTAGAACTTGCACGTGATGTTCATGATATTTTGGCAGAAATGCGTAAAGATGCTGGGATTTTGTTTGCCGCGGATAAAGATTAGAAGACGTGTTAATAAGTGGAAAGCCTGGGGAGATAATGTTTATTGAAAATTTACCGAAAGAATGGCGAGAAAAGTGGCAAGATCAACAATTTTCGCAACCAACATTAATTCAAGATAGAAGTTTTACTTTTTTGAATAATGGAGGTAGTATATTTGGAGTTTCGCCAACGGGTTCTGGGAAAACGTTGGCTTACTTATTGCCGTTGTTATTGAAAGTTGAACCTAGAAAAGGGAATCAGCTATTGATTTTGCTTCCGACGCAAGAATTAGCTATGCAGGTGGTTTTAGTTGCACGTGAATGGGGAAATTTATTGTTTTTGAAGGTAGAATCATTGATCGGAGGAGCTAACTTAATTCGTCAAATTGAGCGTTTGAAGAAGAAAAAACCAGAAGTATTGATTGGTACGCCTGGGCGAATATTGGAATTAATTCGAACAAAAAAAGTTCAACTGATGAAAATTGAAACAATTGTGATGGATGAAGTGGATCATTTGTTTTCAGAAAAAGAGGGGAGTTTTACGCAAAAAATTCTTTCATATGTGCCGAAGGATTTTCAGTTAGTGTTTTTTTCAGCAACTGGCTCCAAAATTTTTGAGCAGGTGAAGAAGCTGACTATGAGAAGTATAAAAATGATCGATGTGACGCAGGAAGATACTTCGCAAGGAGAAATTTTTCATCAATATTTAAAGGTTTCTTTGCGTAAGCGAGTAGAAGAATTACGACGATTGAGTTATGTAGAAGGTTTTTGTGCATTGATATTTTTTAATAAACTATCTGATTTAGGAGCTGTGTCAGCGAAGTTAGAATTTTTAGATTTACCTGTTGCTCATATTGCTAGTGATCAAAGTAAAATGATTCGCAAAGCTACGTTGGAAAAATTTCGAAAAGGTGAAATTAAACTTTTACTTACTACAGAAATTTTGGCAAGAGGGTTAGATTTTCAAAATCTTCCTTATATTGTTAATTTTGAGACTCCGTTGACTGTAAATAGCTATATACATCGAGCTGGGCGTATTGGACGTATGGGAAATGAGGGCAAAGTTTTGACGTTTGTTCAAGATGGTAATCTTTCATCATATCGAAAGCTCGTTAAGTCAACGGGTAATGAAATCTCAGAAATCTTTTTGCATGGTGGAAAATTACTTGATGAGTTTCCAAAAAAAGGACAAAATGAAGTTCAAAAGGTTATAAAAAGATCTCTTTATAATCAGAAAAGAAAATGAAATGGCTGAGTAAGTAACGTGATAGTTACTAAAAAACTATGTGTATAAGAATTTTGCTTCCGTTTCTCTGATATATCGTCACAAAGCCTCAAAATATATTTCGCAATGAGGTGTTGTTTCACAATTAAAATTGCTCTGTAAATTGTAAATGTAGAATTTAATGTGCATTGAAAAAATAAAACGTATGTATAACTTTTATGAGTCAACATATACTGAAAACCTCATGGAATATTTGCACATACCTTTGAAATATTTGTATTGCATTGTGATTTTTTCTTCGCTATACTAATATGCATTGAGGAAACTTGGAGGTGAAGTTATGCCAAATATTAAATCAGCAATTAAACGCGTTTCTACGAACAACGTTGCAAATGAAAGGAATGCTAGACAAAGAGCAGCTATGAGAACAGCAATCAAAAAGTTTGAAACTGCTGTTACTATGAATGCAGAAAATGTAGAAGAGTTATACGTAAAAGCTAGCTCTGCAATTGATAAAGCAAGAACAAAGGGATTAATTCACAAGAACAAAGCTAGCCGTAATAAATCTCGTTTAGCTTCAAAATTGGGGAAATAAAAAATGAACTGGAATCGTAAGATGATTTTTTGAAATCAAGCCACGACCAGTTCTTTTTATTTTTTGATTTTCAAGCAATAAAAACTTTTATTTCAACACTTTTTTGACGATGGCTTTGACGATGATGCCATCTGCTTTGCCTTTTAATTTTGGCATCAATTGACTCATAATTTTTCCGAAATCAGCTTTTGAGGTAGCGTTTGTACTTGCCATAACTTCTTTAACCAATGTTTCTATTTCTTCTTCAGAGAGCTGTTTTGGAAGATATTTTTCAACAATAGCTAATTCGGTATTTGTTTTTTGAACTAAATCGTCGCGGTTTGCTCCCTGAAATTCTTTCAAAGCATCACGACGTTGTTTGTTTTCTCGAGCTAATACTGTCAGTTCTTCTTCATCGTTCAATTCATGTCCTACTTTGATCTGCTCGTTTTGCAAGGCAGCTTTTAACATGCGGACTGTTGTTAACGTATTCTTGTCTTTCGCACGCATTGCGATTTTTAAGTCTTCATTTAAAGTTGATAGTAATGACATGAATCCACTCCTACTCTTTTTATATGATGTAGAGTCTTATTTTAAAAATATAAAAAACTGAGATAACATGTCCCCAGTTTTTCTTAATTTAACTGGGTTACAGATATTTCAAGTCTAGAATTTTTTACGTTTTCTTGCAGCCTCTGATTTTTTCTTACGTTTTACAGATGGCTTTTCATAAAATTCGCGTTTGCGTGATTCTTGTAGTGTTCCAGCTTTTGAAACGGAACGTTTGAAACGACGAAGAGCGTCATCAAGAGACTCGTTTTTGCGAATGATCGTTCTTGACATACTAGATTCCCCCCTCTGAACTTAAAAAGTAACCGTGTATCCTCAAATTTGAGAAAACAGCCCTCCATTCATTTTATCGAAATTAGAATTAGACGTCAAATTTTACACTTAGACTTATAGTCTATCAATTCTTAATAATTTTGGCTCCGAGAGGTATATCCTAATTTATATCAACAACCTTTTTAGCTTTTTTCAAATCTTTCTCATTTTTAAATGACAGCTGTAAAATTCCGTAACTCTCTGTCCTGGTTTCCAGAATACGAATATTGGTTAACGAAATCTTTTCTTTTTTTAAAATTTTCGTGATTCCATAAATGGCTCCAGGAGAATCTGATACATTAACAAACAAGTCATAGAAATTGGGCAATCCCCCTTTTTGGTGAGTCGGCATTTTTTCTCGAACTTCTCGTGCATTTTCAAAAAAATTAGCAATTTCTGTCTCATTACCATCTAAAATAAATTGCTTAACATTTTTCAAATGCCTTACAAAATCATCAATTCGTTCAGAAATGGCTGATTGATTGCTTAAAAGAATCTCTGTCCACATGTGCACATCACTCGAAGCAATCCGTGTCATATCCCGAAATCCACCAGCTGCTAACAACTTTGTAAATGGATGATTCTTACTGTATTGATTATTTTGATTTACCAAGGCTGCTGCCAATACATGAGGAAGATGACTCACTTGACTAGCAATCAAATCGTGTTCTTTTACATCCATTATTTGAATTTTTGCGGATAATCCGCTCAACAATTCATTTAACTCCGTAATATCTTGTTCATCAGCCAATTTTTTACTAGGTGTAAGAATATAATATGCATTCTCAAATAAATTTTCATCAGCAAAAGAAACGCCCGATTTATGTGATCCTGCCATTGGATGTCCCCCAATAAAACGTACTTCCCCACGCTGCCAAAGTTTTTCTGCACAATCAAGAACTTCTTGCTTTGTGCTGCTCACATCCGTAATCAACACATCTTTCTTCAAAGAAAATGTGGCTAATCTTTTAAGTATTACAATGGTTTGTTTCACAGGCATTGCTAGAAAAACAACATCTGCATTTTTTACCGCTGAAAAAAGATCCGGAAAAACCTGTGTAACCACTCCACGTAAAAGAGCTGCCTCACATGCCTTAGGTAAAACATCAAACCCAATCAATTTTGCCTTTGAATTACTTTTTTTTATTCCTAAAGCAATCGATCCACCAATTAAACCCAATCCAATAATCGCAACTTTCTTCATTAAAACTCCTTTAAATATCTTCTTTGTATTACAATTGCTTCTACTAATTGTTCGATACTATCCGACGTAAACTGTTTACATAATGCATTAGCCACTTCAAAAGCAATCACCGCTTCTGCCACTACACTGGCTGCTGGAACAGCAGTTACATCGCTACGCTCCACACTTGCTTGGGAGGGTTCATGTGTATCAATATCTACACTCATCAAAGGATGGTACAATGTTGGAATTGGTTTCATTACTCCACGAATAATTAACGGCATACCATTCGTCATCCCGCCTTCAAAACCACCCAAACGGTTCGTTTTTCTTGAATAACCTCTATTCTTGTCCCAAACAATCTCATCCATCACCTTTGAACCTGAAAAATTTGCTGATTCAAATCCTAAACCGAACTCTACACCTTTGAATGCATTGATACTTACCATAGCTTGTGCTAAACAACCATCAAATTTTCGATCAAACTGTACATAGCTTCCTACACCTGCAGGTACGCCATCTACCACTACTTCAACTATTCCGCCCAATGTGTCTCCTGTTTGTTTCGCTTGCTTGATCAATTCTTTCATCATTTCTTCTTTTTCAATATCTATAATCCGAAGATCTGAGACATTACTTTTTTTCCAAATTTCCTGAGCAGACAAAGAATCGGGAATAGAAACGAAAATTCCGCCTAGATTGACCACATGTCCAGCCACGAAAATACCTAATTCAGTAAGGATTCTTTTCGCTACTGCGCCAATGGCTACTCTCATCGTTGTCTCTCTTGCAGAAGAGCGCTCCAAGATATTTCGCAAATCCTTATGTCGATATTTTTCTCCACCAACAAGATCGGCGTGACCTGCCCGTGGCTGATGAAGACGACGTAGCTCTTGTTCTTTATCACTCACCGTTTCTGAGTTCATCACCGTTTGCCAATTTTTAAAATCTTTATTCTCAACCACCATGGTAATTGGAGCACCTGTCGTAAATCCATGTCGCACTCCAGAAGTAAAATATATACGGTCGTTTTCAATTTTCATTCGATCTCCTCGACCACATCCTGTTTGCCTTCTTGCTAACTCTGCATTGACATCGTCTAAAGACAAAGACAAGCCTGAAGGAACGCCTTCCATAATCGTCGTCAATTTTGGTCCATGCGACTCTCCTGCTGTTAAAATTCTCATGATATTTTACTCCCATTTAATCCGCCGTTAAATAATCCATCATAGTGTTTATCGTTACAGATACAATTCGTCCTTTCCCAATATCACTAAGGAGAACGATCTTAATTTTCTCTCCACGTGCCTTTTTATCGTGTGTAATGGCTTGATACAAATCTTCTCTTTGCTCCGAAGAAAAATAAGTTGGCAAATGAAATTTTTCAAGCATGGAAATCAGTGCCGCCATGGTACCCGGTTTCGTTAATCCTTTTTTTTCAGCAACCTTACTCATTTGTACCATACCCATTGCAACAGCCTCTCCATGGGTAATTACTCCAAAACCTGCCACCGCTTCTATTGCATG
This sequence comes from Lactobacillales bacterium, assembly GCA_031288715.1. GTDB lineage: Bacteria > Bacillota > Bacilli > Lactobacillales > Streptococcaceae > JAIRLR01. Next base: position 15,712 of record JAITQW010000029.1, on the reverse strand, counting down.
ACCGATTGTATGTCCAAAATTTAAAATAAGTCGCTTGCCATTATCAAACTCATCTTCTTCCACAATTTTACGCTTAATTTCACAACAAGCATAGATTACTTCCTGCACATTCTCCAACAACTCAAATTCATCTTTGTATGAATTAAGTTTTTTCCAAAGTGAAATATCCGCTATTGCAGCATATTTTACAATTTCAGCAATACCCTCTCTTACTTGGCGATCTTCCAAAGTATTCAAAACTTTTGGATCAATTAGCACTCCATCGGGCTGCGAAAACGTTCCTACAATATTTTTAGCAATTTTTGTGTTAACTGCCGTCTTTCCGCCAATCGAGCTATCTACTTGTGCAAGCAAGGTTGTGGGTACTTGCAAAAAATGAATTCCCCGAAGATAAGTTGATGCTACAAAACTTGCCAAATCACCTACTACCCCACCGCCTAATGCTAAAATTCCGTCTGTACGTGTAAACCCTTGATCTGCTAAAAAATCATAAGCTTCCTGTGCAGTTGCTAAACTTTTGCTAGTTTCACCAGCAGCAAAAACAAATTTTGAAACCTCAAAACCTGCACAAAGTAATTTTTCTGATATTTTTGAACCATAGAGTTGATCAACAGTTTCATCTGTAATAATGGCAATCTTTTGCTGCTTCCACAATTTTTTTACCCAATCGCAAACTTTGGTGAGTATTCCCTTTTCAATCCATAAATCATAATGGTGATTTGGAAGTGTAACCGTCAATTTCATACTTCTTCCTCCATTTTTTTCTCTATAATTTCAATAGGCATTTTTCGTCCTGTCCACAGGTTGAATGATACTGCTGCTTGATGTAAAAGCATCCCTAAACCATTCATTGTTTGAGCTCCACGCGATTTTGCTTGCTGTAATAACTTCGTTTCCCTAGGTACATAGATTGCATCCGTTACTAAAATATTCTCTGGAATCACTTGCGGGTTACGAATAGGAGATGCCCAAGACATCTCCCCCATTCCAACATTTGTCATATTTGCAAGAATTCGAGAAGTGCTCAGTTCCTTCTTCAGAGCCTTTTCATCTGCTAAATCAAATAATTCAATTTTCACCTTTGTTTGATATGACAATTCCTTCAGACGCTTATGCAAAGGACAAAAATTGACTGATTTACGATTGAATACAGAAATTTTTCGCATTCCTTCTAGCGCCATCTGAGCAATCACAGCTAAGCCTGCACCACCTGCACCAAGAATCGTAACTTTTTCCTCGCGAATTGAAATACCTTTCGAACGTAAACTTTCTATGTAGCCAATACCATCCGTATTACGTCCAATCAAACGGCTATTTCGACACACAATGGTATTCATTGCTTGAATTAATTTTACTTCTGTACCCAATGAATCCATATATTTTAAAGCTCCTTTCTTATATGGCATCGATAAATTCACACCCAACAAATTAAGCGCTGAAATTGAACCTATTGCCTGTTCAAAATTCTTAGGCAGTGTATCAAATGCTAAATAAACTGCATCGATCCCCAATTCTTGAAATGCCGTATTATGAATCAAAGGTGAGAAACTATGCTTAATCGGCGTGGCAATGATCCCAGCTAATCGAGTTTTTCCTGTTATCATGGTTTTCTCCTATTCTTTTAAGTATTTAAAGTATATCAGAAAATTTATTTTGTCAGAATAAAAGCTTGAGAACATTCAATCAATTATAATAATTATTAACATATATATATGTGTGAAAATGTTGAATTTTATTAGTTCTTCTATTAGAATAATAAAGAAGGATTTTTAATAGGCTTAAAAAGTTAGTGATGTTGCTTTTTAAATGGATAATAAGAGGTGTATGGATAGATGGCTGAAATGAACTATACGACGCAAGATATTTTGAATCAACAGTTTTCTAACAAGATGCGAGGATATGATCCGGAGCAAGTAGATGAGTTTTTGGATAATATTATCCTTGATTACGAAGCGTATATGCGTGAAATTTTAGGATTGCAAGAAGAGAATGCGCGCCTTCAAGCAAAAATTTCAAATATGACCAAAGTTCACAAGGCAGTAGCACCGGCAGCTAATGATCGTGTTTCTACATCGAAAAAAAGTTCAATAGCAATGAATTTTGATATTTTAAAACGTTTGTCTAATTTAGAACGGAAAGTTTTTGGTGATAAGTTGGCTCAAGAAACAAATGTAGGAATGAATTTTGATTCATCCTCTTCATCAGAAACTGAAGTTTTTATAGAGCCAGAGATTGATAGTCAAGCGACTCGTTTAGTTTAGAAAATGATTACGTAGTAATTCGACAAGATTTTACCTTGTTTTTTGCGTTATTCGGATAATTGCGACTTGTCTAAAAAAGACAGGTTGAGGAAAGTCCATGCTCGCACAGGCTGAGATGTCTGTAGTGTTCGTGTTAGCTGAAAAAATAAGGCTAGGAATTTGGTTTGTTTTGCAGATTAGATTACGGCAGAAAAAAGTACTAAGACTGAAAAGTTATGTGCAAGTATTCTTGAAAGTGCCACAGTGACGAAGCATTTAGAGAAATTTAAATGGTGGAACGCGGTAAACCCCTCGAGCGAGCAACCCAAACTTATGGTAGGGGCATTCTTGAAAGCGGAAATGAACGCTAAAAGGAGTAGTTTTTTTAGAACTGCAGATAGATAATTATCGCTTATCTTTTTTCTCTTGAAGAAAAGATAAGTACAGAACATGGCTTATAGAGTAACGCAAGTATTCAAGAAAAGAAGAGTAGGCTTTTTGTATAGCTATTTTTTGGCAATCGCTAAATCAGTTGTGCAGGAGGTTTATTTTTTTAACTGGTTTATTTGTTTCAATTTAGCCGAATTGAAGAATTCATAGTAATATTTTAATTTTTTTTGTTTTCATACTGATTTTGTTCACTTTTATTGCTTCCTTGTGCTTTTGGATTGACGGCATTTTCGCGTGTGTTTTTGATGATCTGTCTTTTTTTCAAGCGGACGTTTTATGTTGTAACTTGCCTATTTTCTGGCAACATTAATCAGCAACTGTTTATAATTTAGAGAGGGTAGGTCTAAATTTTATTTATTAATCTTTTTTATGTAGATAGAAAAAATTGGAGATATTTTAAATGGAGCGAATTCAGAAATTACAAGCAGTTCTTTGCAATAAGAAATTAGATTGTTTTTTTACAAATAATATTTATCATTTACGTTATTTGGCTCATTTTACGGGAACGGATGGATATGTTCTTATCACGCAAACAAAGCAGTTTTTATTTGTAGATTATAGATATAAAGATCAAGCAGAGGAGCAGGTTCGTGGTTTGGAAGTTGTTCTTATTATAAAATCAGAATTTTTTAAATCAGTAATATCTATTCTTGAGGCAGAAAATATTCATAATGTAGGCTTGGAAGATACGATGACCTACCATCTATTCATGAAATTAAAGAAAAATCTTTTCAACAATATTGATGTAGTTGTTACTAGTGGATTGGTGGAAACATTACGAGAAATTAAAGATGAATCTGAAATTGCTACTATCCAGAAAGCTTGCGAAATTACAGACAAAGCATTTTCTTATATTCTTGGTGTTATTAAGCCAGGAATTTCAGAAATTGAAGTGGCAAATAAGCTCGATTTTTTTATGAGAAATCTAGGAGCAACAGAGGTTTCCTTTTCCACGATTGTAGCGAGTGGTTTGCGAAGTGTGATGCCGCATGGTGTTGCAAGCGATAAAAAAATTGGCAAAAGAGAAATTGTAACGCTCGATTTTGGATGTTATTATCAAGGATATGTTAGTGATATGACGCGAACGATTTTTGTTGGTGAGCCAGATCCATTATTAAAGGAAATTTACTCTATTGTTTTGGAGGCTCAAGAAAGAGCAATTGCTTTTGTGAAGGACGGAGTTTCTGGAAGAGATTATGATGGAGCTGCTCGGGAATTTATTAATAAAAAAGGCTATGGAGATCAGTTTTTTCATGGAGTGGGTCATGGAATTGGGTTAGAAATTCACGAAGCACCTTCTCTTAGTATTTTTGCTCCGGAATCAGTTAAGCTTAAAACAGGGCAAGTGGTCACTGCAGAGCCTGGTATTTATATTTCAGAGCTTGGAGGCGTGCGTATTGAAGACGATTTAGTTGTAACAAAAGATGGAGCACGTATGTTAACGCAATCACCGAAAGAGCTAATTATTTTATAAAAATAATACGAATTTTCACTGTGTAAAATTGAACTATCAATATGCAATATTAATTACAAAAAAATGTTACGCTTATCGGTAGTTTTGACTTGGAGGAAAATGAATGATTTCAGTAAACGATTTTAAAACAGGGTTAACCATTGAAGTTGATGGAAATATTTGGCGAGTGATTGACTTTCAGCATGTAAAACCTGGGAAAGGAGCTGCCTTTGTACGATCTAAATTAAAAAATCTACGAACGGGAGCTGTGCAAGAAATTACTTTTCGAGCGGGAGAAAAAGTATCTAAAGCGCAGATTGATAATCGTAAAATGCAGTATTTATATGACAATAGTGGTTCGCATGTGTTTATGGATTTGGAAACCTATGAGCAAATTGAAATTTTGCAAGTGCAAATTGAGGATGAATTGAAGTATTTGCTGGAAAACATGGAAGTTCATATCATTATGTATGAGAATGAAATTCTTGGAGTTGTCTTGCCGAACACAGTTACTCTGAAAGTTTCAGAAACTGAACCAAACATTAAAGGAGATACTTCTTCTGGTGGCGGAAAGCCTGCAACGATGGAAACGGGATTGATTGTTCAAGTACCTTTCTTTATTAACAAAGAGGATGAGCTTGTTATTAATACGGCAGATGGGACTTATGTTTCTCGTGCATAGAGATTTAAGTAATTACAAATTATTATTAAAGGAGGAACATTGCATGGTAGAAGGAGAAAAAGTAACTCTTGGATCGGCAGAACTTGGCGACATTGTTGTTACACCTGAAGTGATTGAAGTTATTATTGGAATTGCCGCATCTAAGGTGGAAGGTGTTTATGGGATGCGCGGAACTTTCGCGAATGGTATTGCAGAGTTATTGGGTCATGAAGCTCACGGAAAAGGAATTTATTTAACCGATAATGAGGATGGCAGTCTGTCTGCTGATGTTTATACTTACCTTGACTATGGTGTTACTGTTCCAAAAGTTGCAGTTGAAATACAAGAAGCGATCAAGCAGCAAGTTTTTTATATGACAGGACTTGATTTGAAAGATATAAATATCCACGTTGTGAGTATCGTGCCTGAAAAATTAACGAAAGTAGACACTTCTGATTTATTTGATGAGAAAAAAGAGGGATAAATATGATTCAGAAATTAAGTCGGCATCAAATTCGAGAAAAGGCATTGCAAACGTTGTTTTCAATGAATTTTAATGTCGCTGTTTCCAAAGAAGATGCGATTCGATATGTATTATCCTATCAGGTTAAAGATGAAGAAAATGAGATACAACCTCCCGATCATCTTATTTTCTTAGTTTCAGAAGTGATTGTTAATCAAGAAAAATTGGATCATATGATAGAAAAGTATTTGGCTAAAAAATGGAATTTGCAACGAATTTCGAAAATTGAATTATTGATTTTGCGGATGGCTGTGTTTGAAATATGCTATATTGATGAAGCAAATGTACCAAGTGTTGCAGCTATCAATGAAGCTGTAGAGTTGGCAAAGGCTTTTGGTGATGAATCATCCAGTAAATTTATCAATGGAGTTTTATCAAATGTTTTGAAGGAAAAATGTTAGATTGGTTTGTGCAAAATATTCAAAAAGTCTGTAGAAGATTACTGTAACTTATGCGTGATTTTCTACAGATTTTGTTTTTGAGTGAATATATATGTATGCTAGTATCTCTTTATAATGACTTTCATATAGATTCTTAGTATTATTGCATTCTAATTGTTCAAGAATTGAAATTGATGATTCTACTAGTCTTTTTCCTTCTTCAACCTTTCCGGTTTTTATTTTATATATTCCTTTTGTATAAAGTAGACAATTTCTTTGTTGTAAATTATTTTCTTCAAGTGGAAATTGATTGATCGTTTCTAAAAAAAATTCTGCGTATTTAAGTTCATTACGGTTTAGACAAGTATTTGATACATTTATCAAAATGTTAAAGATAATTTCTTTATGTCTAGGAATTGAATGGTAAAAATTTGTTTTGGCTACAATTTCTTTTGTAAGTAAAACAATTAATTCAGTTTCAAATATATTGATACTGTTTATAAAAAGAAGCATTTCATAAATACCCCAAGTTGAAGCTCCTAACAAATAATTAGATAATTTTTTCTTGTCTTTATAAGATACAGAGAAAGTTTTATCTAAATTACAAATTAATGCTTGAATAGATATAGCATTGAGTTCATGAAAAAGACTTGCATTTTTTTTATCAGCTAATTCAATTTCTTTTTGATAAAGTTTTTTAATAGCTGGAATGTCCTGTTTTATGTAGTATTCTTCACATGTTTTTGCGAATTCTTCAAGATCAGATAATTTGTATCCTCTAATAATTGTGGCAAATTCTTCAGGTGTAACTCTTATCGTATCTAAACTATGAAGAAGTTTTGAAAATGTAAAATCAGATACTTGTAATTCAAATCTTGATAATTGTGCACTTGAGAAGTGCTCTCCAGAAACTTGAAAAAGAGAAAGATTTTTTGATTCTCGTAATTCTCTAAAAATTTGACCATAATTTTGTCTTATTTTTATATTCATATGTATGCCCTCTAAAATTTTTTAAAATTTACAAGTATTATATCATCGAAGTGTTTATTAGTGAAATGTATTTTTTTAAAAGTATGTTAAATGCATGTAGCTATTATTAAATAGCGATTCACATTATTTTACAAACATTGCATCTCCAAAACTAAAAAAGCGATACTTTTCTTCGATAGCGTGTTGGTATGCTTGTAATGTTCGTTCTCGTCCTGCAAACGCTGCAACAAGCATAATTAAAGTTGACTTTGGCAGATGAAAATTTGTTAAGAATGCATCCACAATAGCAAATTCATATCCTGGATAAATAAAAATATTGGTCCAATCTGAATCTGCTCGAATTTCTCCGTTGAATTTTTTTACTATAGATTCCAATGTTCGAATGGACGTTGTTCCTACAGCTATGATGCGTCCGCCAATAGTACGAGTGTCTTGTAGAGTTTTAGCGGCTTCTTTTGACAATGAATAAAACTCATCATGCATTTCGTGATTACTTACATTTTTTACGCTGACCGGGCGAAATGTTCCTAGTCCGACATGTAAAGTTAATTCTACGAGTTTTACTCTTCTATCTGCGATTTTTTTCAATAGTTTTTTCGTAAAATGAAGTCCTGCTGTTGGTGCTGCCGCACTTCCAGGAGTTTTTGCATAGACCGTTTGATAACGTTCCTTGTTTTCTAATTGCTCATGAATATAAGGAGGTAATGGCATTTCTCCCAAGGATTCTAAGATTTCTAAAAAGATACCTTGATAATAAAATTCCACAATTTTTCCACCATGTTTGAGTTCTTTTTTAACAATAGCTCTCAATCGCCCATCTCCAAAATGAATGATTGTGCCAACTTTTGCGCGTTTGGCGGGCTTAATTAGTGTTTCCCATTGGTCATTTTTAATATTAGTTAATAACAAAACTTCCAGATGTCCACCTGTCTCAGGTTTAACTCCAAATAGCCGGGCAGGTAAAATGCGAGTATTATTCATAACTAATGCATCACCAGAAGAAAGCTCATCTAAAATATCGTGAAAATGTTTATCCTGAAATTTTTCTGACTTACTATCAACAATTAGGAGTTTGGATGCATCTCGATTTTTTAAAGGAACTTGGGCGATTAATTCTTCCGGAAGTTCAAAATTAAAATCTTCAGTGGATAGTCCCATGAAAGTTCCTTCTTTCTACATTAGATCTCTTGCGAAACATAATTAATGTATAAAAAATAAAAGAAAACATGCAAGTCCAAAAAATTTTGCTGCATGTTAGGCATGAAGCCTACCATGTTCGAGGTGACGGTACTTGGTTTCGCAAGAGGTCTATTGGATTAAAAAGTTTCAGTATCTTATTTAAGAATCTGCTATTATTCTCCTATATATTTTTCTTATTGGCAATACATGGATAATGATAATAATTTCTTTAACAGGTTCTTAATATTGAATTTTTGTGACTTTAAAGATGTTACGTAACTATGGATAATTTAAAGGTTTTGAATGCTTTGGAGGGCAATTTTTTTTGCTATACTGCTAGGTATAAGTACAGTGATTTCAAGTAGAGAGGATTTTGAATTTGTCAATTTCTTGGTTAAAAAAAGAAGGAAAAGGTTATTTATTAAGTTTTCTTATACCGTTACTTATTGCGGGAGGATGTTACTTTGCTTTAGGAATTTATTGGGGAAGCTCGCGAAGTGTTATGGCTAGCGATTCTTTTTTTCAATTTTCAAATTTCTATGCTAATTTTAATAATGTTCTGCATGGGAAGCAAAATATTTTATATACTTGGAACGCTTCGCTGGGCTTAAACTATTTATCATTTATTTCATACTACTTGGGAGGCTTGTTTACTCCACTCATCTTCTTCTTTGATAATCAAAATGTTCCGAATGCTTTGTATTTGATTACTTTGCTTAAAATCGGAAGCTCTGGCTTAACTTTCTATTCATTTGCACGAAATAGGTTTTCATTAAATCAAGAAATTCAAATAGCGCTCTCGGTTGCCTATGCGTTAATGGGTTTTGCAATGGCGCATTCGGAATTAATTATGTGGTTTGATGCATTTATTTTTTTACCTCTTGTTATTTTAGGAATCCATCGACTGTTTGATAAAGAGAAGTGTAGTTTGTTATTTGTTAGCTATTTGTTGCTGTTTATCTCTAATTTTTATTTTGGTTTTATGATTGGTGTATTTAGTTTTTTGTATTTTTTGGCACAGTTGATTATTTGTGGATCGCTTAATAAGCGATGGATTTTTTCATATCTTAGAACGTCTATTTTGGCCATTATTTCATCGATGATTATGATTTTGCCGATGTTTTTTGATTTGCAGGAAAATGGGGAGAAATTAAGTAAGATGGAGCGAATATTTACAGAAGATATAAATGCTTGGTCTTTAATATTGAAAAATTTTGTTGGCGCATATGATACAACGAAGTATCATTCGCATCCATTTGTTTATATTGGTTTGATTCCTTTAGTTTTTGCGTTATTTTTCTTTACTTCGAAGCAAATTTCTTGGCGGGAAAAGATGGCGTATGGAATAATAATTTTACTCTTAGGAGCTAGTTTTTACTTAGAGTGTTTAAATTTATTTTGGCAAGGGTTTCATTCGCCAAATATGTTTCTTTTTCGCTACTCCTTTTTGTTTTCATTTCTTGTGATCACTCTTGCTACAAGAGGACTTTGTATTCTACAAAAAGGGGAATTTAACAAACTTTTTGGGGTTTTTTTGAGCTTATTTTTTTCTTTTGGAGTCGCATTCTTTTATAATAAAAATAAATTTATAGGATTAAGAGAATTTATATGGACCTATTTTTTTTTGATCATTTACTTACTTCTTATCTGTGTTGTTTTATTTTGGCAGAAGCACAAGATGTGTTTTGCTCCTTGGATCTTTCTATTAGTAATGTCACTAGAAGCTGTGGTGAATACTTACGGAGAGTTTGAAGGGATTTCAAGAGATTGGGTATATTCTTTTAATTCTCTTTATAATCGACCTTATTTAGAAATTAAGAAATTAGTAGAATCAGCGAATAAAAATGAGAAGATCAAGCGCTTTCGTTTAGAGAACTTAGCTCCTGTTTCTGCGAATGATAGTTTGAATTATGGATACAGTGGGATTAATTTTTTTAGTTCGATTAGAAATCGGCATTCAAGTAAATTTTTGGATCAATTAGGGTACAAATCTGAGGGTACAAATTTAAATATTCGATATGATAATAATACATTGTTGATGGATAGTCTGATGGGAGTTAAGTACAACATAGATAAAGGATGCTCTTTAGATAAATATGGTTTTGTAAAACAAACGCAGACGAATAATTATCGATTGTATAAAAATTTAAATGCGCTTCCCTTAGGTTTGAAGACAAGCGATAGAATTTATTCAATTTTTAATATGCTAACAGATAATTTGTATAATCAACGTTGTTTATTTAATACTTTAGCAGATATGAATGAGTCATATTTTTCTTTTGTGGAACCTAAAATTGAGAGTAAGCATAATGCAAATTTGGCAGATAGTGTTAATAAGGTAACCTATCAAGAAATTACTGCTGATATTTCCAAGGTGGTAGATTATAAGGTTAAGGTTCCTGCAAAAATGCAAGCTTATTTTAGTTTTTTTGCAACAGATGGAGATGAGATTGAATCCAGCACAGCAACGATAAGTGTGAAGGGGGGTACTCATACCTCAGAAATCGGAATTACTGGGCAGTATTATCATTTGGGTTACTACGAAAAAGATCAGGAAGTTCAATTTAGATTAAGTATGTACGGAAGCAAGAATGTAACGGTGCTAAAGCCACGTGTGCTACTTTTCAATACGAAAAATTTCGAAAATACTGTTCATAAACTTAAGGTACAAGGAGTAGAGTTTGAAGGCAATGGTCGAAAAATTATTGGTGAAACTACGGTTAAAGAGAATGAGAAGGTTTTGTATACGACCATTCCTTATGATAAGGGTTGGAGTGCTTATGTGAATGGGAATGAAGTTAAAATTACCCCAGCACAGGATGCGTTTGTCACTTTACCATTAGTAAAAGGTAAGAACAAAATTGAGCTTGTCTTTTTTCCACAAGGATTAAAAGTAGGGATATTTCTATTTTTTGGAGGAATTACAGTATTTGTGGCAAGTGAATGGTGGAGAAAGAAGAAATTAGTTAAATTTGATAAATAATCAAGTTGTTCTGGAGGGAGCGCTAATGAAGATAGTCATTATTGGAGGTTCACATGCAGGTATTGCTTGTGCGAGAAGATGTCGAGAGGAATATCCAGAAGCAGGAGTAACTATCATTGAGCGTAAGGAAGATGTATCTTTTGTCTCGCAAACGATTCCGCTGTTTTTGATTGAGGATGAGGATATTTTAAATAGAAGTCATTATACTACTCCTAAAGAATTAGAATTTGAAGGTATTCAAGTATTGATTAGGCAGGAAGTTAAGACGGTTGAAGTCGATAAGAAACGCTTGACATATGCAGATGTCAAAACGGATAAGTTGGAGGAAATATTTTATGATAAATTGGTGATGGCAACCGGCTCATATCCTGTATTACCTTTAATAGATGGAATATTTAATGAAACATTCTTTTTGTTGAAAAATATGGAAGATGCGGTAGCTATTAAAAAATTTATGCATGATTCGAATAATATTGTGATTGTTGGAGCTGGGATTGTTGGAGTAGAGTTAGCAAAGATTTTTGTGGAAAATGGACTTCATGTCACTTTAATCCAACGAGGAGATCGGATTCTGGATCGATATTTAGATCCAGCTGTGGCAAAAGCAGTAGAAGATTCTATTCGTTTACAGGGCATTGATTTAAAATTGAATACGCAAGTAATTGATTATCAAACGGAAAAAGCAACCCTTTTCCATCGCTCTGAAGTGATTGTGCAGACAGACACAGGGGAAAAAATTAAGACGAACGGGGTGGTTCTTTCCGTCGGATTTCGACCAAATTCTTATCTTTTGCGTAATCAGGTGAAATTGGGAGATAAGGGAGCCATTTTGGTTGACGAATATATGCAATCTACTGCACCTGATGTGTTTGCAGTAGGAGATTGTGCAACTACATATTTCAGTTTACTTGATGTAAATCGTTATAGTCCGCATGCGAGTGAAGCAATTCGTCAAGGAACAATTGCGGCCATAAATTTGATGGGTAATAAACAGAGACTTCCGTGCTCGCTTGGTACATATAAATTAAACATGAAGGGGTACACTGTCGCTGTTACTGGAATTACTCAAGAGGCTGCTTTGGAAAAAGGATACCAGGCGGATGCTGTCTATTTTGAAAACACGAATTTGAATAGAAAAATATTTTCTTTTATGAATTTGGTATATGAGAGAGGGAAACATACGATTTTAGGTATGCAAGTAGTGGGGAATGCTACTTTAGAGAGCGAGTATGTAAATACTTTAGCAATAGTGATTGAGAAAAAATTAACGATTGAAGATATTGAGTTTTCTGATTTTTATTTTGAGCATGGATACAAAGATCCAAATGGATTTGCTAAGATTTTTGCACGTTTGGCTCGAGAAAAAGAACGCGAATTAGAAAAGATTAAACATTAAAATTAAGTAAATTTTAATCAAAATGTAATATATATTTTTAGGAAAAAGTAAGATAATATATTATATAGGTAGATTATATTTATTAAATAACAATCAAATTTTAATTGAACATAGTTGATTTAATTATTGTATTAGAAAAGTTAATTGAAAATGGTTATATACGGAAAGGAGATAAACATGAATACTCATAAGAAGGCATTTAAAAAGAATTTGCAAAACAAAAAAATTCACTTAAAAAAAGATCATAAACTTCTAGTGGAAGCTGGAGTACTTTTGACTTTGGGAGCTGGTGCATTTGCAGTTCAGCAGCTGACGAAGACGGTGACAGCCGATGAAAATAATACAGTGCGAGCGGACACAGATAATGTGCGTGGGCAGTTGGGGTATGGAGATGATGTAAACGAAAATCTTCTTAGTGAGCGTGTTAGTCAGAATATAGCACAGACGAAGGTTGGGGCATCTATTAAAAAAGTTTCAACCCTTCCAACACAGTTCCAGCTCTCAGCTATAGATCAATATGCGGGACATAAACTCGAAGTTAGTTCTGTAAAAACGACTAACAGCATTAAGGATATTAGAAGCATAAAAAATGCGGATGTGTATTATACTTCATCGATCAGATCTTCTTCTGAACCTACGATCATTTCCATGACTGATGTAGCTTCTTTACATAATTTGCCGGATCTACAGATTTCTAGTTTAGATGGTTTAGAAAATTCTGTAAGAACTTCTTCGCATTTGTATACAAATTTAGATGATGCACTTCGTGATGCAAGTTTTTATAAGGATGGTCAAGCAATCAAAAGCTCACGTGCAAAGACGGTTTCATTAATCAGTAAAACAAACTTGAATGCAAAGAGTCCACTGACTTTTACAGGAGATAATAATGCTCGTGTGAGTTTAGCATTTGATCGAAATTTTAAGGTAGCAGTGGATAGTCCGACAATGAATGAAAATGTTAAGTCAGATCTTATTGATAACTTGGAAAAGAATTTTACTGTTAGCTATCAGGGGCGGGAGTATCATGCTGTTTATCATGATGAGAAAATTTCAACGGATAGTGGTGCATCTTCCGAGGATGGATATTTTACCTTTTCACAAGAGCAACATGGATTGCCACTACAAGTGAATGGATTGTACATAGCAGTGGGTGCAACTTTTGTAAAAGACGGAGAGTCAACAGAAAATCCTATTCAGTTAAAAATGGGAGCGGTAACGACGATTGAAGATTCAAGTAAATGGGATACGAATTCTACGCAATCAATCTCCGTTACAGGAGACAGTAGTGCGAAAGTTACGGATAATCAAGAGTTTTATGAAACTTATGCACAAAAACAAGTGATTCATTCTATGACATATAATTACATAACTGTAAAAACAGCGGATTCTACTGAGAAGAGTACAGAAAAGAGCACAGATGATTCAATTTTTGATAAAGTGGAAGGAGTTTTGGCTTCAGCGGCCTCTGTTATTGAAAAAGGAATTGGGGCGATTTTTGGTGGAGAAAAGGTGAGTGCGGATACATATTCTGCTAGTGATTTGCCAACGTCAATAGACCAAGTGAAAGCGCAAGATACTACGGGACGTTATGCAAATAAAACTATCACTAATATTTCAGATGTAAAGACATCGGATACACTTCCATCCTCTGGAAACAATCAAGATATTTACTATAAAACAAATACGAGTACAACAACTTCTGCCCCTAAGACAATGACTACTTCGGAGTATCAAAGTGCGCTAAATTTTGGAGCGACTGTTTCGCAAGTGGGAAGCCCGATTCAGGTTGGCACAAATTATAAAGATCAAGCGGCTGCTAATGCTGCTGCAAGTGAACTTCAAGGTGGGTTTGTTCAGCAAGTGAAAACAAGTCAAGATGATGTACAATTGACCACTTCGCCAACGCAGGGAGGGTATTTGGGACTTCAAGATCACCGCACGGGGACATACTCGCAAGGTTTTGAATTTACATTTTCTACAATGACTTCTTCGCAAGCAGTAAAGGATCAATTTACCCAATTGATTCGGGATAATTTTAAATTAACAATGAATGATGGAACGGTATATCGTTTAACTCCTTATACGACGCAAGGAAGTGTGGTGTATTTCCAGTTGCAAGATGCAAATGGAAACCAACTGGTGGATGCACAAGGTGGTGGAAATGGGACTTACGCTATGTTTAAAATTGATTTCGGTCAGTTTGATCAAAATATCTACTCCACTCCGCAAATGTCGATTGCTTTTGTGAGAAGCATGGACAATTTGAATGATGTTGGGATGCAGGCAACTATTTCTGCTTACACACAAGGAGTCGGTCAGGGAGAGACGGAGTATCAGGTAATGGCTCCTCAGTATTCAACAACTACGACTCAGACGAGTTATGATTATGTAACTGTTGATTGGGAAGATGTTCAAACACCAGATACCACGAATCCAAGTGTACCTAGTGGCATAGGCGGTGGCAATACTCAAACGCCGGATATAACAAATCCAAGTGTACCTGGTGGTATAGGTGGTGGCAATATCCAAACGCCGGACATAACAAATCCGAGTGTACCTGGTGGCATAGGCGGTGGTAATACTCAAACACCAGATACCACGAATCCGAGTGTACCTGGCGGTATAGGTGGTGGCAATACTCAAACACCAGATATCACGAACCCAAGTGTACCTGGTGGTTTCGAAGGCGGCGACAATATCCAAACGCCGGACATAACAAATCCGAGTGTTCCCGGTGGCTTCGGTGGCGACAATATCCAAACGCCAGACATAACAAATCCAAGTGTACCTGGCGGTATAGGCGGTGGTAATACTCAAACGCCGGATATAACAAATCCAAGAGTTTCAGATGGAAGTACCGACAGCGGTGATGAAAACACGATAGATTCAAGTATTACAGAAACTGAAATCAGTGGTAATTCAATGCCAAATCAATCAAATGCAGATGACGAATTAATTGCTGGTAATGATGTTGATTCTCCTGTTGAAAAAGATGCGGATATCGTTGATAAAAATAGACCTACAACACATGAGTTACCTAATGATAAGAATATTATTGAGTCAGAGGTTTCCAATGCTGGGGCGGATAATGTAGTTACTATTGTAGAAAAAGATGAAGGAGACTCAGATATTGTTGACAAAAACAGACCTACAACACCTGAGTTGCCTAACGACAATAACGTTATTGAGTCCGAAATTTCTAATTCTGGAGTTGATAGTACTACGTCTATTGTTAGGAATGACAAAGATGATAAAAATAACGAAGAAGACTTGCCAACAACAGGAGAATAAACTAGTTAAGTTGTTGAACAAAGTGGATTATTAGCAATTTTGACTTCTGCTTTTGGTTTCTGATTTAGATGATGTCGTGAAGATTAAGGAGACCGAGATAAATTAAGAGTTTTTTTAAGAATAGAATTTAAAATAGCGTAAGAAACTCCTAAGAAAAGCTTCTTGC
>JAITQW010000028.1 GCA_031288715.1 Lactobacillales bacterium | reverse complement strand
GCATTTCATCTTTATTCCTCCTAAATGTTTTGGGCTGATACTTTAAACATTTTATTAGAATTTTGATGATTTGTCTTTTTTTATTTTTCAGTGGACGGTTTTATGTTACAACTTGCCTGTTTGTATTCATACACACAAACCCGCCATAAGCAAATTCTAAAAGAATTATATGCTATTAAGCCTAAACAACTATGCGTCGAATAAGGCGAGAAGCAGGTTGCCTCTACTTGTTCTTATTTTAATCTATCCATCATACATGAAGATAAAATCATCAAGTACAAATGAACTCTAAACCACATTCTAACTCCAATGTATCAAAAAATTAAAGAAACATTAAGCTCGCGCATTTTCGTCTTTCAAACCGTACTTCTTGTTAAAGCGATCCACACGACCATCTGCTTGAGTAAATTTCTGACGTCCAGTATAAAATGGATGAGAATCAGAAGTAATTTCCACACGAATCAATGGGTACGTGTTTCCATCTTCCCACTCTATCGTTTCTGCAGAATTTTTCGTTGAACCAGACAAAAATTTAAATCCTGTAGTTGAATCCATAAAAACTACTGGATGATATTCTGGATGAATTTCTTGTTTCATAAATATAATCTCCTTTATTCCAGCTCAGAAGTAATCTCTAACAGCTCTTTCTTTATGCCTTGAAACGTTTACCATTTCAAAGTTATTCTTGCCACATACAACAAGCATCAGTTTACTACAAAGACAAGGAAGATTCAACTATTCAAACTGTCTTATTAAAAAATACTGCTACTACTCAGCATCTCATTAGTTATTTAATTTTTTGTTGCTAAATTTTCCTCTAAACAACAATATATGAATCATCAAACAATCAATTAAACGTAACAATAACACCTTAATTTCTATTTATGCTATGATTTCAAAAATTTGATTCCGCATTTGATTAGCTACCTTAAACATCTTCTTTTTCAATCCTGAAAAAATTTGCCTTTGAGCGCTGATACCTTCTCTAATTTATTATGGTTGAAATTCTTTTATATTCATAGTCCAACGACTTTTTAAAAAGAGAAGCTAAAGATACAAAATCTTGCTCACCTAAAAATTCCATGTATTGTCCTCGCCATTCTTTACGAATAACTATAGGAATTTCTAAATATAACATACCTAGATACATTAAAATTATTCTTCCAGTACGCCCATTTCCATCTGGAAAAGGGTGAATCCGTTCAAATTGGATATGAGTATCAGCTAAAATCTTCAACTTTTCTTTCTCTGTTTTACCTGAATCTAATCTAAAATTTGTATTATCAATCCATTGCTTCATTAAAATTGGTGTTTCCGCTGGTGTTGCTGTAGTAAAATCTGTCCCTCGTATAGCATTCTGTTGCGTTTTAAACTGTCCTCCATCATGTTGAAGTCTATCAGTTAGTAGATAATGAAAATGTTGTATAGAATCAATTGTCAAAGCTGCTTGTTCTTCTAATAACTCGATCAAATACGTAAAAGTTTGTCTGTGATTTTCAATTTCATAAAACTCTCTAATACTTTTACCTTTACTAGGAAGCGTGCCCTCTAAGATGATTGAAACAGTTTGAGGTAAAGAGATGGTGTTTCCTTCTATGCTACTTGAATTATAAGCCATACGTATAAGAACATCATCTAAATATTCTTGTGAGTATTTCATAGAAATCTCCTCTTTCCTGTACACTGAGTCTTTATCTATATTCTCCAAAAATTTTCTAAAAATCTCAAGTTTTATTTCATTTATAAAAAATTAAATTTAGAAAACGAAAATGTGGTAACAGATAAATAAAAAGATAGCGATTAAAACGATATAAAAGCACGACAAACAAATGTAGATATTCTTAAATAATATAAAAACATCACCTTAGTTAGAGTATTGAATATGCTTTTCAATTTGAATCTCTAACTTCTCAATCGTTGTAAAATGATTATCCATTTCGATCGCACCTTTTTTCGATAAGAAGATCAATCGATCGCTGAACTTATAGGCAATCGTTGGTATATGTGTTGAAAAAATAATGATCATCTCAGATTTCTTTGTTTTGAATTGTTTCGTGATTTTTTTAAAAGTTACTGTATCCAAATCAGAGAAAGGCTCATCCAGTAAAAGAATCTTTGGTTTCGCTAACAAAGCAATGACTAAAAGCAGTTTGCTTTTCATGCCCTTAGAAAAATCTTGTATCAATTTTGTATTTTCATGGAAGTTCAATTCATCATACAATTTCGCTTTTTCTTCTAAATCATAAGTGCCACTTTTAAAAGAAAAAGTGATGTCTATAAATTCATCTGCAGTCATAAATTCAAAAGGAATACTGTTGTTTTCAATGAATATAATGTCATCAGAATCTTTTGAAATTTCTCCTTTATCATAAGATAAATTTCCACCCATAATGTTCAATAACGTTGTCTTTCCTACTCCATTTCTTCCAAATATTGAATAAATGTTATTTTTGGTAAAATTTAAATTTACATTCTCAAAGATATAATCTTCATCGTATTTTTTGGCTATATTTGTTAGTTTCATGATACTCCTTTAATAATCAAAGATTCTATGATTGCTGAGATTAAAAGGATAAATCCAGCAACAACAGATAATTGTATCGACAGTTTAAGTGAGTGCTCCCTCATATGGGTTCCCGTATAACAACCTATAGAGTATCCCAATACTTCCAAAATTCCGTATGGAAAAATTCTACATAGTGCTCCGACATAATTGCCATAAATAAGTATGAATATGGACAATGTAATAGAATTAAAAAATAAGATACAGTATGGGAAAAAACATGAAATACATCCTGACATGATTAAAAATATTAAAATAATAAAGTTATTATAGACAATATCAATGAAGCTTGGGAACATTTTTGGCTCTATTATTCTATTGGATTCCCCATTGATGAATATGAATACTCCACACAATAGCGTAGGAAGAAAAAATAAAAAACAATTATTTCTGATTTCTTTAAACATATACTCTCCTCATTATCGGATATTTATAGCCAAAATAGCAAGAATTCCAAGTATTACGAAATTTAAAAAAATTGTATAGTCTATTTTCTTGTTGTCGCTATGACCTAAATTCATTATTGTTATAAATATATAGTGTTTTATCGCCAAAACCGCTCCAAAAATAAAAATACTTAGTAATAAAAAAGAGAGCCTATTGATCCCCGCTAAGAGTAAAAATAAAATGAGTAAAGGAATCGTGTATTGAAATATTTTTATAGAATATTTTTTAGAAAAAATGTTGCATTTGCCAAGAATTTTTATATAGCTAATCATTTTAAAATTAGCTAGGTTCGGTGTCAGAAGAAAAATTGTGATTAGCACAGCAATTAAAACTTTGCTAATTTCAGATATCAATAAAAACCTGATGAGTAGTGAGGCAATAAATACCAAAAACATTGAATTTTCTATATTTTCAATAAAGTAATTTTTGAATAGTCCTGAAACAAAATAGCCACTTTTTGTTTGTTTTATTCGCTTTTTTAAGGGATATATTATAAATAAAAAAATCATCGTAATACAATAAATGAGCATGATTAAGAATGTTTCATGAGAAAAATTATTTTTTAAGCAAAATTCCAGGGAGTTAAATATTTCCATTCCATATATCACTATAAAATAACACATAAGCATTAGAGGAAATTTAAAATAGAAAGGTACGTTGATTTTTCTTTCACAAAAAACATCTGCAGATACGGATAAATAAACGGTTATAAACAAAATCACTGGTGTGATTAGTAAAATGATTCTATGGAGCAATTCCATCTCCTTATTAAATAGCATTGTAAAAAAGAAGTTGAATAATAACAAGTACAATAGACTAGCAATACTGTAATAAATTGCAATCAATTTTATATTCGTCCTTTTTTCTTTACGATTAAATGTTCCACCCAATAAAAACAACAAACTATTTAATCCTTGATCACTATTCTTTGCTTGTTTCGAAAAAGCACAAAAAAGAATCACCGATAATATGCTTTGGATAATACCTAGATATTCAACCTCAATATTCTGTTTATATAGAAAAAAGTTTATAACAAATGCACTAAAACACACCACAGAGAATTTAAAGATGGTAATCAATAAAAAGGCATGTGCTTGAATCATTTTAGGAAATTGCTGAACAATCAGATGATTTTTTAAGTACTTATTCTTATTCAAGATATAGAAAAATTTAAAAATCTTCATCAGTGAACTCCTAATTTTACTAAAACACAAATGATATTTATAAAATAAAAAGTAATATAAAAAAGAAATAATTGCTTGTTTTTGTGATTATTATTTTTGAAATTAAAGTATAAAAAAGGAGCAACTATCAATAAAGCTGGATTAACAAATAAAATAAATTCAAAGGAGGTCCCTTTAATGAAAAAGTATAGAATAATATTTATAATAATTGAAAAATATAAAATACTTGTTAAGTACTTCTCATCTGTTTTTTTATATAAGCCAAAAATCTTTAAAATAAGTAAATAAATATATTTATAAACCAATATGGAAAATAAAGTAACAACAACTGAAATTACTATAGCCACATACCTAATACTCATATCCTTAGTGGTGAATAGAATATTTATCGATGTAACTAATAGAATGCTTATTATTAACAAATAATTAAGAATACTTTTTTTCATAAAATCTTCCTTTTTATAAAAGAGCATGGGACAGTAGTCCATTCTTTATAGAAAAGCAGGAAGCCGATTTTTTCTAACTATTGCCCTATCTCATTCTAACTTTTAAAATGTAATCACTGGATTATCTAAATTAGAAACTAGGTATGTTAATCCTGCGTTAGCAAGAAGATTAACAGCAAATCCCCAACCTCCGGTTGCAAGACTAAGAGCTGTCCTTATATTTTTTCCAGCTCTATACAAACGATATGCTTTTTTAATAATTGATATTAATTCTACCTTTTTCATTCCTAGTGATCCTGCAATAAAAATAATTAAATTTTGATTAAGAATATTAAAAAATAAAAAAACAATACAAATAATAATACTAATTGTTAAAAATAAATTCTTCAAATGTTCTTTGAAATCAACATCTATAAGTTGAAACATCATATTTACCCTCCAATGATCTTCCGTCCAAAACACTTTTATTTCACAATTTTATCCGAAAATTTTCTAAAAATCTCAAGTTTTATTTCATCACATCATTCCCACTCCACAGTTGCAGGTGGCTTACTCGTAATATCGTAGACGACACGATTAACATGCTGCACTTCATTTACAATCCGCACAGAAATTTTTTGTAAAACATCCCAAGGAATTCGCGCAAAATCTACTGTCATCCCATCGACAGAAGTAATTGCACGAATCGCTAGTGTATAATCATACGTTCGTAAATCTCCCATGACACCAACTGAGCGTACTCCTGTATTCACCGTAAAATATTGCCAAATATCCCTATTCAAACCAGCCAAAACAATTTCTTCGCGCAAAATCGCATCCGATTCACGCACCACTTCAAGCTTTTTAGGCGTAATCTCTCCCATTACACGAATCGCTAAACCCGGACCCGGGAAAGGTTGACGCCAAACAACCTCCTCTGGCATGCCAAGTTGTAGTCCTAACTCGCGCACCTCATCTTTAAATAAGGTGTTCAACGGCTCAATCAACTCAAATGGCATGTCATCTGGTAAACCACCCACATTGTGATGTGATTTAATCGTCTGTGCTGTTTTTGTACCTGACTCAATCACATCTGTATAAAGCGTTCCTTGTGCCAAAAAATCGACACCTTTCAATTTTGATGCTTCATCATCAAATAAATAGACAAATTCGTTTCCAATGATTTTTCGTTTCTTTTCAGGTTCGATTACTCCTGCCAATTTTCCTAAGAAACGCTTCTGAGCATCAACTTTAACAATATTAAGTCCAAATTTTCCACCAAGGGTATCCATCACCTGCTCTGCCTCACCCTTACGTAGAAGACCATGATCCACAAAAATAGACGTCAATTGATCTCCAATAGCCTTTTGTAACAACACACCCACCACTGAAGAATCTACTCCACCAGATAACCCAAGCAAGACCTTGCGATCACCCACTTGTTCACGAATCTTTTGAATTTGTGAATCAATAAAATTCTTCATAGTCCACGCCCCTTTTGCTTTGCAAATTTCAAATGCAAAATGACGCAAAACTTCTGTTCCATATTCAGAATGACGTACCTCTGCATGAAACTGAATTCCATATAGCTTTTGCGAAACATCCTGAATAGCTGCAATTGGACAATCTTTCGAAGTTCCCACAACTTCAAAACAAGCAGGTACCTTTGTCACCAAATCTCCATGACTCATCCAAACTTTCTGACTCTTAGGTAAATTCTTAAATAATTTAGCACCTTCACTAGTAATTTCTAAAATTGCCTTGCCATACTCACGATTCACCGCCGGCTCAACCTTACCACCCAAATGATGCATCATTAACTGCATCCCGT
This sequence comes from Lactobacillales bacterium, assembly GCA_031288715.1. Lineage (GTDB taxonomy): Bacteria > Bacillota > Bacilli > Lactobacillales > Streptococcaceae > JAIRLR01. The sequence continues at coordinate 4,688 of JAITQW010000028.1, read as the reverse complement.
AACAGATCCCTAAAATAGGAATACCCAAATCTAAAATTTCTGGGTCAATTCTAAAAGCTCCTTCATCGTAAACAGAGTTAGGGCCTCCTGAAAGAACAATACCTATAGGATTTATTTCACACACTTCAGCTGCTGTAATTTTATGATTTAACAGCTCTGAGAACACTCCAAATTCACGAATTCGCCGAGTAACCAACTGATTGTACTGTGAACCATAATCCAATACGATAATTTTTTCGATATCTTCCACTTCATCTTCATCTACAATCATTGCCACTATAATTTCTCCTTAAATTTTTCTACTTTTAATCTACCGCCTCTTTTAACAAAAGATTTGCATCTTATCATAACAAGAAACAACAACCAAGAGATACCACTGACTAAAATACTCATCTTTTGCACAATTGTTTTACGATATATGATCCGTATAACCTTAGATTTAGTTCTTACAATAGGATAACCATCAACCTTCCAATTTACATGCAATAATTTTCCTTTATCATCATAGGCACTCATACCTTTCAACCAAGTAATCGGAAGAGTTACTTTTTTCTCAGTCGAACTTAAATCGTCCACATAAAACTCATAGTTCTTATGTTTTAACTTCAATTCTGTTTTTTTTCCATCAACAAAAATCGCATTCCCATTTTTCTTACCTAATTTTTTTTGCCTTCTAGTGGCATAATCATATTTACCGTTATGCTTATTGAACAATTGACTATTATTACTATTCCTAGTAAACATTTTTGTATTGATTGAATGCGCATAACCATCAGAAATTCTTAAATAAAAGAAAGCGGAACAAATAATAAGTCCATTCAAAGAAAGAAAAATTGGCACCCACTTCAAAAATTGAAATTTCTTGCTATCATGATCCAACAAACACATCATTCCTTCAGCAATATAGGCACTGCTGAACAAGGAAACGAAAATAAACCAACGCCACGTAAACTGTATTGTATTAAAAAAAGTGTTTTGTAATAAAAACCACGGAAATAGCGAAGTTCCTAAAACGATAAAGAATAACGTTAATATCCCCAAAATCTTCAATTTAACTGTAAAAGCTTCGCACTTTACAAAAAAATAAGTGATTATTACTATGATCAAAGTATAAAAGAAACCTAGTATCCCTCGTTGACCTGGAGGAAATTCTAATGAATTTTGTAAAGATCCTTTTAAGAAAAAAGAAAAAGTATCAGTTGATAAATTATAACAAGTCGTAGCAAAAGCATGCGAAAATTTCATTTGTTCGATGAAAGGGATCAAAAAAATAGCTGATAATAAGCAAATGACTAACCCTGCCTTCAACCAACTCAACACCCGCTTCTTATTCACAATTTCTCTCTTTTTTATCAATAGGAAAAGCATGGCTCCTACTGCCACCACAAATAACATAAAAACGGATAAAACATGAGAATAAAGTATTCCTATGATACCTAATACCGCCCAAATCCATTCTTTGTAATCTTCAAAAAGAATTTGATAAATACCATATACCGCCATAGGTAAAAACACCATTCCAAGCGTCTCACCAAGGGCACCTCTTTGAATTTGATTGACTAATGTGTAAATTGAAAAGCTATAGACTAAAGAAAAAATGAGCGACTTTTTTTTCGAAGCGGAAAATTTATACATCATCCAATAACTAACAAATAACAAGAAAAAGCGCACTACCATCAGCCCAATAACAAAGCCATAAAAATCTCCCAAAAAGTACATTAGAATAGCGATCGGATAAACACTGATATACGGATAAAAAAAATTCACCCCACCCATTCTCTCACCTAGAGTAAAAGCACTTATATCAGGAAATATCTTTCCATTTTCGACTCCCAAAACCAACTCATATAACCTAGATAAATGAAATAAACCATCATTTCCATATGGAAATTTTCCAGATAAAATCACCGGAAGATAGATCAACACACTCAATAAAACAAACAACAATGTAGCTGCCAAACTAAAATGTTGATCCACAAATTTACTCAGCTTACTTTTTCTCACTAACATGCCAACTCTCTTTAAACAATGCGTTTAAATCCACTAAAAAATCTTAAAATCGAATATGTGCCAACTTTATTAAAGCCTAATTCAGTAAAATTGATATTGATTAAAAATAGAGTCTTTTTTATTTTGTTCGCATTTCTATTCATCCTGCCGATAATGATTGTACCGCTTCGCATAGCCGTCCTTATTTACTTGCCGAGCACGTCCCATAGCCAAACAATCTTCAGGCACATTTTCATTGATCGTTGATCCTGCTGCCACAATCGCATTTTTACCAATATGAACCGGCGAGACAATATCCGAATTTGAGCCAATAAATGCATAGTCATCTATTTGTGATTGAAACTTATTCTTCCCATCATAATTCACGAAAATCACTCCAGCACCCAGATTTACTTCCCGTCCAATATCCACATTTCCTACGTAAGCTAAGTGTCCTGCCTTTGTTCTTTCTCCTAGTTTTGCAGCTTTAATTTCAACAAAATTTCCAACATGCACATTTTTGCCTAACTCCGCCTTTGAACGAAGATAAGCAAAAGGTCCCACATCCGCTTCTTCATGTAAAATACTCTCTTCGATCACCGAGCGCAAAACTTTAGTCCTGTCCTTCAGTACAGAGTTCACAATTTCCGAACCTGCACCGATGAAAACTTCTGAGCCAATTTTAGTCTTTCCTTTTATGCTAACATTCCCTTCGATCACGGTATCTTGTCCAATTTCAACATCACTTTCGATATAAGTTGACGCAGGATCTAGCAGAGTCACTCCATTTGCCATATGGAATCGATTAATCCTCTCGCATAAAATACGATTGGCCTGTGCTAAAGCAAATCGATCATTCACACCCAACGATTCCTCAAAACAAGACATTTGAGAAGCAGACACTACCTTGCCTTCACTTTTCAAAATCCCTATAATATCCGTTAAATAAAGCTCTCCTTGAGCATTGTTTATGTCCAGTTTTGCAAGCGCAGAAAACAAATGTTCATTTCCAACTACATAAACACCTGTGTTAATCTCCTTCAATCTAGCCTCTTCTGCTGTCACATCCTTTTGCTCTACAATCTTCTGAACTGCGCCTGTCTCATCTCGAAGGATTCGCCCATAACCCGTAGGATCTTCTACTTTCGCAGTTAAAACTGTAGCACTCGCCTTACTCTTGCAATGAAAATCAAATAATGTCTGCAAAGTCTCTGCCGTTAACAATGGCGTATCACCATTAATAATTAATGTCTCTCCTGTTTTTCCAGATAAAAAAGATTTCGATTGCAACACTGCATGTCCTGTTCCTAATTGTTCCTCTTGTACAGCAAAACTTGAGCGTTCACCAATTTTTTCTTTCACAACTTGCGCTCCATGACCTACCACAGTAATAATCTCATTTGGATTTATTTTCATTGCAGCATCTAAAACATGCTCCACCATTGCTTTTCCAGCAACTGAATGCAACACCTTATGGAGCTTTGACTTCATTCGCGTCCCCTTACCAGCTGCCAAAATAATCACATAACGACCCATTTTCTTCCTCCATTACATACTTATTCTTCATAACCTCTCGGATGTCCTTTATGCCACCTCCATGCAGAAGCAACAATGTCCTCAATCGAAGTAAAATTAACTTCCCAACCCAAAACTTCCTTCGCTTTTTGGGAAGAAGCCACCAATGAATCAGGATCTCCCAAACGACGTGCACCTATTTTGGCAGGAATCGGATGTCCCGTAACTTTTCTTGCTGCCGACAACACTTCTTGATTCGAATAGCCATTCGTCTTCGTCGAACCTAAATTGAACACATCTGATTTTCCGCCTTTTTTCAAGTATTCCAAAGCTTTAAGATGAGCATCAATTAAATCTTCTACATGAATATAATCGCGAATGTTCGTACCATCCGGCGTCTGATAATCATCTCCAAAAACAGTAACTTCGAGACGTTGACCCAGAGCTACTTGTAACACAATCGGGATCAAATGTGTCTCACAACGATGTGCTTCACCCAAACTTCCATCAGATTTCGCTCCTGCTACATTAAAATAACGCAATGCTACATATGTCATATTACTAGCCTGCGACTGCCATTTCATCATCTGCTCCATCATCAGCTTACTCTGCCCATAAGCATTAATCGGATTCGTCGGAGTCTCTTCTATAATTGGTAAAATTTCAGAAATTCCAAACGTTGCAGCCGTCGAAGAAAAGACAATATGCTTCACATCAAATTCCTGCATCACTTGAAGGCAAACCAATGCCCCATAAACATTGTTGTAAAAATACCTCAAAGGTTTTTTCATAGATTCACTAACTAAAGAAAAAGCAGCAAAATGAAGAATCCCTTCTATTTCTTTTTCTTGCATAAAAACTTGGCGCATAAATTTTATATCGCCAACTTCCCCCTTATAAAAACGCGCATTTTTATTCACCGCCGCCAAAAATCCTGTAGACAAATCATCAATCACTGCAACATCGTAACCCTTTTCAATCAAAGTAGTCGTTGCAATGGATCCAATATAACCTGCTCCTCCTAAAATTAAAACAGTCAAATTCTTATTCCTCCGCTATTTATTATATAAATTGTAACTCAAAACCGTCCACCCATCAAAACTCAGTTAATCAGCACGTTAAGCATTGTCCAGGGAAAGGTGGAGATTTTTTGAGGTACTTTTTCCTCAAAAAATACTACCTAA
>JAITQW010000027.1 GCA_031288715.1 Lactobacillales bacterium | reverse complement strand
AAAAGTATTGGCATATTTATCATTTACGAGAAGATGAAACGCATGAGATGTTAACGGATTTAGAGGAAATCCATTTCTTGGAGCTTTCGAAGGTCGAAAAATTTAAAAAGGATGTTCCTATTACATGGTGGTTGGAATATTTGAAAGATCCCCACTCATCTGAAGTACAGAAGATTGGCAAGTTTGATCCTGTTATCAAGGAGGCGGTGAAAATGTTTGATACTATTAAGGCAGATGATAGAACAAAAGAGTTGATCCGATTAAGAGAGAAGGGTGAACGTGACTTTAACTCGGCAATCAAACTGTCAAGGATTGAAGGAGAAAAAAGAGGAGAAAGAAGAGAAAAAAAAGAAATGGCAAAAAAATTGCTTTTGATGGGAATGACTCTTCAAGACATTCAAGCGATTACAGAGCTTTCTATTTCTGAAATTGAATCGTTAAAATAAAGAGTTTAAAAGAATATTATTCCGTTATTTTAAAGTGAATACACCTATTATATATTTTTCTCTATTTATTAATTCCATCATAAATTTATCACATACAAGATATATGCTTAATATTCATCATAAATAAAAAATTGACGAAAAATAAATTAACCCATAGATTTTTTTCTTGATTTTAGAAGAATAATGTTACTCTTTCTAGGATTCTTAACAAAATATTGAGGAAAAATAACAAGATTTGATGGTTATTTTTTATTTACAATCGACTCGAATCAGAAATCACTACTTCTCCTATTTTAAACACAGGACCTTGATCACAAATTTTACGTGATCTCTTCTGCGTTACATCTCCTTTTTCATAACACACACAGGCATAACAAGCACCTATTCCGCATGCCATCCGTGACTCCATCGAAATAAACGCAGCAGGATGTTGGGCAAATTTTTCATCTACCATTTTTAACAATCCATCAGAACCACAAGCATAGACTGCATCCGGCAAAAAATTCTCTGTCTCTAATTCTTCTAACAAAGTTCCAACATGACCTTTCACGCCATAACTTCCATCATCTGTTGAAATCCTTGTCTCGCCTAATAATCGAAATTCTTTCTCATAAAATATAACTTCACTTGTTGCAAATCCAAGCAAGTGAACCACTTTTACGCCTCTATTTACAAACTGTTTTGATAGTTCGTACAGTGGAGGAACTCCAATGCCACCCCCAAGAATCAAAACAGTACTGCCTCTATTCACAAAACTTGTATCAAAACCATTACCAAGCGGCCCTAAAACATCTAAAGAGTCACCTGGTTTCATTTTAGAAAATACTTCTGTCCCCAGTCCCTCCACGCGATAAATAATCGTACAAATTCCTGCTTGTTGATCAATTTGCGCCAAACTAATGGGACGACGTAATAATAAATCCTCTCGAGGGACGCGAATATGCAAAAATTGTCCTGCCTGTTTCATTTTTTGTACCAATTTACCAGAAAGTTTCATTTCAAAAATATCCGGTGCTAATTCTCGTTGCGAAACAATTCCCATTTTTTCTTGTAGACACATATTTTTTCTCCCTATAATCACTAGAATTGTTCTATAACTAAATTTACAATGAATTGCCCTATATTTTTCCTGAATACTTTGTCAAAAATGATCACAATAACCGACTATTCCTGCGCTTATTCCCTTATCTTCAGAAAAAATAGCAGTTACGCCTTAATTATAAGACAAGTCTACTAAGTAACCTAGTTTTCGTGTAAGGGCAATCGCTTTCTAGATCATTTTTTGCAAATTTTTAATCACAACAAATTGTACAAATTATAGTAAATTCCTTTTTTCTCCATCAATTCTCCATGCGTTCCATCATCAACAATATCTCCTTTATCTAAAACCAATATCCTCTTGGCTTTCCTAATTGTTGAAAGTCGGTGTGCGATAACAATTGTCGTTTTACCATCAGCTAACTCTTCCAAAGACTTTTGAACAAATTTTTCGCTCTCGTTATCTAAAGCAGAAGTAGCTTCATCAAAGATCAAAATTGGCGGATTTCTCAAAAATACCCGTGCAATCGATAAACGCTGCTTTTGTCCACCCGAGAGTTTCAATCCACGTTGTCCAATATCAGTATCATAACCATCAGACAAATCCATAATAAAATCGTGAGCATAAGCTTTTTTTGCTGCTTGAATAATTTCGTCTTTAGTTGCATTTTGCTTCCCATATCTTATATTTTCAATAATGGTGTCCGCAAAAAAATACATATCTTGATGCACAAAACCTATATTCTGACGCAAGTTCGTAATTTCTAAATCTTGTATATTGAAATCATCAACAATAATTTCCCCACCAGATACATCATAAAGCCTTAAGATTAAATTACATAAAGTTGTCTTTCCAGCTCCAGAAGCACCAACTAACGCAACATATTCACCAGAATTTATATTAAGATTTAAGTTCGTAAAAATATCTTCCTTTCCCCTTTTATGACGAAAAGACACATTTCTAAAAGAAATTTCTCCTTTGACATTGCTCAACCGAACCGCACCAAACTGGTCAACAATTTCTGGCTGTACATCCAATATTTCTAAAAAACGCTTATACCCTGCCAGAATATCTTGAAATTGTTCGATTAAACCAATAAAAGTAAAAGCAGGTCCAAGCAAGATATCAACACAAAGCATAAATGTAATCAGATCACTAATGGTTAACCGATTATTTAAGATAAAAACGGATGCAATCGTAGTAATTACAGGAATCATTCCTAATAAAAGAATATCCATTATAGGATAGAAGCGACCCATCATCTTAAAAGTCACTTTTTTACTATCTAAAAATTCATTATTAACATGAGAAAATTTTTTGATTTCCACTTCCTCATTAGCAAAAGACTTCACAATTTTTATACCGGCTAAATTTTCTTCTACCTGATGATTAATTTTTGCAATTTTCTTATGATTATTTTTAAATGCGAAAAACATTTTTGGCATTATGTAAGCACTATAGATAAGCATTGCTAAAACAATGAACAATACGATCATAGTTAAAAATGGGTTCACCATGAACAATATAATCGTCACTCCAATTAATCTGAAAGCAAATATAATGATTTCTTCTGGCACATGGTGGAAAAACTCACTAATATTATTTAAATCCGTTGTCATTCTAGACATCAACCGGCCAATTTTTTGGTCATCATAAAAACTCATAGGAAGTTTTTGAAAATGCAAAAAAAGTTCCTTACGCATATCTGCTTCTATTCTAGATCCCATCACATGCCCATAGTAAGTCATATAATAATAGCAAAGAAACATTAAAATAAATAAGCCAAAGATAAATAATACAAGTATTGAAATAATTTTTGTTGCCTCACTCCTTGTAAAATGATTAGATGCTAACACGTCATTTGTAATATATCGAATGATCATTGGTATTGTCACGGATATCATAGCATTTATAAATGCACAAAGAAGATCCATGATAAAGATCTTTTTGTATGGTTTGTAGTAAGAGATTATTTTTTTCATTCTCTTATATCCCTCTTCTTTATCCTTTCTTGCTTCAAAAATTATAAGAGCCTGTTTCATGATTAAAAATCGTTTACAAAAAACATTGTTAACTTGTCCATAATTAAATGAATTTTTGAGCTACAAAACAAGTCAACAGACTCTATAACCTTTTGAAACCTTTCATATTACATCTCTTCTAAATAAAATGAGCGACTTTCAAGCACGCGCAAGATCGCCTTTGCTGTATCTAGCGCCGTAAACAATGGGATTCCATGCTCCACAGCTTCCCTACGAATATTCATACCATCTGCTTTAGCTTTTCCACGATTTTTTCCAATCGTATTAATCACTGCCCGCGCTTTCCCAGAACGAAGATAATCAACAATCGTTTCCTCACCCTCTTGTAACTTATTCACACGTTGAATTCTAAGTCCTTCACGTTCAAAATAATTGGCTGTTCCACTTGTAGCCATAATTCCGTAGCCAATAGCAACAAAACGCTGTGCTAACTTTAACGCTTCTTCTTTCGTCTCATCAGCAATCGTAAATACAATCGATCCATAAGAGGGTAAATGTAAGTTAGACGCTTCAAATGCTTTATACAATGCTTTTTCCAAAGTTTGATCCGTCCCCATCACTTCTCCTGTCGATTTCATCTCTGGACCTAGATACGTATCCACTCTTGCTAATTTCGAAAAAGAAAACACAGGAGCTTTCACATGAACTTGTTTAGATTCCGGATACAGACCATCCGCATAGCCTAACTCTTCTAACGTCTTTCCTAAAATTAATTGAGTGGCAATTTGTGCCATAGGAATTCCTGTTACTTTTGATAAAAATGGCACAGTTCTCGAAGCTCGAGGATTTACTTCAATCACGTACACTTCCTCTTTATAAATCACAAACTGAATATTCATCATTCCAACACAATTAAGTCCAATTGCCAAACTTTTTGTATAATCTGCTATCTTTTCCTTAATCTCAAAAGGCAGGGACTGCGCTGGATACACAGCCATTGAATCTCCTGAATGGACACCCGCACGTTCAATATGTTCCATAATCCCAGGAATTAACACATTTTCTCCATCTGAAATCGCATCCACTTCACATTCATTTCCGCACAAATAGGAATCCACCAATACAGGATGATCCGGCGAAGCTTTTACTGCCGTTCTCATATATTCTCGTAAATCTTTTTCATTATCAACAATTTCCATCGCACGTCCCCCTAAGACATACGAAGGACGGATCAACACTGGGTATCCTATTCTTTGAGCTATACAAACAGCTTCCTCCTCTGAAATCGCTGTATCTCCTGGAGGTTGCGGAATTTCCAAATCTCGTAAAACTTTCTCAAATAAATCACGATCTTCTGCTCTAGCCAAGTCTTCCACTTGCGTACCTAAAATACGAATTCCACGCTTTTCCAAAGGTTCTGCCAAATTAATCGCTGTTTGTCCACCAAACTGAACAATCACTCCTTTAGGCTGCTCCAAATCAATCACATTCAGCACATCTTCCAAAGTTAATGGTTCAAAATACAACTTATCCGAAATTGAAAAATCGGTCGAAACCGTCTCCGGATTTGAATTCATAATAATTGCTTCAAATCCCGCCACTTGAATCGCCTTCACAGAATGAACTGTCGCATAATCAAACTCTATCCCCTGTCCAATTCGAATTGGACCAGATCCCAAAACTAAAACCGAGGGTTTCTTCGCTCTTATAGATTCATTTTCAAACCCATACGTCGAATAAAAGTAAGGCGTCATAGACTCAAATTCTGCCGCACAAGTATCCACCATCTTGTAAACGGGAAGTATACCTGCTTCTTTTCTGAATGTACGAATTTCATCTACATTTTTATCCCAAATTTCGGAAATCTTTTGATCAGAAAAACCATTTTGTTTCGCCATTTTCAATGTAAATGGATCATCCACGTTTTTCGCTAACTCTTTTTCCAACTCAGCAATGTGTAGTAACTTATCCAAGAAAAATAGATCAATTTTTGTTAACTTTGCCAATTCCTCGATGGTATATCCGCGCCGAATCGCTTCCGACAAGTAAAACAAGCGATCATCTTGAGGTTTGACAATTTTTGCAATCAACTGATCATCAGACACTTGACTTAATTCCTTGATTTCATTATGAACCACACCAATTTCAAGCGAACGAACTGCCTTTAATAAACTTTCTTCAATCGTGCGTCCAATGGCCATTACTTCTCCAGTCGCCTTCATCTGCGTTCCAAGATTACGATCTCCTTTTTCAAACTTATCAAATGGCCAGCGTGGAATTTTAGCAACCACATAATCTAATGCAGGTTCAAACTGAGCTTGGGTTTTATTCGTCACAGGATTTTTCATTTCATCTAATGTGAAACCAACGGCAATTTTCGCAGCTAACTTAGCAATGGGATAACCTGTTGCCTTTGAAGCCAACGCAGAAGAACGGGATACACGTGGATTCACCTCAATCACATAATAACGAAAGCTATTTGGATCAAGCGCTAATTGCACATTACAGCCACCTTCAATTTTCAGAGCCCTGATAATTTTAAGTGAAGCATCGCGAAGCATTTGGTACTCATAATCAGACAAGGTTTGTGAAGGAGCAAAAACAATAGAATCGCCAGTGTGAATACCCACTGGATCAAAATTTTCCATATTACAAACGACCATCGCGTTATCATGAGAATCACGCATGACTTCATACTCAATTTCTTTAAAACCTGCAATTGATTTTTCGATCAAGCACTGATGAACAGGAGATAATTTCAAGCCATTTAAGACAGTCACACGCAATTCGGACTCATCATTACAAATTCCACCACCCGTACCACCTAAAGTAAAAGCAGGTCGTACAATCACCGGATAGCCAATTGATTTTACAAAATTTAAGGCTTCTTCCTCAGTATGAACAATATCAGACTCTGGAATCGGCTGTTCCAATTCCTCCATCAATTGCTTAAATAAATCACGGTCTTCAGCCTTGTCAATAGCAGATAATTTCGTTCCTAAAAGCTCTACTTCTAACTCATCCAATATTCCCGTTTTTGCAAGCTCCATTGCCATATTTAGTCCCGTCTGCCCACCCATGGTCGGAAGTAAAGCACATGGGCGTTCTTTGCGCAAAATACGCGAGACAAATTCCAACGTAATCGGCTCAATGTACACTTTATCAGCGATTTCTTGATCTGTCATAATCGTTGCTGGATTGGAATTCACCAAAACAATTTCATATCCTTCTTCTCGTAGTGCCAAACAAGCTTGAGTTCCTGCATAATCAAACTCTGCTGCTTGCCCAATCACAATAGGACCTGAACCAATCACCATAATTTTTTTAATATCATTTCGTTTTGGCATTTTTTACTCCTTAACAATAAAATTTTCCATCAAACTTTTTGCCGTACAGCCATTATGGAGACAAGTTAACAATGTTTTTTGTGAATGATTTTTTAATCATGAAACAGGTTCTAAGAGCTTTTCACGTTACCGATAAATAGAAATCTTTCCAAGTTTTGCATAACGATTCTTCTGAATACAGTTTCGAAATTTTATTTGCGCATTTTTCATATTCTACTAAAATATCGCGATTTTGTAATATTTCTCTTAATTTCTCATTCATATTTTCCAAGTCGTTCGCAGCAATATAATTTTCCATCAAAATACTACGATACAATTCTAAGTTCCTAAGCATAATTGGAGTAGCAGTACTTGCCGCCTCTAGAATACTCATTGGAAACAGCTCATTAAAACTCGGGAGCAAGAATAAATCAGCAATATTATAGTAATTGATCATCTTTTCACGAAAAACAATCCCTGTAAATAACAAATTATTTGGTGGATTATCAACTTTCTTCTTATAATCCTCATAACCATCCGAAATCTTTCCAAATGAAAAGCCACCTACCCATATAAACTGAATCTCTGGATTCTTCTGTGCAAGAGCAATAAAGTCATCTATTCCTTTGCGTTTCTGAATTTGACCCACGCCTATGATAATAAATTTATCCTTATCAATCGCTAACTCTTCTCGAAATTTATTTTTATCTTCAAAAGATAATTCGTACCACTTTTCCTTAGATACAAAATTAGGAATATAACTAACTTTTTCACATTTTATCCCACTTGCTGCCAATTTATCAATAAAATCAGGGTTAACAACCACCAGCTGGTCCATCCTTTTATAAAAGGAAAGCACATACTTTTTAAATATCGAAAATATAGGCTTTGGCAATTTGATAGAACCATCCAAAGTCTCCGGAAGAAAATGAACATATCCTATTCTCTTACCTACATGTCGCTTAAAAAAGGTAGAAAAATAGTACAACAAATTAATCGTGTGGTAATGCGTGACATCTGCGCGTTTGTATGAATTAGTTCTTATCATTAATTCATTGCTTGCATCTTGCTTGAGCATTCTAACAAGCTCCAAATAAGCACTATCCACACCTTGACCTTGAATTTTACCCGAAGAACTAAGCATATTGATAATGAGCACGTTTGCCCTCCCTATTTTAAAAACCGTCTATCAAAAGCAAACAGATTCTAATCTATTATCATTATTGATTTAAGACACATAAAAGCAGTGCAGCATCCAATAGAATGGTGAACCGCTTTCATTAAAAATCTAAACATCTTAACAATGAACCTCTTTAAATTCATCCATCATTTCCATAAATTTATCAAAAAGATAAGACGTATCATGTGGACCAGGGGCTGCATCTGGATGAAATTGCACAGAAAAAGCCGGAAATTCTGGGTGGCGAACACCTTCAATGGAACCATCATTTATCTCAGTATGTGTAATAATCAGTTTCTTCTCGTCTATAGACTTAGGATCAATCGCATACCCATGATTCTGTGAAGTAAAATCCAATCGTCCTGTCGCAATTTCACGCACCGCATGATTAAACCCACGATGGCCAAATTTCATCTTATACGTATTAGCACCATTGGCTAAAGAAAATAATTGATGCCCTAAACAAATACCAAAAAGAGGCAGTTTTTCTTGAATATTCTGAATCATTTCAAGTACTTCTGGCACGTCTTTAGGGTTTCCAGGGCCATTTGTCAGCATCACACCGTCAGGAGCCAAATCCAAAATTGTTTGCGCATGTGTATTATAAGGTAAAATAGTTAAATTACACTTACGCTTTGACAACTCCCGCAAAATCGAATGTTTCAAGCCAAAATCAATGACAACTACACTTCGACCAACTCCAGGTGAGGGATAAGCTTTTGTCGTTGAAACTTGTGCCACTTGATTTGTTGGCAAAACTGTGGCTTTTAATTGGTCATATTGATGTTCAAATATATCCCCTTTATCAGTAATAGTTGCTTTTAGCACCCCTTGTTCTCGAATTACACGAGTGAGTGCTCGAGTATCAATTCCCGAAATGCCAGGAATTCCTTTACGTTTCAGAAATTCATCAAGTGACATTTGTTCTCGCCAATTACTTGGACGTCTTGCAACTTCACGAACAATCACACCCTTCGTTGTTGGCACGATTGACTCATAATCGTCCCGATTAATGCCATAGTTTCCAATTAAAGGATAGGTAAAAGTCAGCAATTGACCATTATAACTTTGATCAGTAATAGACTCTTGGTATCCTGTCATTCCTGTATTAAACACTAATTCTCCTGTAACAACGACTTCTGCTCCAAAAGCTTCACCTTCAAAAACTGTACCGTCTTCCATTATCAATAATCGCTTACTCATCTAGCTCCTCCTAGTAAAAATTAGATATTTTCGTAAGATTATCCAACTATTACTTTGATTTTCTCCAAACCAAACGTCCATCGACAAAAGTCAGCAACACTTCTCCTCTAACCTTGCTTCCCAAGAAAGGCGTATTCCTTCCTTTTGACTCAAAATCTTGCTCATCAATTGTAAATTCTCTTTGAATATCGATAACAACCAAATCAGCTGGCTTTCCAATTTGCAAACTTCCACCATCCATACCAAAAATTTCTGCAGGATAAGTTGACATCCAGTGGATTAGCTGTTCTAAAGTTGCAACACCTTTTTCTACTAAATTAGAATAAAGCAAGGAAAAGGCTTGTTCTAATCCAACAATTCCGAACGCACCATTCAAAAAATTCGTCTCTTTCTCATAGGCAGCATGAGGAGCATGATCTGTAGCAATCATATCAATGGTCCCATCAAGCAAACCTACCATCAACGCTTCCCTATCTTCTTTGCTCGGAAGCGGAGGATTCATCTTCCATTTTGCATCATCTTCAAGGATATCCTCATCCGTCAATAACAAATGATGAGGTGTAACTTCGCAGGTCACGTGAATTCCTGCACGCTTAGCTTCGCGAATCATCCCTACCGTTTCTTTTGTCGAAATATGACACACGTGATAATGACAACCAGCTTGTCTTGCCAACAACAAATCGCGCGCCACTTGCGAACTCTCAACGATAGACAACATTTCTGGAATTCCTAAAGCCTGCGAACGTGATCCTCCACGTATTACTCCACCATTCAAAAGACTGTTGTCCTCTGCGTGCGCAACAATTGTTTTTCCTACTTTTGCAGCTTCCACCATAGCCCGATACATCGTTCCAGCCATTTGAACTCCTGAACCATCATTTGAAAAATTCCAAGCACCCGTATTCTTCAATGCCGAAAAATTAACCAATTCCACTTCCGACTCACGGTTTCTTGTAATTGGTGCATACTGATGAACCTTCACAACTGCGTCCTTAGCAATTTTCTCCAACATCTTTTTCATCTTATCAGCTGTGTCTGGCACAGGATTTAGATTAGGCATGGCACACACCTGCGTAAACCCACCGTGTGCAGCCGCCAAACTACCAGTTTTTATCGTCTCCTTATACTCAAAACCTGGTTCACGAAAATGAACATGAACATCAATCAAACCTGGAGACACTAGCTGATTTCTAGCATCGTACACCTTATCAAAAGAGGTCGCTCGATTTTCAAATGATTGTCCAATCGCATAAATCAAATCATCTTCAATCCAGATATCACACTTCTCTAATTCGTTGTCTTTTTGAATTATTCGACCATTTTTGATTAGCGTTCTCATATAGGTAACTCCTTTGCGAATTTTCGTCAATCTTGATTTAAAAATTATCTTCCAGTCCTCTAAATTTTGGGAAATATATCAATCTTTTCCAAAATTTCTTGATCTGTAAATTTCAAAATCAAATACTTCATCATCATGTCAATACAGCTTCCAAGATTGCCATTCTCGCATAAACACCATTTCTCATTTGCTCCACAATTCGTGATTTAGGCGATTCCACCAAAGAATCCGCAATTTCCACATCACGATTCACAGGCGCGGGATGCATAATAATGGCATGATCTTGCAACCAGCTCGCTCGATTCTCAGTTAACCCATACAAACGATGATATTTTTCTTTCGAAAAATTTAATTCTCCATCGTGACGCTCATGCTGAACACGAAGCATCATTAATACATCAACTTTAGGAATCAATTCATCTAACGAAAGATATTTACCATATTTATCAAATTCTTTATCATGCCATTCTTTAGGTCCTGAAAAAAATATCTCTGCACCAAATCTTGTCAACATTTGCATATTGCTACGTGCCACTCTAGAATGCACTAAGTCCCCAATAATCGCCACTTTCAAGCCAGAAAATTTTCCAAATTCTTCTTGAATTGTCATTAAATCTAGTAGACACTGCGAAGGATGCTCTCCACTCCCATCGCCACCATTGACAACATGACAATGAACATTAGAACTTTGAATCAGATCTTCCCAATAACGCTCAATAGTCGACCTGATCACGACCACATCCACACCCAATGCGCAAAGAGTAAGAACCGTATCGTACAATGTCTCTCCTTTTTGCAAAGAGCTGGTTGCCGTACCAAACTCCAAAACCTCTAACCCTAGCTTCCTTTGAGCAATGTGAAAACTATTATGCGTCCGAGTACTGTTTTCAAAAAACATATTCGCTGCAAAAATTTGATGCTTTGGCGACTTCCAAACCTTTCCTGTTTTAAAAGCAGATGCTCGTTGCAACAACAACATAATTTGCTCATTCGTTAAATCTTCTACGCTAACAAAATGATCCATCTCAATAATTCGATCCATTCTTTTTCCCTCACATAAAAAATTTACACCAAAATTGCCTTATCAAAAATACACATGAAAATATTGTCAAATCAAAAACACAAGGAGACAATAAAAAGGAACAAATCAAACCCACGGTAAAAACAACTTAGCAATCCTAAAATAAATCAACACACTGGTTAAATCACTGAATGTCGTAATAAAAGGACCGCTTGCCACAGCAGGATCCACTCCTAATCTTTCCATCAATCGAGGAATAAGACTTCCAGCTAAATTCCCTACATTAATTGCCATAAACATTGCAATGCAAACCGCTAATGCAAACCAAATATTGCATTTCCAAACAAACACAATAAAAAATATCACTAAGCTTACAATTAATCCCGTAATCAGTCCAGTCAAAATTTCTGAAATAACTATTCCCCAAGAAGATCTTTCATCATCACTTTTCAAAGCCAGCCTACGAACTGCAACTGCTAAAGACTGAGTCCCAGCGTTACCAGCTGTTCCCGTGATAATCATAAGGAAAACAGCTAAATAAGCCACTCCTTTTTCCATCATTTGCTCATAATGGTTAATAACTGAAGCTGTACCTAACCCCAAAAATAACAATGCCAATAACCACGGTAACCGTTTCCAAGCTGAACAAAGCGGATTGTTGGAAATCTCCTCCACGTTCACCCCTGCCAATCCAGAATAATCACTTGCTGCCTCATCATCAATCACATCAATAATATCATCAACTGTTACAATTCCTTGTAAACGTCCAATATCATCAACAACCGGCAATGCTAAGAAATCATAATCTCGAAACATGTACGCTATATCCTCTTGGTCATCATTCACACCTACATAAATCACACGCTCATTCATGATATCAAGAATCAATGCATCTTCATCATTAACAATCAAATCCTTCAAAGAAATGACACCATTCAACTCGTCTTCCTGATTCGTCACATAAACATAATAAATCGTCTCTGCCATTTCAGCTTTACTCTTTAAAACATGCATCGCTGAACGAACTGTTTGACTTCCAACAATAGAAACAAATTCGCGCGTCATAAGCGCTCCAGCAGTATCATCTTTGTAATGCATCAAATCCTGAATAACTTTTCGTTCTTCATCATCCATTCGTGTTAGATAATCTTCCACTTTTTCCTGACTACCTACTTGATGTAACAAATCAACTGCATTATCTGAAGACATTTCCCCAATCATCGCCGCAGCGTACTCAGCAGACATCTCTGAAAGATAACCCATAAGTACAGGTCTATCTAAATCCAAAACATCAAACATCTCCGCCAACTCCGCAGGAGACATATAGCTATAGAATCGCATACGCAATGATTCATCCAACTCTAGATAAAACTTACCCTGTTCATAAGTATGCAAAGACAAAAGTGATTCACGAAAAACATTCATTTCTTCATTTTTCAGATTTTCCAACAATTGCTGAAAATCACGTTCTGACTCATAACATTCTTTCTCGCTCATATTCTCACCTTTTAATTTCCTTAGAGTCTGTTTCACGATTAAAAATCGTTCACAAAAAAATTGTTAACAATCTCCATTAATTACAAGTCGTTTTTAAGTTAATCGACTATAAAAGATTTTTTTACCCGATCCCAAAAATCAAGATGCCGATATGATACAAACCGGATCCTCTTCTTAGCAATTCTATACGTAATTGCTCGAACATCCTCTAATTGAATCACTTCACTATCAAATGTGATCACATAATTCATACTTGACTCTAAAGCAATACGAATCCACTCATGCGCACCGATCACCATCGGAGATCCAAGTGTACGAAATACTCGATTGTTCAACGAAGCAATCTCAGCCAGCTGAATCGCATTAATACTCGGATGAATCACAGCACCTCCAAGTGCTTTACTGTAAGCTGTTGAGCCCGTTGGAGTAGAAATAGATAAACCATCGCCTCGAAAATTTTCAAAAAATTCTTCCTTTATATAAATCCTCCCTACCAATGTTCGATTTAAACTACGTATGGTAGATTCATTAAGCGCCAGAAAACACTCTTTCCCTTCATTGTGCTCCACCTCAACTTCCAACAATGGATAGGAAACATAACAACGTTCTTCCAATTTTAAAGATTCAACCAATTCTTTTAACTCAAACTCTCGCCAATCCGTGTAAAATCCAAGATGCCCCGTATGAATTCCGACAAACTGAACAGTATCAAGTTGATTTTCATAGCGATGAACGGCTGAAATTAATGTTCCATCTCCTCCAACCGTCAACACAATCTCTGGACATTCATCATCAAGTGCAAAAAAAGGGATCTCAAGAAGTTGTCTTAATTTTTTAACAACTTCCAACGTTGAGAATTCTTGATTATTAAAAATAGCAACTCTCATTTATCATTCTTCCCCCTCACAAATCCTCTTCACTGTAGTCTTCTCGTAATTTTCGCAAAAGAAAGGTTTTGCTCCTTATATTTTGCTTATGAATTCCACGAAATTTAACTTTTAACTCACTTACTACCTGAACATAAGGATCTAAGAACAAATTCCAATCCTGTACCATTCTTCTGCCTCTTCAAATGCTCTTTAAAAAAATACTTTTTCTAAAATTTTTCGTACTATTCAATTGTACTTTATTAATTTTTTCATTCATTTATCGCTTTCGTATTTTAACACAATTACAATCAGAATGTTCTACGAACTTGTTTATGATCTCTCTACGAATGAATCAAAAGGTACATTCTATCTAAAATACGACATATTTAACAATACATATAAATATTACAAGTAAGCCCACCATCAACCACTTTAATAAGTTATATGTCCAAAAAGCTTAAATAAAGCCATTTATATGCTGCTAGGTTTTATTTTTTGATTTCATTTTTATTTGGAGTGATAATAGGAGAGCTCCTAGCAAAATAAAAAATTGATAAAGTGAATTTTATTCAAAATTAATCTCAAATCACTTATCGAACTATAAAAATTGTATCTGAAATTAAGATAAATCTTTTACAAATTTATAAGTTAATCAATCGTATTAAGTAAAATCTATAGAAAATTCTCTTAGGGGGAAATTCATTTGTTTGAAATTTACTTGTTTATTGACCCGTTAAACACTCTTTGCTTTAACGTAGAAAAAGATACGATCAATCTCGCTAAAAAGCGAAAAAATTTTCGTTTTCGTTTCATTCCTATTGTCAATCTCCAAACGATTGAACAATCTCTTAATTACCACTCAAGAAATAAGCAAAGTATCGAAGAGCGAAATCAAGCTTTTCAAAATGCTTATTTTATTGCTCTTGATATAAAAGCAGCAGAGCTTCAGGGACGAAAGTACGGAGTTGAATTTTTACTAAAAATTCAACAAACCTTTATTTCCCAAAATAAATTTGATCATTCTATAGAATATACCAAACAATGCATTGATGAAATTGGAGCAGATTTAAAAGCTTTTTTGAAGGATAGAAACTCTGATTTAAGTAAAAAAATATTTCTTCGTGATCAACAGCTAGCTCGTGAATTAAGCATTCAGTATATTCCAACTGCTATTATTTTTGACTTCAACAGTGAAGAAGATGGCATAATCATTGAAGATTACTTATTAGAAACCCTAGACATGCTAGGAAATAAAGAAATAAAATCCATTTATCAATTGCTCAATCACCTATTTTTAAATCATGGTATGACTTTAGAAAACAAATCAGAAATATACCATAAAGTAAAAAATAAAAATAAATTTCACGATATTTGACCTCTATACCATAGAAAGATAAAATATTAAGTAAATAAATTTTTGAGCTCTTAAGAGTCTGTTAACAGGTTCTAATAACTTTAAAATAATTTTCAATAAGTTGTTTTAACACATAACATATTAACCAAACAAAACAATTGAAAGAGGTACTCAAAATGAATTTAGTCCCTACAGTCATTGAACAAAGCTCCAGAGGTGAACGTGCCTATGATATTTACTCACGTCTATTGAAAGATCGTATAATTATGCTAACCGGTCCCATTGACGACAATGTGGCAAATGCGATAATCGCTCAATTACTTTTTCTGGATGCACAAGATTCAACAAAAGATGTCTACTTATATATCAATTCTCCTGGAGGAAGCGTTTCTGCAGGACTTGCAGTTTTTGATACGATGAATTTGATTCGCTCAGATGTACAAACGATCGTTATTGGTATGGCAGCTTCCATGGGATCATTCCTCTCAGCGGCAGGAACAAAAGGGAAACGCTATGCTTTGCCAAATGCTGAGATCATGATTCATCAGCCTCTTGGAGGTGCTCAAGGACAAGCAACAGAAATATTAATTGCTGCTGATCATATTAAAAAAACTCGTGAACGCTTGAACAAAATCCTATCAGAACGTACAGGGCAAGATCTTAAAACAATCGAAAAAGATACAGATCGAGACAATTACATGACCGCAGATGAAGCTAAAATATATGGATTAATAGATGAAATATTAAACAATTCTGCAGAAATAAAATAAAAAATAGATAATCAAAAAATTACTTAAAATCTTCATCACTAGGAGATTTTAAACAGATTCTTGAAATTTTAATTTTCGCTGAAAGAGCACGAATGAGCTTGTTATCTCATTCGTGCGAAATGAAACTACAAGAAATAACTTCAAGAAAAGAAATTTAAAAGTTATTCAGCATATATTATATATTGCCCATCTCTTCGGTTTGCTTCTTCTGATAACCTTTTGAAAGTTCTAAAAATTCTTTCTTATCCCACCAATTCGAAACTTTCCAAACCTTCACAGCTTCATCTCGCGCAACTTCTAAAATACGAAAATCACATGCTACATCTCCTACAGAAAACTCCGGAATACCTGATTGTTTTGTTCCTAACAATTCACCTGCACCACGCATTTCCAAATCTTTTTCCGCCAGCAAAAAACCATCGTCCGTCTGAGTTAAAATTTGCATACGTTTTCTTCCATGTTCACTTTTAGGGTTAGCAACTAAAAATGCATATGACTTTTGACTTCCACGTCCCACACGTCCCCGCAACTGATGAAGCTGTGATAATCCAAAATGATCTGCATCCATCACCACCATCATAGTTGCATTTGGCACATCTACACCTACTTCAATCACAGTTGTCGAAACTAAAATATCGTACTCTTTTTGTTGAAAATTGAGCATCAACGCTTCTTTTTCATCATTTTTCATTTTTCCATGTAAAAGAGCAACTTTCACTTGTCCCCCAAAATGTTTGGCTAGCTCTTCTGTTAAAGCCGTCACATTTTTCAAATCCAACGTTTCCGATTCTTCGATAAGTGGGGAAATAACATATGCCTGATGCCCTATAGAAACCTCTATTTCGAGCAAATCCAAAACAGCTGAAAATTGCGAATGTCGCACCCATCTAGTCTCAACCCTCATACGCCCGCTTGGCTTCTCATCAATCACTGAGACATCCATTTTCCCATATAAAGTAAGTGCCAATGTTCTGGGAATTGGCGTTGCACTCATTAGCAAAATGTTCAAATTTTTACCTTTTTCTCGCAATAATTTCCGCTGATTTACCCCAAAACGATGCTGTTCATCCAAAATTGCTAAGCCAAGATCAGAAAATTTTACATCTTCTTGAATCAAGGCATGTGTCCCTATCACCACGTCAATTTCACCGTTTTTCAGTAAATGAAGAATTTCTTTTCTTTTCTTTGTGGAGGTCGAACCTGTCAGTAAAACTACATTCATTGAAAAAGATTGAAACCAAAAATGAAGATTTTCAAAATGCTGCACTGCCAAAATTTCCGTTGGAACCATGAATGCAGATTGTTTACCTGCTGAAATTGCTGCAACAATCGCCAGCGCTGCAATAACTGTCTTCCCACTTCCAACATCACCCTGCAACAAACGAGACATGACATTTTTACTCCTCATATCTGCCAAAATTTCTTCACTCACTCGCTTTTGCGCATGAGTTAATTCAAATGGCAATGAAGCAGTAAAATTTTCAACTCGCTCTTTTGAATAAGTAATGACAGAATCGATGGATTCTTTTTTTTCCTTCCTTTTCAACCCTTGAACCTGTAATTGAAAATAGAAAAATTCTTCAAACTTCAATCGACGAAGCGCTTGTCGATACTCTTCATCTGTTCTTGGAAAATGCATAAAATACACAGCCTCTTGACGAGAGATTAACCGATATCTATCTCGCAAATCACAAGGTAAATTT
Source organism: Lactobacillales bacterium (assembly GCA_031288715.1). GTDB lineage: Bacteria > Bacillota > Bacilli > Lactobacillales > Streptococcaceae > JAIRLR01. Next base: position 10,060 of record JAITQW010000027.1, on the reverse strand, counting down.
TCCTCCAAAAACTTTCCATATCCACATGAAAAAGCATATTTGATAAATTTCACCATCTCTGCTTGATGGACTTGCTGATTCACACGATATACAGGAGCAAACTCTTCTTTAGAAGAAGAAAGTTTTAAAATTTTCATACCCGTTAGTGTTTTCCACTTGCTATTCCATCTACCATCAACCACAAGTTCTCTTCCAACCAAAATTTTCTCTTTCAAATAAGGTTGGTTGAAAAAAACAACTTGCACAGCTCCCTCTTCCATTGCTAATTGAAATGAAAGTCTGTTTTTCTTATGTCCATAAAATTGAACAGTAGGTTGGTTAATCACTTTACCTTTCAACCGTACCTTCTCTTTATCCATCAAAAAATGAATCGACTTTGCCGAAAATTCATCAAAGCGAAATGGGTAATGCAACATCAAATCTTCCACCGTATGAATACCCAAAAGAGCAAGTGAAGCAGCCTTTCTCGGACCAACTCCGCGAATATTACCCAAAACACGATCTTTCACGTGCAAATTTTTCACCTCATCTATCATCGTCAAAATAATCCTACAAAGAAATTCTATCACTTTTTAGCAAATTTCGTAGAACCGCTCATTACTAAATAATTCATATTTTAACTAATAATTTTTGGGACATTTTCACTGAACAACGGTCGAAACATTTTTGCTGAACAATGGCTAACTTCATTTTACAATTTGGGATTTATTTTCATAACGTAATTCTCCATCCAAATATGTAGCAACAAGCGACATATCCTGATTCAAAACAAGAAAATCTGCCGAACGCCCTTCCATAATTTTTCCACAAACATCCTCAATCTTACAACTTCTCGCCGGAATCAAACTTGCCATTCGCACCGCTACCTCAGGAGTTGCTATACCCCAATCTACTACATTTTTCATTGCATCCTTCAACAAGAGCACTGATCCTGCGAGATTTCCAGACGACAAACGAGCTGCTCCATCTTTTACCATTACCTTAAACTCACCTAAAGTATACTCTCCATCCATCATACCACCCGCTCGCATACAATCAGTAATCAAAACCACATGATCTCGATCAACCACATCCATCAAAATTTTCGCTGCACTAGGATGAACATGATAACCATCACAAATTAATTCCGCATAAGTATCCTTCTGTGTCATCACTGCACCCACCATTCCAGGCTCACGGTGAGCAAATCCTCGCATGCCATTATAAGCATGCACCCAAACATTTGCTCCAGAATTTACTGCACAATTCGCTTGTGCAAACGTTGCATTCGAATGCCCTAAAGCGACAACCACGCCAGATTCACTCACAGTGCGAATAAAATCACAAATACCGTTAAGCTCAGGAGCAACACCAATTTTTACAATGATTCCACCAGAAACTTCCTGCCATTCCTGAAATTCACTCGCATCAGGAAGTCGCATATAAGAAGGATTCTGCGCCCCCTTATGTTCTTCTGTAAAATAAGGACCTTCAAAATAGATGCCTTGAATCTTTGCACCACGAGCTTCCTTATAATGCCCTCCAATTCCTTGGCAGATTTCCTTTAAAACATCTCTAGGAGCAGTGAGTGTTGTCGGCAGAAAAGAAGTAACTCCACAAGAAAGCAATCCTTCAGACATTGTCTGCGTAACCCCTTGCCAATCATTATCCATCACATCCACACCAAAAAATCCATGAATGTGTGTATCTACTAATCCAGGAGCAATCCATTTTCCGGAATAATCAATCACTTCAGCAGATGAATCTTGCAACTTTTCATAAAATTGTCCGAAACATCCTTGGTTAAGTTCCAAATATCCGCGTGCCTTTGTCGAATTTGCATAAAAAAATCGATCTGCTAAAACATATTTTTTCATTGCATTACCACTCCTTAGTAAAACAGATACACAGTTGGTGGAATTTAAAATAAGCTATGTTCCCTTAGAACCTGTTTCACGATTAAAAATCGCTCACAGGATAAATGCTTGTCAATCGTTAAGATAGTTCGCAATTTTAGACTGAAAGCACGGCTTTCAGGTACCGAATAAAAGAAAACAACCGTAGGAAATTTTCTGTCAAAAACGCAGATTTGGTGGTTTCAAATTGAGTATTTTTAACACTAGAAACACGGCTTCTAGGTTATTAAATGAAAGAAATTTTGTTTTTAAGATTTCTCAAAAAATGCGAAAAATTGCCGGAAATTTCGCCATTATGGAAATCGTTAATAGGCTCTTAATTCTGACGATAAGTTTTTAAAAACTTATTCATTTTCTTCATCGTTAAATTCAAAATTTCGATATTTGGTAAATAAACAATTCTAAAATGATCCGGCTGATTCCAGTTAAATCCTCGACCATGCACCAATAATACCTTACATTCTCGCAAAAAATCTAAAACAAACCTTTCATCATCCTTCACGTTAAATTTCTTTGTATCAATTTTAGGAAACACATAAAATGCTGCCTTGGGCTTGACTACAGATAGACCAGAAATCTTATTAATCTCTTTACAAATCAACTCTCGCTGCTCATAAATACGTCCACCAGGTTTTAACAACTCTTGAGTCGATTGATAGCCACCCAGTGCTGTTTGAACGATCTGCTGCGATAAAACATTAGAACAAAGACGCATACTGCTCATCATGTTCAAGCCTTCTATATATCCACGAGCTTGTTTCTTGTTCCCTGAAAGTACCATCCAACCAATTCGAAATCCCGCTACCAAATGTGACTTCGACAAGCCATTCATCGTTACAGCAAACAAATCTGGTGCAAGACTGGCAATAGACGTATGTTTTTCCCCATCAAAAAGCAATCGATCATAAATCTCATCTGAAAAAATAATTAAATCATTTATGCGCGCTATCTTTACAATTTCTTCCAAAATTTCCTTTGAATACAATGCTCCAGTTGGATTATTCGGATTAATCAAAACCAATGCTTTCGTTTTTTTCGTAATCTTTTTGCGTATATCTGCAATATCAGGATACCATTCTGCCTCTTCATCACAAACATAATGAATCGCATTCCCACCAGCCAAAGAGATGGCAGCCGTCCATAAAGGATAGTCTGGCATGGGTACTAACACTTCATCCTCATTATTCAAAAGTGCTTGCATACTCATCATAATAAGCTCAGATACACCATTACCTGTATAAATATCAGTGATATCCAAATTCGGAAGACCCTTTAGCTGACAATACTGCATAATCGCCTTGCGTGCTGCAAAAATTCCTTTCGACTCAGAATATCCTTCTGATACTTGCACGTTCTTCCTCAAATCATGCACAATCTCATTGGGAGCTTCAAAACCAAACTGCGCTGGATTACCAGTATTCAATCGCAAAATATGAATCCCTTCATCCATCATTTTTTTAGCTTCATCCAACACAAGACCACGAATATCGTAACTCACATTGTCCAATTTACAAGATTTTTCAAACTTTCTTTTCATTCCTTCGCTCTCGAGTTCTTCAATTTATTTCGCATATTCTACTGCACGAACTTCACGCACTACAGTAATCTTAATATGCCCTGGATAATCCATATTTTCTTCGATTTTCTTGCGAATATCGTGCGACAAGCGTACCACCTTCAAATCATCTACCTTATCAGGTTTCACAATTACGCGAATTTCACGCCCTGCTTGAATCGCATACGTTCTCTCCACTCCTGAAAATCCATTTCCAATCGCTTCTAAATTCTGCAATCGATGAATATAATTTTCAAGTGATTCACTACGAGCTCCAGGACGAGCAGCAGACAATGAATCTGCTGTTGCAACTAAAACAGCAATCACAGATGTCGCTTCAACATCACCATGATGAGAAGCAACCGTGTCTACCACTATTGAATTTTCCTTATACTTAGCTAATAACTCCGCACCAATTTCTACATGCGATCCTTCAATTTCGTAATCCAAAGCTTTTCCAATGTCATGCAAGAACCCAGCACGTTTAGCCAACGCAACATCTTCCCCCAACTCTCCTGCCAAAGATCCAGCCAAACGGGCAACTTCAATCGAGTGCTTCAATACATTTTGACCGTAAGAAGTACGAAACTGAAGCCTTCCCATAATCTTAATCAAATCAGGATGAAGCATATGCGCTCCCACCTCAAAAGCGGCTGCCTCCCCATATTCTCTAATGCGCTCATCCATTAACTTCCTTGATTTTTCTACCATCTCCTCAATGCGAGCTGGATGAATACGACCATCTTGAATTAACTTCTCCAATGTCATTCGAGCAATCTCTCGACGAATTGGATCAAATCCTGAAAGAACCACTGCTTCTGGAGTATCATCAATAATGAAGTCAATACCAGTCAATGTCTCCATTGCACGAATATTTCTTCCTTCACGACCAATAATACGTCCCTTCATCTCATCATTAGGCAACGTAACTACCGAAACCGTATTCTCAGAAACTTGATCCACAGAAACGCGTTGCATAGCTAAGGATAAAATATTCTTTGCCTTTTGATCTGCTTCTCTTTTCGCACGTTCCTCTGAATCTTTGATTAAAATAGAAATATCTTGATCAAGCTCTTGCTTGGTAGCCTCCATAATGGCTTCCTTTGCTTCTTCAAGCGAGAGAAAAGCTACCTTTTCTAGCTCTTCTAATTTCTTTGCTTCAAGTTTTTCCACTTCCTTTTTTCGCTCATCGATTAATTGTTGGTTCGAAGTCAACACTAATTCTTTTTCTTCAATTGAGATTTCACGCTTCATCAAAGTATCGTCCTTGCGAGTCAACATCTCTTCTCGCTTATTTAGACGATTCTCTCTTGTATTTAATTGTACCTTGCGCTCCTTATACTCACTCTCAATCTCTGAACGATATTGCTGACCTACTTTTTTCGCCTCTTCAATAACCTCTTGTTTTGCATCAAGTATTGATTGTTTTTTTAACGTTTCCGCCTCAAGACAAGCATTTTTTAAGATTTCTTCCGCAGATATTTTTGTCTGTTCAGCTTTTGTCTCATAGGCTAGTTTTTCTTTCTCCAAACGCGCCTTATCTATATTGATTAGGAAACTTTTTACAACATATCCAACAATTAATCCGATAGCGAGCACAATTATTAAAATCATTTGCATCTCCTCTATCTTCCTATTTTTAAATTTTTTAGAGTTCTAAACGGTTATCTCTAGTTCAATTTCAATTCAAAATTCATAAAAAATTACTGCACCCACTCATACTAACCTAACAAAAAATAGCCGTCAACGAATATCATTACATAGCAAACCTATTCATTAAAAAGATATAAATATCACCTTATTTTTCTTTTCAGAATCTGTTAACAGGTACTTAAGCCTATCAGTAATTCTGCTTGCGAGACTTTCGCTTCACTCTTTCTTCTTCACGACGAGCAACCTTTCTCTTCTTTTGAACAGAGCTCTTAATAGCATGTTCAATCCTCTTCTTGTAACCTGGTTTAATCTTCCTCTTTTTTTTCTTAACCAAACCTATCAATTCAATATCTAGTGACTCCTGAGGTTTCTTCCTTTTAATTCGCCGATTTCGATCATATGAATCTACAATTTCTTCATTTTTTATTACTTTAGATTGAAAATGAATACCAAAACTCTCTAATTGCTTCACTGCTTGCTCATAACTTGGATCATAAAGTGTAATGGCAATTCCAGGCAATCCATTCCGACCAGTTCGACCAATTCTATGAATGAAAAAATCTAAATCTTGTGGCAATTCCGCATTAATCACATGCGAAACTCCTTCAATGTCAATTCCCCTTGCAGCTAAGTCAGTTGCAACTAAATACTGAAACTCCAAATTAACCACTTGTTTCATAACTCGCTTGCGCTCACGCGAAGGAATATCTCCATGAATCATCGCCACCTTCAATCCTTGTGATTTCAAAAATTCATGAATCTCTATGACCCTTTTCTTGGTATTCGCAAAAACAATTGCCAGATAAGGGAAACTTATCATTAATAGTTGATAAACAATTGAATTTATATCTTTTCCCTTAGTTGAAATCAGCCAATTTTTAATCATTGGTTTCACAATATATTGAGAAGAAAGTCTTTCTTGCACAGGATTCTCTAAATATTTCTTCAAAAATGGTTTTAACTTCTCAGGAATTGTTGCTGAAAAAACTAACATCTGGATGTCTTTAGGTAAATGACTGGCAATTTTATCAACCTCATTTAAAAAACCCATGTCTAGCGTCATATCAGCCTCATCAACCACAAATGCCGAACTACGATGAACAAAGAGAGCTTGATTTTTGATTAAATCCAATAAACGCCCAGGCGTTCCAATGACTACATGAGGTTGCCTCACTTTCAAACACTCAATTTGGCGTAATTTATCCGTTCCTCCCACAAAATTTGTTACTCGAATAGGAGAATCAGAAAAACGAATCAATTGGACCGCCATTTTGTAAATTTGCGTTGCCAACTCTCTACTAGGTGCAGTAATAACTAATTGAACTGTATCATTAATAGGATCTACTTTATCAATTAAAGGTAGCAAAAAAGCGTGCGTTTTTCCCGTTCCCGTCTGCGCTTCTCCAATCACACTTTTTCCTTTTTGAATCAAAGGGATCACACGTTTTTGTATTTCTGTTGACTCTATAAAATGACTTTCTTTCAATGCTTTATATAAAAAAGGCTGAAACCCAAATGATTCAAATGAATTCATGTTTCTACTCCTCTTTCTATTCCCATAACCCAACGCGTTTAAAAATTGTATCCACATTTTTTAAATGCCACTGATAATCAAAAGCATCGTTCAAATCCTCTTCACTCAATACAGACATAATTTTTTCATCCGCCAAAAGCAAAGGTTTAAAATCAGTTTGATTGTCCCATGCATATGTTGTCTTCGGTTGCACCAAATCATAAGCCTCCTCGCGAGTCATACCATGATCAATCAACTTTAACAACACCCGTTGAGAATAGATTAAGCCAAATGTTCGATCCATATTATGCTTCATATTTTCTGGAAAAACAGTTAAGTTCTTCACAATATCGCCAAAGCGATTCAACATATAATCCAAAAGAATCGTCGAATCTGGCAAAATGATCCGTTCAGCAGAAGAATGTGAAATATCCCGTTCATGCCATAAAGAAACATTTTCATATGCCGTCATCAAATAGCCACGAATCACACGTGCCAAGCCTGTCATATTCTCTGAACCAATTGGATTGCGCTTATGGGGCATCGCTGAAGAACCTTTTTGCCCCTTAGCAAAATATTCTTCAACCTCCCGTTGCTCCGACTTCTGTAATCCACGAATTTCCGTCGCCATCCGTTCAATCGAAGTCGCAATCAAAGCGATTGCTGAAAGATACTCCGCATGTAAGTCACGTGGTAATACTTGCGTAGAGATCTCCTGCGGACGAATTCCAAGTTTTCCACAAACATACTCTTCAACAAACGGTGGAATATTTGCAAATGTTCCGACAGCTCCAGAAATTTTTCCTGCCTCCACTCCCTTAGATGCACGTTCAAAACGCTCAATATTACGCTTAATTTCCGAATACCAATGCGCTAATTTCAAACCAAATGTAGTCGGTTCTGCATGAACTCCATGTGTACGTCCCATCATTACCGTATACTTATGTTCCTTTGCCTTTTCCGACACAATCTCAGCAAATTTCAGCAAGTCACTTCGCAAAATATCATTGGCCTGCCTTAAAAGATATCCATATGCTGTATCAACCACATCCGTCGAAGTTAGTCCATAATGAATCCACTTCCGCTCATTTCCTAAAGACTCCGAAACTGCGCGCGTAAATGCTACCACATCATGCTTCGTTTCCTGCTCAATTTCCAAAACTCGCTCAACATCAAAAGTTGCCTTCTCACGAATCTTCACAACATCTTCTTTAGGAATGTCTCCCAATTCTGCCCATGCCTCATCTGCTAAAATCTCTACTTCTAACCATGCCTGGTAGCGATTCTCATCTGTCCAAATGTTTCCCATTTCAGGGCGTGTATAGCGTTCAATCATTGATTATTTTCCTTTCATTTCACTGGAAATAAGTTAACAATGTTTTTTGTAAACGATTTTTAATCGTGAAACAGGTTTGTTCTAAGCATTATAACCTACGAAAGCGCAAAACATGCCATCTCCTTATTTTTAACAAAGTAATCGCATGTTGCACATCTTCTCTAATCCCATATTCCCGTCTGATAAACTTCCTCTAGCACATCAGAAACATTTTTCGTCAAAATAGTTACATGTCCCATTTTACGCCCATTTTTCACTTCCTGTTTTCCATAATAATGAAAATTCCAATCTGCTTTTTTCGAAATCAACACTTGAGTTTCATCATACTCATCACCTAAAACATTTACCATCACTGCTCTTGACAAAAGTGTCACTTTAGGAAGTGGCCATCGAACAATTCCACGAATATGTGCTGCAAACTGGCTAATCGAACAAGCTTCAATCGTATAATGTCCCGAATTATGTGGACGTGGCGCCAGTTCATTAATATAGATACTACCTTCTTTTGTCACAAACATTTCTACACAAAGAACTCCCGCCAAATTTAACGCTTCAGCAATTAAAAGAGCAATCCTCTTTGCTTCGTCTCGCACTTCTTCAGAAACTCTAGCAGGTGCAATCGTCTCATGCAAAATATTGTTGCGATGGATATTTTCTACCACAGGAAAAACAGTATATTCACCCAGACCATTGCCAGCCACTTGAACAGAAATTTCCAACGAAAAAGGAATCCATGCTTCTAACACACATGCTCCTTGACGCAATAAATTCATTGCTGGTGCAGCATCTGCAGGAGAAATAATCATATACTGTCCTTTGCCATCATAACCACCTCGCGTCGTCTTCAACACACAAGGATAGCCAATCTCTTTCACCGCAGACTGAATTTCCGAAGGATGTATAATCGTCATATAAGGAGCAACAATAATGTTATTATCCTCCAAAAAAGATTTCTCCAATAAACGATCCTGCGTAATCGCCAATAAATCAGTTCCCTGAGGAATATCCACCTCTTCTTGAACCTTCACTAAAGCATTGACATCCACATTTTCAAACTCATAAGTTAACACATCACTTGAAGATGCAAGCTTTATCAAAGCCTTGTCATCATCGTAACTTGCTGCAATCTGAAAATCTGCAACCTGAGCCGTTGGACAATCTTGCTTAGGATCGAGTACACCAACTCGAAAACCCATTCCTTTAGCAGCTAAAGTCATCATGCGTCCCAATTGACCTCCACCAACAATCCCAATGGTTTGTCCCGGCATATATCTATTACTAGACAAGTCTATCACTACTTCCTATTGCAATTTGTTTCATTTCCTTTCGATATCTATCTAATTTTTCAGCAATCAAATCATCAAAACTAGACAGAATTTGAGCAGCTAACAATCCAGCATTTATTGCTCCAGCTTTACCAATCGCTGTAGTTGCCACCGGAATCCCACCCGGCATCTGCACAATTGAAAGCAAAGAATCCAAACCATTCAGCGTACGAGACTGCACCGGAACACCAATAACCGGTAAAGTTGTCTTTGATGCCAGCATTCCTGGTAAATGAGCAGCACCGCCAGCTCCGGCAATCAACACTTTCAATCCTTTTAAACGTGCACCTTCTGCATATTCAAACATCAAGTCAGGAGTACGATGGGCAGAAATAACCTTCTTCTCATACGCAATTTCAAACTTATCCAATGAGTCACACGCATGCTTCATTGTTTCCCAATCTGAAAAACTTCCCATCACTACTGCTACTAAAGGATTAGACATCTTTCCACCACTTTCAAAATTTCATTCCAATTGCAGACGATTTAATGATATCTTTTAAGAACCTACTCAGAATCGCTTAGTGAAATGAACCTTTAAGCTCCTAGATCGTCAACAATGTTTTTTGTGAACGATTTTTAATCGTGAAACAGGCTCTAATAACTATATTCTAACACTGAAAAATTTAAGAAGATATATTTTTTCTATCTTGCTTGATAAAGGTATAAATTGTAACTCAAAACCGTCCACCCATCAAAACTCAGTTAATCAGCACGTTAAGCATTGTCCAGGGAAAGGTGGAGATTTTTTGAGGCACTTTTTCCTCAAAAAATACTACCTAA
>JAITQW010000021.1 GCA_031288715.1 Lactobacillales bacterium | reverse complement strand
CCAATCCTTTCTTTTTCTCTAGTAACTTTTGTAAGATTGACAATGTATTCATTAATCTCCTCTTCCATGATTTGGATATCATAAGCTAGTCTACCCAATTCATCTTTTGAATGGATATTTAGATCAGTCACTTCAAACGCTTCGCCTTCCTCGCTTAAATACAAACTCTGAACAAATTTTCGAGTTGCCCCAGATATCAAACCTATCGGATGAATCACTATCTTATCTAAAAACAGATATAATAGGGAAATTAACACAAGCATTGCTATCAAAATAACAATAGCCATCTTAATAACCGTCATGCGCAAAGTATCGTGTATCGTTTGAGTTGAGATGTCTACTCCCATCATCGCAATAACTTCATTTTTGTCGTTAAAAATAGGGCTCGAAATACTTATTAAATCTCCATATTCATCATCATAACCTTCAAATATCCCTGTCCCTTTTTTTAAATCAATTCCTTCCTCTCCTTTTGAAAACTTATACTTTTTCCCAGGTATAAACTTATTAGAGCTAGTATCCGTATCCATGATTGCCACTGCACCATTCTTTTCGAATTTTTGAATATACAAAAATTTCACATGGTTAATATTCTTAATATGCCGCAATAAAGAAAGCGTCTCTTGATACACTTTATCATCTTTTAAACCATCTTGATACCTTTTCACTTCTACAGAGTCACTACTAGATAATTTATCAACAATTTCTTGCAATTTATTACCTTCAATGGTAAAAGAAACCGTCTTTACCACTTCTTCAATATTTTGCTCATACATTGATCGAACCAATCGCTTAGTAGAATAATAATTCGAAAACAAAAGAGTTGTAACTATCAAAATCAATAGAGATGCCACTGTTCCTACAATTTTAAACTTTAAAGAGCGCTTCATTTTCTGAACCTCCTTTTTCTAATATTAGACAACGTAAACAAAATTACTGCAACTATAAGCATTCCAACCAATAAAGTCATCCCTCTAAAAATACCAATACTTAAGACAAAACTGAAAAGCAATGGTCCCACTGCTTGCCCTAAGCTATCAAATAAAGAATAAAGTCCCATTGATCGATTCACTCCATAATGATCTACTTCTTTCAAACTTGTAAAATAAACATTTTGTGCTGTAAAAGAAAAGCTATCCGAAATTCCCATAACCACTAAAACGATTAGAGCAACGAGTAACGTCTGTTTAAACCCAAAAGCAATAAAAGAGAGTATGTATAAAGTAAATCCCATGAGAATCGCTTTCACTTTTCCTAATTTCTCCAGAACAATATTAGAAATAATAGGTCCTAAAAAAACAATCCAAACACCATTTAACAAGAATGCTTGCCCGATTTCTACTTCTGAAAGACCATTTTTATCCCCAAAAATAGGGAAAAAGTAATATACAAAGTAAGTAGATGCAAAATACGGAATTAAAACTCCAATCAAGTATATAAATACTTGCGGTTTAAATAGAAAAGAAATAAGATTCATTTTCGTTGTATCTTCTTTCCTTGATTTACACACGGAAATCGAATCAACAAAACCATGGATATACAACAATATCAACATCCCAAGCATCCCACCAATATAAAAAACATTCCTATTTCCAATCAATCCTCCTAACCCTGATCCAATGAGCACCGCACTATTAATTCCTGATAGCGTCGCTGCACCCATTGAAGCAAATCCAAATTTTCGCTCTTTCTCACTTGATAACAATCCAATATATGTGTTAATAATCACCAAGCCTAATCCTGATCCAAATCCTGAAATTGAATTTCCTACTGTCAACTGCCAAACATTTTGCGCAAGTCCACACCCAAGCAATCCTAATGCAAATATAATAAATGAAAAATTTAACATTTTTTTAATTCCAAATCGCTCGCTTAACATTCCTCCGACAAAGCCTAACGCAATAAATATAATCTCAAATGTCATTGGCAAAGCACTAGCTAAATCTTTAGAAATACCCAAGAAAGGAGTATAAATCGAAGCAGCATACGTCGGCATAAAAGATGCGGATAGATTACTAGCAAAAAATATAACAAACATAAGCGGACGAGTAATATTACCGCTAATAAATGGTTTCTCTGGCTCTTTTTGTTTTCTCTCCTTCCATTTTCGATAAAGATCCAAGAAAGTAATCAATTCTCTAACTAACAGCATCATAACCACAATCAAACTAAGGGTATTTAAAATGATCTTTAAGACCATCTTCCGATTCTGTCGATCAAATTCATCCATGTTCATTCCAACCTCAATCAAGGCCACTACTTTCTTATGCTTTCCATCATACTCGTCAAAAATTGGCTCTAGTGAAAATAGATGCCTTCCCTCATTCGATTGAAACCCTGAGTATCGTACTCCTTTCTTTGTTTTAAAAATTTTTTGCTCTATACTTCCATCATAAACCCAATTCCAAGGATAATAAGAAACACTTTGCTTAGACGTATTTGCAAAAGTAGTAATTACACCATTATTTACTTTGTACAAATCTATATAAAGTGGATCATCCCAAGCATCCTCATTCTCTATAATACGCATCAATTGCTCATGAATCTTCTGATAATCTTTCGTATCAAATGATACAGGAGAGTTTATTTTTTGAATTGAATCTTTATCTAAAATTTCTCCAACCAGCATTCCGGTCGAACTGATTCGATCTAAAAGTTCTTGTTCATAACGCTTATTATAATTTCCAATCACCATACTAGAAACAAAAAAAGCCGTAATCGCAACAAATGAAAACAAACTAATTTCTACACGCATAGATGGATTTGTTAGAAAATAAAAAAATATTTTCTTGATGAACGGATATAAAAGAGTAAGTACAGAAATAATAAGACCAACGAAAGCCACAAAGAATCCTAAACTCCTCCAATGCTGAAATTTTGAAATCTCTATCTTATTAAAATTCCTTGTTTCTCTACTTGATAAATCAAGCTTTTCTAATGCATTTTCACCACAGACAAAAATCTCCTCATTGTGCAATACATCTAGCTGATAATACAAAGATTGTTTTAGAAAATTTTCTTTTCTTGCTATTTTTGACTTGAAAAATTGAATTTCCTTCGATGGGGAAATTTTAATAACAGAACGCAAACCGATATCTGTTGCATATAATGATCCGTCCTTATCAATTTTCATTTCCCAAGGAAAACTCATTTCTTTATTTTTCTGACCCTTAACTAAATGCTCTTCAGGTAGGTAAAAAGATTCATAATTATTTTCTAAACAACGAAAAATTTGCCCCATTTTTGAAACTGCAAACATTTTTCCATCTCGATAAGCAAAAGAATGAAGCAAATAATCCGCATTTTCAAATGAATATCGTCTCTCTTTTTTTAGTTTCTTTTCATTCTCATCAATAGAATGCAGAAGAAAACTATTTTTCTCTCTCTCAATAAGATAAAGCCGACCCTTTTCATAAGACAATGTTTGAAACTTTCCATCAAAGCGCTCTTGTTTTTTACTTGGATAAGCATAATCAAATACCTCTTCCACAAATTTACCATCTCGATATTTCAAAATTCTTTGCTGCTCAACGTGAATTCCATCCTCATTCAAAACAGTATCCAATACATAAATTTCATGCTCATCCTTAACAGCAATTTCCTCGGCTTGTTGAAATCCTCTCTTTCCCTGCTTTTCAATCAAATAGTCCAATTGCCCTGTTCTTGTTCGTTTAACAATTTTCTGTTTCCCACTATCAATCACAATCACAGCATCATCTTTAGTAGATGATGCAATCCTATTAATATTTTCCAAATAAAACTCCGACTCTACACCAATTAAATGAAACATTTGATAAGTATAAATAGTCAAAGCGGCAAAAATAATTGTCAAAATACCTACAACAATCGTTCTAATTTTGCTCTTCATACAAGGTCCACTCCAGCTTCTCTTTACTATCAGCAAACTCTCAAATAAATAGACGATAAAATTTACTTTTCACATAAATCACACAACTAATTTTTACGTAACCGCACAGTATATTTATGAATCAAAAATTCTGGATGAAAATGCTGTTTAAATTGACGTAACCCAAGAATTCCCATATCCTCTTCAAAATTAATCCATTTTACTCTACCTTTAAATTGAGAAAAAAATTCGTAATATAAAAACTGTGTCAACCCCTGATCTCTTACACTATTTTTAGAAAATGGAAAAACAATCATCTCTCCTCTTTTTTCAATAATCGCAAAAGAAACGGGAACATCCTCATCATAAATAATCATTCCTTCTAAATGAGGATGACCTATCAATTTTTTCGTTTCATGATAAACCTCTGACTCATCTCCAAATACTGAAGAATCACCATGTATTTCACTCCAAGATTCTGATATCTTATAAGAATCATCCCAATTTTCCTGAGACATCTCTACCATTCTAGGAAAATGATGCTTCTTATAATATCTATATTTCTCACGATCCTTTCGTCCAAAATCTAAAAAATTATCTAAAACATAAACATAATCACTAAAATTTATATCGTAAGAAATATCCCAATCCATTACTTCAATATCGGTAAAAATAGGTAAATGAGCTCCTGAAACGTATGAAAATTCATTAATACCTAAATTCACAAATTCTTTAATTACTGTTTCATTAATTTTTCCAAGAATTGTATAACAGCGCTTACCATATGCATCATTTTGGACAATCAGTGCAACTCCTTCATTTGAATACATACATTTCACATTTAAATGATGACGATACGCATATAAAAGTGGAAAAGAAAGATCTGAGATACCTACAGGATAGGTTAAACGATAAAACCAATCCTCATCTTTTAATGTTAATGGTTCCAAATTTAAGAAATTCTCCACTTTGATCACCTCTCCATCATCAAATCACACAACCTTGGCTGATAAAAGTCCTACTACTCTATCTTTACAGGCTTTGTTTTCAGATTTTTTATGTTAGCCAATCCAAAAAGAATTCCTGCAAATGCAAGTATTGTGCACACTAACAAAATTCCTTTACTTACACCGATCATAAGCACCGTACTGAAAAGAAGAGGTCCTATTGCTTGTCCTAAATTTTCAAATAAAGAATAAATACCCATCGATTTGTTTACTCCATACTGTTCCACTTCTTTTAAGCCAGTGAAATAAACATTTTGTGCTGTAAAAGTAAAGCTATCCGCAATACCCATTACGATCAATACAATCAACGCAACTGACAATGTCGGATTGAACCCAAATACCGCCAAAGCCACTGCATAAAGGATAAGTCCTGTTAAAATAGACTTTGCTTTTCCGAATTTCGCTAGAATAAATTTCGCAATCACTGGGCCTAAAAAGACTACCCAAACGCCATTTAGTAAAAATGCTTGACCAATTTCTAACTCGGACAATCCTTTTTCTGCACCAAAAATTGGGAAAAAATAATGAAGGAAGTATCCACAAGCTAGATAAGGAAGTAAAATACATGCTAAATAAATAAGTATTTTTGGTTTAAATAAGAATTTTAAGAAATTCATTCCAGAATTCTCATCCGTCTCTTCACGTACAGGTATCTGATCCACAAAATAATGAACATAACCTAGAATCAGTAATGCTACAAGAGAAGAAATGTAAAATACATTTTTATTTCCAACAAATCCTGCTAAAGTAGCTCCAATAATAATCCCTATATTTATTCCTGAAAGAACCGCCGCATTGACTGAAGTGAAGCCATGCTCTCTTTCTTTCTCACTTGCTAGAGAACCTATATAAACATTTGTGACAACAACAGCCATCCCTCCACCAAATCCTGCTAAAGAGTTACCAGCAGTCAACTGCCAAACATTTTGCGCAAGTCCACAACCTAATAATCCTACAGCAAAAAAAGTCAAAGAAATCGTTAGCATCCTTTTTATTCCAAATTTCTTACTAAAGAAACCTCCGACAAAGCCTAGCGCAACAAACAACATTTCAAAAGTCATTGGGAAAGCTGATGCAACATCTCTTGATATTCCTAAAAATGGAGTGTAGATAGAAGCGGCGTATACTGGCATAAAGGATGCCGCAAAATTGCTAGCTAAAAAGTATGCAAAAACAATCGGACGAACAACATTTCCATATATAAGAGGTTTTTTTAAAGATTCTTGCCTGCTGTTTTTCCATTTTTGGTATGTTGTTGAGAAAGTTAAAATCTCTCTTACCAGCAACATCATCACCACAATTAAACTCATGGTTCCAAAAACAACTTTCCAGATCATTTGACGATTGTGCCGAATATACTCATCCATATTTGAACCAAGTTCAATCAAACCAATGACATTGTTGTCATCATCAAGTATAGGATTTAATGCATAAATATACTGTCCTTCAATACTCTCTAATCCAAATCTTTGCTTCCCCTTTTTTGTTTTGTAAATCTCCTCTTCCACACCACCCTTATATTCCCATTCCCACGGATAATAAGAGCCACTTTGATCATTTGTATTTGCACAAGTATAAATAATTCCGTTATTTACTTTATATAAATCAATATACATTGCTGGATTGTGTTCCTTAACATCTTTTATCACTTTCATTAGCTGTTTACGAAGCTTTGCATATGATTTAGTAGTAAAAGATGCTGGAGAATTGACCTCTTTAAGTGCATTGTCATCTATACTGCTTGAAACTAATGCTGCTGTCGCACTCATTTGTCCTAATAAATCCTGTTTGTATCGCTCATTATAATTATTAATCAGCATATTTGAAATCAAAAAAGCTGTGAATGTCACAAACAAAAATAAACTAATCTCTAAACGTCCTACCGCCTGAAACGAAAAATGAGGAAGAATTTGTTTGATAAATAAATATGAAAATAATAATATTGTTGAAATCAATAAAATAAACGAAATAATGAAACTAAAACTGTAAATACGTTGCTGAAATGGAATTTCAACTTCTTCGATCTTTTTTACTTCTCCGTTCTTCTGATTAAACTCTACTAAGGTATTATCACTGCTCAAAAACAAATGATCTTCTTTGTCTATTGCTAATTTATAATATAATTGTTGTTCATTAAGTGGTTTATTTTTAATTCCTGTTTGTTTTAAAATTTGAATTTTTTTAGAAGGTGCAATTTTTAAAATGGTTCTCGTTCCAATATCCGTTGCAAAAATTGTTCCATTATCAGAAACAACCATTTCCCATGGAAAACTGTTTTCATTCTTCCCATTGACTTTCATCGAATGGTTTTCAGCTTTGTAAAGAGTATTCCAACCGTCTTTGCTCTCCTGAAAAATATCTCCGACCTTCGAAAGTGCATACATCTTCCCTTTTTTAAACACAAAAGAGTGCAACAAATGATCCGCATCCGCAAAATCATAACGTTTTACTGTGTGTAATTTTTTAATCTTTTCATCAACCTTATGTAAAATAAAACCATCTTTTTGTCTCTCAACCACATATAAACTTCCATTCTCATAGGCTATTGATTGAAAATTTCCATCAGAGCGCTTGCGTTCTTTTTTTGGATAAGTATATTCAAAAACGGACTTAACAAACTTTCCATTTGTATATTTTAAAATCCGCTGTTGTTGAACATAAACACTATTACTTTCTTCTAAAATCGTATCTAAAACGTAAAGATCCTCATTATTTTCCACAATTTCACAAGCTTGCACAAATCCACGATCTTTCTCGTCTGTTTTAATAAGATAATCCAGTTTCCCCGTTTTTGTGCGCTTAATAATATCGGATTTTGCCTGATCAATTGCAACAATTCCTCCGTCTTTAGTGACAATTATTTCATTAATACTTTCCATAGAGATTTCAGAATCTACTCCAGTTAAACGAAAAAATTGAAACAAAAAAATCGTAGAAATGATAAAAGTGATTATCAAAATTCCTAAAAAAATTATTTTCTTATTAATTTTCATTCTTCAAATCATCCTCTTTATAAGCTCTAAGTCTTAGTGTATATTTATGAAGTAAAAATCTTGGATGAAGTTGCTTTTTAAATTGGCGTAATCCAAGATTTCCGATATCTTCTGATAGATTTATCCATTCCACTTTGTTTTGAAACTGTGAAAAAAAATCATGAGCGACAACACGCGTCATCCCCCGAATTGGAACCCTATTGATTGCAAAATGAGAAATCACCATAACTTCCTTTTTTTCAACCAATCTAAAAGAAATGGGAATTTCTTCTTCGTATAAAATAACTCCCATTATTCCAGGATGTCCGATCACCTCTCTCATTTGCCGATAAATTTCCATCTGATCGCCAAACACAGAAAGGTCTGAGTGCGTTTTCGTCCATGATTGATATACGTGATAAGAATCTTCCCAATTTTCCCTAGTCATCTCTACTAATTTTGTATGATGATGCTTCTTAAAATGATTATACTGCTTACGAGCTTTCTTACTAGGGTGTAGAAATTCATCTAAATTATAAATATAATCACTAAAATCTCTATCACAAGTAATATCCCATTTTGTCCCTTCAATACTAATAAAAAGAGGTAACTGTTTCTTAGAAACATATGAAAATTCCATAATACCTAAAGCCATCACTTCTTTGATAACTGCTCTATTAATCTCACCAATTATCGTTATACAACGTTTTCCATAAGCATTATTCTGCATGATTAAAGCGGTTCGCTCGTTTAAACGTACATATTTAACATCTAATCGCTTGCGATATGCACACAAAAGTGGAAAAGAGAAGTCTGACATTCCGATGTGACAAGTTAAGCGATAAAACCAATCCTCATCTTCTAAAGTCAATGACCTTAAATTCAAGGAATTCTCTACATTCATCTTTCTTCCCTTTCCCGTTGAATTTTTAAAACATTTATGCCATCTGACGTTTTGCCAAATTGTAAAATAGTCCTTTTTCTGCCATCAACTCATCATAATTTCCACTCTCAATAATATGCCCTTTATCAAGTACTAAAATTCGGTCACATTCCTGAATCGTACTCAAACGGTGAGCAATGACAATTCTGGTAGCATTTAGTCTTTCTAAACTGTCTGTAACCATCTTCTGCGTTGTGTTATCAAGTGCCGAAGTGGCTTCATCGAAGAATAAAATATTTGGCCGACCAATAATCGCACGAGCAATCAAAATCCGTTGTTGTTGCCCTCCGGATATCGCTCCACCCATTTCTGCAAGCACAGTATGCATTCCCATTGGCATATGCTCAATATCCTCTTTCAATCCAACTTCTTCAGCAATCTTCTCCGCATCTTTCATCGTTGCATGTGGAGCGGTAATTGTCATATTCTCAAAAATGGATCCTCCAATTAACTTCCCATCTTGCAACACTACACCGAACTTCTTACGTAACTCACGTTTATCCATGCTGTCAATATCGCGTCCATCATAAAAAATCTTTCCAGAATTTGGTTCTTCAAATCCTAGCAATAGCTTCAAAAGTGTTGACTTACCAGAACCTGAACCACCAACAATTCCGATATATTCTCCTTTTTTGATGTGAATCGACAAATTCTCTAAAATTAAACTTTCATCTTTATCATAAGAAAAATCAACGTTTGAAACTTCAATATCTCCACTTAATTCTCCCGGCAATTCCGAATCATCCGTATATTCTGGCTCTCCCTCCAAAATAGGCTTCACTCGTTCAAGAAGTGGTTTAGCAATATTCATTCCCATAATCGCTGTCGAAACGCCGGTCATTGCTGCTGCAAAAGCACCAAATGCAGCTGTAAAACCACAAAATTCACCTACAGAAAGTTCCGCTCCCCCTCCTTTGACCACCTTGAAGTAAAAGATAATTGAGAAACCATTGGTAATAAAGAGAGAAATTACTTTTATCAGTGATTCTAAACGCCCGTTATGCAGTGCGATTCCCTTAGACTCAACATAAGGTTTTAAATATTCATACATCGCGTGCTCTTCCACACCTGCTCCTCTTACTTTTTCGATTCCCACTAAAAATTGATACATTTTTGAATTAGCCTTCGAATTTAAATCAATGAGCTTGCTCTGATATCTTGTTTGAATAGAAACAATCGTAATGATTGCCGCCATGAGAATCACTAAAATAATAACCCCAAACAAAGCCAGTGATTTGGCATAATTAAACATCTGAACCACATACATAATCGAAAATAAAGCTGCCACAACCGTCTTAAGTCCAATAGTCTCAAACAATTGGAAAAGCTGCCTTACTTGCATAACACGTTCACTCAAGTCTGCCGCTTGATAGTTTCGGAAAAAACTCGATGGAAGATTGAACAAACGCTCACATGCTGCTGCAAAAAATGAGTTTTCCATCTTTGACATGGCAATCATTGCTGTTAAGTTTTTAACAATTGTAAATGAGAGATTCCCTAAATTACACGCAATTAAAACCATTCCAATTTGCAAAATCCCTGCCGATAAACTCATAGGAATATACTTATCGTAAATTTGTTGATTCAACATTGGTAAAAGAACACCAATACCTGTCCCGATAAAAGCAAGTAAAATAAAACGGAAAATTTCTAAGCCCGTCACTTCTTTTAACGCAAAAGTAAACACATCTTTTATCGAAAGCTTTTTATTTGGAAACGGACGATAAACAGATTGTGCCTGCAAATTTAACTGCTCAGCATATTCCTCATCCACAGTCACATGCTCGTGAGTGGAAGGATTGTAAGCCGTATAACCTTTTAGCTTCGGCAATAACGCAACTGTTCGGTTCCCTTTTTCCAAAAAGGCAATCATTGGACCTGAATCTTTTTTATACCAACCTGGAGACAAAATAACCTCTCTTGTCACAAAATTTGAAATCCTCGCTACATCTTGAAACTTAAACCGACGCCCATTCGCAGAAACAATTTTCGAAAAAGGTGCAATCGAAATGTTCTTCCGATCACAAAGGTACGCTGTCGCATCATAAATATGATTTCCTGATTCAGGTGTTTTCTGCTTAAAAACAGACTTACTAAAAATTGAATAAATTAAGCGAGAATTACGCTTAGATGTCTCCTCATTTTCAACTTGGGAAGCAAAGATGAAATTCTCTTCTTTCACAATATTCCTTCGATATTCCTCCAAAAGAATCTCACTAAAATCTTCTTCTCCAAAGTTTGTAATCTTCGCACGATTGACAAAATCGTCTGCTTGTTTTTCATCCATCGTGTTTACTTCTTCTTCAATTTCCGCTGACTCTAAGGCCACAAAACAAAAGGTCCACTCTTCCCCCTCTTGCTGCTTGTGAAAACTCGGTAACCGCTCGCCAACCTCTGCTTCGTGCAAAAGATAACGACGACCGACAGTATTTTTATATCTTGGAACAATGTATACTAAAATGGTTCCATTTTTTACTAAATACGTACTCGTAGTGTTTTCTGTAAAATATAATTTCCCACCATGAAGGCGGATCAATGCTTGGTTTGCTTCACTATTTGACAAGACAAACGCCTCCTTACGTGTTTTGAATTAATCTTTGATAATGACCCGGCAGTTTTGCTAACTCTTCGTGACTTCCACGTTGAACAATCTTTCCGTATTCCATGACAATAATCTCATCACTATCTCGAATGGCTGAAAGTCTATGTGCCACGATAATACACGTACATCCTCGACGCTTAATGTTGTCAATAATTTGTTTTTCTACCATCGGATCAAGAGCTGAAGTTGCCTCATCCATAATCAATACAGTTGGATTCGTTGCAAGTGCGCGAGCAATTTCTAAACGCTGACGTTGTCCACCTGAAAGGTTTCCTCCTCCTTCAGAAAGTTCGTAATCATAGGCTCCAGGTTTTTGCGTAATCACGTCATGAATACACGCATCCTTTGCTGCTTGTATGATATCTACTTCCATCACATGTTTGTTCCACATGGTTAAGTTATCTCGAACTGTTCCTGCAAAAATTTGAACACTCTGACTAACAGACGCTACACTCGCATGAAAAACTTCAGGTGGAATTTTTTTCAACACATGTCCATCAAAAGTAATAGTTCCCCCCCACTCATGAAAAAGTCCACTAATTACCTTAGCAACTGTCGATTTACCTGAGCCTGATGCTCCAACAAAAGCAATAGAACTTCCAACCGGCAAATCAAAAGTAAAGTCTTCAATCAACGGTGGCTCTAAAATTGAATACCCAAAGCTAACATTATTCAAAACAACATGCCCAGATAACTTCGTATCAATGGCATCTTTCTTTTCATCTTCTGAATACGCGACATCTTTTTCGTAATTCAAGATGTCTTCCACACGTGCCATATCCGTTTTTGTTGTTTGAATTTTTTGAGTAAATCCGGACAATGCATTAATCGGCATAACAAAACTTGCCAGCAAACTAGTATAAGCAATCAATTCCCCTGCAGATAAGTCGCCGCGAACCACCAAAATGCCTCCAAACATCAGCACTAACACTTGTGTAACCCCTTGAGTAATCTCAGGAATCCCATTTAAAATCTCCTGTGTACGTCCCATCTCTTGACTCTTCGTAATTGACTTACTATAGTATCCGAGAATCCGACCCACATAATCATTTTCCACTCCAGAAGCCTTCAAAGAATCCATAATTGAAACACCAGTATAAAAAACGCCGGCCATTTTCCCAGAATCTTGTTGCATTTTCTTAGACATATCCGCAATCTTGCCTGAAGACCAACGCATCAAAAAGATATTCAATGCGGCTCCAGCAACTCCGATGAGCGTCAATTTCCAACTATAAAAGAGCAACAACACGAGATAGAAAAGCGAAACAAAAATATTTAGTCCTGTTTCGGCCAAATCTCCAGCCATAAAAATACTGACATTATTGTTATTATCTACCCTTTTTGATAAATCACCTGGTGCCCTCTGAGAAAAGAACGCAATCGGCAAACGTAACAAATGACTGATGAAATTTTGGGCAGATAGTAATGCCAACTTATTCTGAAATTTCATTAACAAAATACTCTTTAAATAAGTAAGTCCCATCTGGAAGAGCACTGCTGCAGCCAACACACCAATAAATGCCATAAACCACACAGTATTTTTTCCAATTAAAATATCATCAATAAAAACCTTTGAACAGATCGGAATCATCAATCCCGGCGCAATCAAAAGTATTCCTATCAAAACGAGAGCCATCACCGATGACGTTTGTCCAGAAAGGCGCGTCTTAATAAAATCAAACATACTATGGTCTTGTTTTTCTTTAACAAAATCAGACTTTTTCTCGAACTCTAAAACAATTCCCGTATATCCATCGTCTAATTCTTCTTTTGTTAATTTTCTGCGACCCTGAGCAGGATCATTTATGTAAAAGTGATTACCTTTTTGCCCTTCATATACAACAAAGTGATTGAAATTCCAATGAATAATCGCTGGAGTTGGCACGTCCTCAATCAAGCGGTTTAAACTATAACTATACCCTTTTGTTGAAAGTCCCAATTTCTCGGCAGCTTTTAAAATGTTACTTGCCTTTACTCCATCTCGTGAAACTCCCGTTTCAATCCGAAGTTGTTCCAAAGGAATCGTTTTTCCGTAGTAGCCAAGTACCATTGCCAGCGATGCAGACCCACATTCTGTGGCTTCCATCTGAAATCTTGTCGGCGTTTTTACATAATGGATCTTTTTACGTATTTCTTTTTCCTCTGCCATTTTTTCACCACCTACTCCACGCCAAGTTTTTCTTTAAGTGCAGGAATCAACATTGTAATCGGCGCCTTCTCATCAGTAACAATATCTGCTGTCACCATTGTTCCTTCTTCTGGTTTTACTTTATTTCCTTGCTCCGTTGACCATTTATAACCACTTTTAGATTTACTATCTTTCAAAAGTTTACATTTTACTTCCACGACTGGACCTTGTGAGGCAAACACTCTTGCTAGCGTTTCATCTCCAAGTTGTGAAACCATATCAGCTGAGCTGGCAAGCGTATCCCCTATGTATTCTACCTTTGCTTCCACATGCCCATACTCCTCTTTCGGAAAAGAAGTAAGATAAACATTGGCTTTCATATCTTTCTTAATCGTTTTCGCTACATCAATGCCTACATAAGCTGTCACGTACGAATTTTTTTCTTCAGCATCTTTAATTCGAGCAACCATTGTTCCTCTTGCCACAGGAGAGCCATTCGCTACTGAAATAGAATGAACAACCCCATTATCTGTTGCCTTAATATCTTCGCCACCCAAAATCTTAAATAAGACTTCACCTTTTTTTACAGTATCTCCCGATTTTACAAGTGCTTTCTCCACAATTCCTTGTGATAAAGAATGGACAGACTTAACTTCCCCCACATTCATGTAAATTCCTTGAGCAGATTCCGTTGTCGGAATTCTACTAGCAATCGACCAAGCAAGCGTTACAGCTACGATTAAGCCCGCACCAATCAACGTCAACCATGTCAATGGCGAGGTAATTACAATCAGCTTGTCCAACTGCTCTGGAGAACTTAGTTTATCTAATGATTTTTGTCGAAATATAGCCATTTCCTCATCTCCTTATATATAAATAAACACGTAATAACATCTTATAACCTGTGAACTTCTCTCCATATTGCATAGCAAATTTTCGACGTCAAGAGCTCACTCTAGAACCTGTTGATTTGCCTTTTGGCGATGAATGATTGTTAGCTTTGAGAGGCATGCCTAGACTCTACCACTTTAATCGCATCAAATTCACTTTGACTAGGAATCTAAAATCTATATTCACTTCTCTATTCAATAGTCAAAATATCTGCAAATCCACTAATCTCAAAGATTTCCATTACTTCATCACTTACATGCGTCAATACTTGACTTCCACCTCCTGCGCGCATCTTTTTTTCCGTTTTCAAAAAAAATCGCAAACCGGCACTGGAAATATACTCAATGTCATTTAAGTTAATTGTCACATCTTCACTCCCATCTAACTTCTCTTCAATCGTATTTAACTGTGGAGCAGTTGTTGTATCTACTCTTCCTTTTAAAATTACCGAAACTTCTTTCCCATTTTTTTCTGTACTGATCTCTAACATATGTTCACTCCTTTTTTATTAATGTACTATTTTTAAGTTTTATAGAAATAAAAAATCGTACTTTGATAAGAAATACATCCATGTAAAGTTAGTCTACAAAATATACAGAATAATTTCCATAATTTACCCTTTTCTTTCAATAAGCTTGTGAACAATCTCTCTATAGATAAAATTTTTAAAAAAACAAAAAGTACATCCTACCTTAACAATTGGCCACAAAACACCTTTCAATGCTAGAAATTTCACTATTATGGAAACAAGTTAATAGTCTCTAAAATCAAAAAAATTGAACTTAACTAAATAACTTAGCAAACGTTCAATTTTTTTAATACAAACAAATTTAATGAAGGTAACTACCTGTTCTTATTAAAAGCACCCGTTCCTTTATCCACCAAATCAGCAGCAGCATCAAGTGCACCGGAACCACTAAGATCTCTAAGAAAACCACCAAAATTAAACGCTCCTCCCGCGACATTTGATAATTCTTTTTCACTAATCTCTCCATCATTAGTAGCTTTTTTTAGCTCATTGACATCTCTTTGTAACTCTTCTTTAGTATAATCCGAAATAGATCCTTTAACAATGGCCAGTGCATCCTCGTCTGATTTTACACTCTTAAATTTGTTTGCTATTTCTTTATTTGTTTTTAGTAAATGTGCTAATCTGTTTGCCATAATTTTCCACTCCTTTTATGTACTTAAATTTATTATATAATAATTATTATTTACTTATATTTCCCTCTGCTCGTTGCCCACATGCTTGATCTCCATAACAGTCACCAAGTCCCCCAGCAACTGTTTCTAGTTCGTTTATGTCTACTTCACCCGATGATAAATTGGGTAATACAAACGTTGCTGTATAATTGGGATCATTTTCTAACACTTTAATCTTGTAGTCTTCTGGAAGAGCTTCTCCCGTTAACTTTGAGATTGCCGCATTAGGATTTGCAAGCAGCTCTTTTCTAAACTCTTCATCCGTGGTCGCTTTTTGCATCACCTTTGAATATACTCCATTGATTTCATCTTGTGTCCACGCCATAATTTTCTACTCCTTTTATGTGCTTAAATTTATTATATAATAATTATTATTTGCTTATATCTCCACCAGCTCTACTTCCACATGCTTGGTCTCCATAACAGTCACCAAGTCCTCCAGCAACTGTTTCTAGTTCATCTATATCTACTTCACCCGATGATAAATTAGGCAAGACGAATGTTGCTGTGTAATTGGGATCATTTTCTAAAACCTTAATCTTGTAGTCATCAGGGAGTGCCTCTCCCGTCAACTTTGAAATTGCTGCATTAGGATTTGCAAGCAACTCTTTTCTAAACTCTTCATCCGTGGTTGCTTTTTGCATCACCTTTGAATATACTCCATTGATTTCATCTTGTGTCCATGCCATCAGCTCATCACTCCTTTACAATTATTTAAAATATTTATGTAGCTGATCTACCTTTACTTATATCTCCACCTGCTAATTGTCCACATGCTTGATCTCCGTAGCAAGCTCCTCCAGCTACATCTTCAAGATCTCCTTCTCCCAAAACAGAATCAAAGGATGGCAAGACAAACGTTGCTGTGTAATTGGGATCATTTTCCAATACCTTAATTTTGTAATCATCTGGCAGAGGTTCTCCCGTTAAATTTGCAATAGCATCCTTTGGATTTGCAAGTAACTCTTTTCTAAATTCTTCATCCGTGGTTGCTTTTTGCATCACTTTTGCATAAATCTCATTTATTTCCTTCTGTGTCCATGGCATCTACTCGACCTCCTATCGATTTATAATTATAATCAACACATAATAGTGACTATTAAATGTTCATATCAAGAATATAGGCTTAACTTTTTAAAAGATCAAGAAATAACCCATCTACTGATTCTCAAAAACAGTCCTTACTCTTTATTTTATATTCCCTGCGGCATTCATACCGCATGCGTCAATGATGATGCTCCCTCCAACAACCTTTTCTAAATTATCAAGATCTATTTCTCCCGTTGATAAGTTTGGTAATACGAACGTTGCCGTGTAATTGGGATCATTTTCCAACACTTTAATCTTGTAGTCTTCTGGAAGAGGCTCTCCCGTTAATTTTGAAATCGCCGCATTAGGATTTGCAAGCAACTCTGAACGAAAGGACTCATCCGTGGTTGCTTTTTGCATCACTTTTGCATAAATTTCGTTTACTTCTTCTGGTGTCCATGCCATCAACTCAACCTCCTATTATTTTATATTGATACCTAATGCCGGCTAAATAACTGTTAAATTTCTCTTTTTGAAATCAATTCTTGCTGAGAGAGGCGCTCATGAACCTGTAGTCTCATTTCGCACGAATGAGCTTATCATCTCTATTCGTCCTCTTTCAGCAAAAATTGAAGTTTCAAAAATAGCTTATTTATAGCTATGCTGAATATTCAGCAGGCACTACTTAACACGTAACATTAATGTTTAAATGTTCACACCTAGAATATATTCCTAGTGTTTTAAAAAAGCAAAGAATAATTACTTACCTATTTTCAAAACAGCGTCATTCTTTATTTTATGCACCTTTAAGCGATATACAGCAAGCTCACTTAAACATGATAATTTGGAAATAGATACCTCAAATTATTTCATTCAAAGCTAATCAAGAAAAGCTCTCTTGAATAATTAACTCCCCCTGGTACCACCTTTGTCTCCATTTGTTATTCCATTTACTGTTGCGCAAAAACCCTGGCTATAACATACTCCTTCACCCTTTTCTTCTCCTGTCCCTGCTACTCCTCCTGCCACATGATCCAAATCATCAATATTCAACTTTTCATCAGCTTTCATCGCCGGCAACACAAACGTTGCCGTGTAACTAGGATCATTTTCTAGCACCTTGATCTTATAATCATCAGGAACAGTTTCCCCTGTTAAATCTGCAATAGCTTGATTTGGATTCACTATCACCTCTCGTCTAAATTCTTTATCTGTTGTTGCTTTTTGCATCACTCTTGCATAAATTTCGTTTATTTCTTCTTGTGTCCAAGACATAATTAACCTACCTCCGTTTTATGTAAAATATTTATAGTTAACTACTATACTACTTCCACAAATCCCAACTCATACAAATATTGCAGTTTTTGTAACACACATTCCTTTAAAAATTTGGAAAAGGATTTCTCTTGGAGAACTTCACCAATCACACTATCTTTCTCTTGCAAACATTGAATAACTGCTTGTGCTTCTTTACTTAACGACATAACACGTTTAATCGCTTCTCCATAAAAAGTGGTCGTATTCCCTTCACACAAAATTTTAATTCTTGAATGAAAACGCACTCGGTGGTGTTCACTTAACTTTTGAGGCATATACTCTTGCATCATCGTGCCAATCATTCGACGATACTCCTCAGGAGTTGAAAAATTCTTAATCGCTATGACTTCCATACCTAGTGGATATTGTTCACTTGGTCTTCTAGGTGCCACCAAGGAAATCGTTTTTTGACATAAGTTGACTAAAAAACCAATTAAACAAGCCGTAGGAAAAGAGCAAAATGTTTTCTCTTCCATTTCTTCAGAAATTTCTCTTGCTCGCCCAGAATGACTATATGACCTAATGGATTCTGGATTATTCATCAACAGCTCCACATAAGTCAATTCTTCTTTAGAATACTTTTGATAAATTTTCGCTAATTGCTCCAAAGATACAACCGAAAATCGCAATTTGAGCATTCTTAATCTCTCAGGCCCCAGATATTCCATAAAATGCTTCATTCGCTGCGTCTTCTCTACTGCTTTTACAGTCGTAGTTTGTGGGTAGGTTTGAAATACCTGATAAAAATCCTCAATAAATTTTTCATAATCAGGGTTGTCTAGCGGTTCAGTTGCGCAATAACATCCCCCCACGCTTGCCACTTCACCTATTTCTTCTTTCGTTATTTGTAAAATTTTGCGCCAAAACTGTTGATTCTCCTCAGTATAAAGGTAAATATCAGTCAAAGGCTTCGTACTAAAACAACAAAATTTACAATAACCTGTACATCCTGTGGTTAACTCAAACATTATCGGCACAATGTAGTGCGAAAGCGACCTTCTTGCTGCCACACTTTCCCAAGATAAGGCCTTTTTTTTTCTTTCCATCCATTCATATAATGCCTCATAAGAAAAATTGGAAGGTTTGATTCGTTGTTCTGTATCTGCACTCACCAATCGAAAAATATCTCTCCATTTCCTAATATAAGGATTCCCTCTTACTGCCTTTTTTTGCTTCCCTAAGTACACATCAAGCGCTTCTTTTGCCGAAAAGATATCTAAATCCAAATCAACCGTCTGAAAAAAAGCGTCTGGAGACGATTCAAATAACTTACGATTTCTATTATCAGAAATAATCAACTCTACCAAATGCTTAAAATCCGCCCAAGGTAGGCTCCGCTCATAGACCGGTTCAACTGGAGATGCTTTCAATTTTATCTTTTTGAGCGTACTTTTGTTCATAGTAGACCTCCAGTAATCCCTCTAAATTATTCTTGAAATAAGAACAATGATCTCGCTTCTTGCCATCCCGATTATTTAACATCCTCACTTGTGGACATCCTCCGTCACACACCGGAAACAACATGCAATCCTCACATTCTTCATCTCCCAAATAATTTCCTGAAACCATTCCTTCAGCTAAAAGAGCTGTATTCCACTGTGAATGAGGTGCAACATTCCCAATCACTCTATCTTTCTCGCCCATATCATGCCAACATTTGTACAGCTCTCCTTCTGGTCCTATTACATAAGAATTTTTTTGAATCAACGTACATCCTCCACATTTAATATATGGAAAAATAGGTAAAGGAGCGATTTTCTCTTCTCGTGCAAGCTTTGCAATAAAATTTCCTTTTGCTTCTGAATCAAAGAAACAACTAATATCTGGATTCGTCTCTTCTCCAGAAACAAAACCTGGATAAATATAGATTCTCTCAAGCATTTCTTCCTCATATCGATCCTGAATCATATGGTAGACTCTTGCAAATTGTTCGCAATTCGTGGCATCCACATTCACCCGTAAATGGATGTCCCCATTCCATGAGGATCTAAGCAAGGTATCCATATTATTCATAATGCGTTCAAACGTTTTCCCTCCACCAATAAGAAACCGACGACTATTATGCGTTTCTTTATCGCCATCAATCGTAATTTGAATCCTATCAAGTCGAAGCTCATTCAACTCCTCACAAATTTTGGGAGTTAAACAGTATCCATTCGTCACCATGAAAGATGAGTAGGGGATGTCCAACTCCCCAATTCCTTGATTGATTTTTTTAATTTTTCGATACGCTAAAAGTGGCTCCCCTCCATACCAAGCAATACGAAGTTTTTTTACACTTTTATATGCTTTGATAAAATTTAATATATTCTCCACCGTTTCATCACTCATCATCGAGGGAGTACGATTGTTTTCATAACAATATGGACAGCCAAAGTTACAATTCCTCGTTGGCGCAATCGTTAAAGTCATTGAATTCATAGCATAATTACAAGATAAACGACGCATTTTCAAAATATGTAAAAAGTCCCGATCTCCAGTATCTTCAACTAAAAAGCCATTATTTCTTAATTGAAAATATAACCCCACTGCTCCTGAAAAATCAAACGTAGCCGCATTTTCCATAATTTCAGAAATAACGGGAACTGTTTCCTCCCCTATTTCTAAAAAAGCGCCTGATGCTGAATTGTAGAGTAACCAGCCATTTCTCTTAGACTGAAAAAACTTACTATAACGCGACCATTTCATAAGTACAAACACCTTTCTACTTAGCAACACTTTTTGCATTTTCTTATAAGAATCTTTTAACAATCTTCCTATAGATAAACCTCTTGGTGCCAGAAATTTATGGAAGGTTCTAAAACTACTTTACTTGTACTGCAACTGCACACACTGAAATAACCACAGCAACAGAAAGACCTCCAGCCACATTATCTAAATCATCTAAATCCAACTCTCCCGTTGATAAATCAGGCAAAACAAATGTAGCATTATAATTCGGATCATTTTCTAAAATTTTTACTGCAAAGCCATCAGGAAGTTCTTTGTTTGTCAATTTTGCAATCGCCTGATTCGGATTTACAAGTAATTCTTGACGAAATTCTTCATCCGTTTTTGCTTTTTGCATTACCTTTTCGTAAATTTCATTTATTTCTTCATTTGTCCAGGACATATTCCCTTCCTCCACTCGCATGCTACTTATATTACATTCATCACATGATCTATCTATTCCAATAATGTAATATCCAACTGACAAACATCGTAGGTTTGCGCTAAAATTGGTTTAAAATATTTATTTACAACCGTCCTATTCATTGGCAAGTTATCCATCGCTACTTCGAAAACTAGACGTTTATTATTTTCAGCAATTCTCTCTAAAACAAACGAAGCAAATGAAGGTCCTATTCTAAGTCCTCGTGCATGTTCATAGGTATACCATCTTTTAATCTTTACTGCCTCACTAGATATTTTCTCATTAATCATCCAACCAAAAGGTTCTTGATTGTCCTTTTTAACCAAAATAAAACTAGATTTGGTATCTTCCG
Source organism: Lactobacillales bacterium (assembly GCA_031288715.1). Taxonomy (GTDB): domain Bacteria; phylum Bacillota; class Bacilli; order Lactobacillales; family Streptococcaceae; genus JAIRLR01. The sequence continues at coordinate 4,434 of JAITQW010000021.1, read as the reverse complement.
TATCAAAATTTTCAATAAATGGCGAAAGATAAGTTGGTAAATTACTTAAAAATTTCTCTCTCTCCAAAATATTCTGCTTGATTTTCTCCGGACAATCTTGCCAAAGAATTGCTTCATATCCCTTATTCACAAATACAGTAGGTTTATACCAGGTTAATGATCTGAGATGATCAAAATTACTTATCTCCACTAAATATTGTCGAAAAGAAATGATCTTTTCAACTTTTATACAAGGAATATTTTTTAACAAAAAAAAGTAAGCATCCTTTTTACTTCCATCAATTGTATAATGCCACTTAAATCTAAATGCATTTAATTGCTCCTTTGTAAGTTGTAAAAATTTATGTAAAATCCACTCAATATTTTGTATACTGCGAAATTCATGTAACAAAAATATTTTTTTTATCTGAAGACATTCTTCTTCAATTATGTAAAGACCGTAAACAAGACCCACACAGCTCTTAGCTTCATATACAGAAAAATAAAACAAATCAATCTGCTCTTCCTGCTTAAAATTCTCAGCAAACTCGATCTGTAATCCAAACTGGCGAAATTGCTGATTCATTCTTGCAATGTCATATTCTTGCTGTAAATCAAAATACACCTCGCGAACATCAACCCGCACTTCCTTCTGCACGACACAATCACTACCTTCTTTAATTAGAAAATAAAATAACGATTTTCTAAATAGTATCATTGCCAGCAAAATAACACTATTTAAAACATCTATTTGAAATTAAAAATGACTGTCCGTGATACGATTATATGTTTTAAACACATCACTTACTTCCGACCAGACAAAGGCTCCTCCTGTCACGCTTGCCAATTCCTCTACATTAATTGATCCTTCGGAAACTAAAGTATTCTGCATACTTTGAACATCTTTCAACAGATCCTCTTCCGTATAGTCCGTGATATATTCCTGAATTACAGATAGAGCATCCTCTTTTGATTCCACACCCTCAAATTTTTTAAGAGCTTCTTTATTATATTTAAATAAATGCGCCAGTTTATTTGCCATAATTATCTAACTCCTTCTTTTTTTAAAATTAAAAGGATAATTGAAATAAAAAAATTTTTTCAATTGATTCGCCTGAAGACCATTTTTAGATTTTTAGTTCAGTCAACAACTACTGTAGAAGCTTTAAGAGCCTGTTAACAATCTCTATAATGGCGAAATTTCCGACAATTTTTCGCACTTTGTGAGAAATTTTGAAAACAAAATTTCTTTCATTTAATAACCTAGAAGCCGTGCTTCTAGTGTTAAAAATCCTCTATTTGGAACCACCAAATCTGCATTTTTGACAGAAAACTTCCTACGGTCGTTTTCCTTTATCCGATACCTGAAAGTCTTGCTTTCAGTCTAAAATTGCGTAAAAATTGCGGACTACCTTCACGATTAACAAACGTTTCTCCTGTGAGCAATTTTTAATCGTGAAACAGGCTCTAAGACTCCCTCCAATTTACATTGCTTGCCTTGATTACCTCAGGAAAAATATAATTAACAAATTCTCCCAAATTCGCTACTCCTCCTGTCACATCTTCTAATTTGTCCGTATCTAATAAACCCTCTCTTATCACAGAAGATTGCATATCTTCTATATCTTTTGCTAACTCTTCCTCTGTATAATCAGAAATATAATCTATCACTACAGACAAAGCATCTTCTTTCGTTCTTACACTACTAAATCTATTGACTGCCTTTTTATCATATTTGAATAAATGAGCCAATCTGTTAGCCATGATGATCTCACCTCTTTTCTAAATTTTTCACACATTAAATGATGGTGGAATTTTTTACTCTAAATATGTAAACATACCCTAATATAAATAGTAGTTTTTCACTACAAAAAATCACATATCTAATAAAATAATGGGAACAGTCGTCGTAAACAGCGCTCCCCAATTAATTGCCCCGCCAACAACATCCTCTAATTGACTGGAACTGAGTGAAGAATTCTTGATATAAGAATGCTGAATATTTTGAACATCATTTAACAACTCTGATTCCGTGTAATCAGGAATCAAACCTTGCGCTACCTTTAAGGCATCTTCTTTAGAACTAACTCCAGTAAACTTTTTCAAAGCATTCTTATCATTCTGTAATATGTGCATTAATCGATTGGCCAACATTAACCACCTCTTTAAAGATCAAATGACTACAAACTGCATTATAATAAGAATTCTAAAAAAATTCCATTTTTAACTAAGGCATATTACTTTTTAAGCTTCATTTGCCCTCATACAGATTTTTCTTCCTCTATTTTTTCTTGAATTGCTTGAATTAATTGCATTTTTGCCTCTTTAATTGTTAATCCTTCCAACTGAACAGCAGCCCTATCAAAGTGCCCACCACCACCTAAAAGCTCCATAATCGACTGTACATTTAGCCCGTCTTTAGAACGTGCACTTATTGCAATCTGCCCATTTGTTAACTTTGCAAGTACAAAAGATGTCCTAATTTTTGTCATTCCTAACAAAATATCAGCTGCTTTAGCAAGAAAAACATTCTCATACCTTTCCTCTGTATCTCCTGTAGCTATTACAATTTCTTCACTTATAAATTGCGAACGAACAATGATCTCATTTACTTTCACATAAGTGGATAAATCTTCCTCAAACAATGATTGGACAGCTATAGAATCTGCTCCTAATCCCCGTAAGTAGCTTGCCACATCAAAAGTACGACTACTCGTGCAAACTGTAAATGACTTCGTATCTACTACTAATCCTGCAAAAAGAACTGTCGCCTCTATGGGTAACAAACGCTTTACACTAGTAGATATATATTGTATTAATTCCACCACTAGCTCACTAGCAGAAGAGGAAGAAGATTCAACATAAGAAAAAAGAGATTTTTCCGGAAATTCAACCCCTCGACGATGATGATCGATTACCACTATTTTCTCAAAGGAAGCATATAAATCGGAATTCATCGTTATTGTAGGATCGGAATGATCTACCATCACCAACAAGCTATTTTTCTTTCGAATTGATTGTGCTTCTTGCGGAGAAATAATCAACGATGTTAACTCAGGGACCTCCTGAATTTGCTCCAAACAACGCTGAACATCTATAATTAACTGCTTTTCATCCAACACAATATGTACGGGAATATCATATAATTTTGCAATATGGGCTACTCCTACACTCGCTCCAAAAGCATCCATATCAGGAAAATGGTGCCCCATCACATAAATTTCTTCAGATTCCTGCATCACTCCTTTTAGAGCTTGAGCCATTGCTCGAGCACGCACTCGTGTACGTTTAGTAATAGAATTAGACGTTCCTCCAAAATAAAGCGGGCGCGCCATCTCCGAATCTTCTTTCACAACCGCTTGATCTCCACCACGAACTAAGGCAATTGCCAAATTATTATTTGCAGCAATACCTAAGGAATACATGGTTGTTGAGCCATATGTAACTCCTATTGACAATGTAATCGCTTTACCTTTTTCAATAGACTCGTTTCGTATTTTCTTTAATATATCAAATTTCTCAACCATCATCGTTTCAAGAGCATCAAATTGGACGACAAAAATATACTTTTCTCGTGATAAACTTCGTGAAAATGCTTGTTTCCCCTTTAACCAATCCGTTATTTCTGAAGTAATGTAACTATTTAATATGGCCACCTCTTTTTCATCCATATTTTCTGTAATATCATCATAGTTGTCCACAGAAATGATACCGACAACTACTCGATTACTCTGCAAACGTTCTTTCAAGCGTTGTTCATTGGTTACATCTGTAAAATAAATAATTCCTTCAGCTTCATAAACATATACAAAATATTTTTTCTTTCCAAAAACCAAAAAATGATTATCTGCCTTGTTTTGATAAATTATTTGTTGAATTTCACGCTGTGAGAGTTCTTCATTATTGCTCGTAAAAATATACTCCGCAAAAGGATTCATCCATATCTTTTCTTTCGTTTTTTTATCAAAACGTACAATTCCTACAGGCATCGTTTCAAGAACTTCACGAATAGATTCTTCTGCGTTTTTATTTACATAGTCAATTACTTCATTTTGATTTTTTTTAAGAATACGCCACTGGGAAAAAAATAGAAAAAAAAGGAGCACGTTTAAAACCAACAACCAAAAAAAGCGCGTCCAAAAATATGGTAACAACACGCCTGTTCCCTCAAGTAAAAAAATAATTAAACAACTGATTACCCATTGGGTTCTTGACAGCATTTTCATTATTTGTCACCTTTTCTGCTGGGATTTATTAGTCTATAATAGCATAAAAAATCTATGGTGAATTATAAAATGAATTTATAAGCTAAAAACAGTCTTCATAAAAGGTGAACTGTAAAATGAATTTAGCCACCCATAAAGCATATTAAAATTAAAGTTATTTAAAACTTACTTTAAGAAATTAAACAAAGACGCCATAGTGAAATTCGTGTATTATTGAAGTTCTAAACAA
>JAITQW010000037.1 GCA_031288715.1 Lactobacillales bacterium | reverse complement strand
GGCATTTCATCTTTATTCCTCCTAAATGTTTTGGGCTGATACTTTAAACATTTTATTAGAATTTTGATGATCTGTCTTTTTTTATTTTTCAGTGGACGGGTTTATGTTACAACTTGCCCAAGGAATCGTTTTCATAGGAAATAACTTATGTTTTCTTGAAATTTTTATTGTATTAATGGTAACATGAGGCTTAATAGAAGATGAGAGGTGAGAGATCTAGGATGAAAGATCGTGGATTACTGATTGTATTTTCTGGTCCTTCGGGAGTTGGGAAAGGAACAGTTCGTAAGGAGATTTTTGAGGCCTCTAGGCATGATTTTGAATATTCTATTTCAATGACGACAAGAAAGAAGCGTCCAGGAGAAATGGAAGGGGTTGATTATTTTTTTCGTACTCGCGAAGAATTTGAAGAGATGATTAAAAATGGGCAGATGCTTGAATATGCTGAGTATGTTGGAAATTATTACGGAACGCCTCTTAAATATATAAATCAAAAATTGAATGAAGGTAAAGATGTTTTTTTAGAAATTGAAGTTCAGGGGGCATCTCAAGTGAAAGAGAAAGTTCCGGATGGGGTGTTTATTTTTTTAATACCACCAGATTTGGATGAGTTGCGAGAGCGGATTGTGGGTCGTGGAACTGATTCTTCTGGAGTAATTGAGGAACGTATGCGTGTGGCTCAAGAAGAAATTGAGATGATGTCGCTTTATGATTATGCAGTAGTTAATGATGAAGTTGCGTTTGCAGCTGTGCGAGTAAAGGATATTATAGCAGGAGAACATTTTAGAGTAGATCGTGTTATTGGGCGGTATTTGAAGATGATTCGCGAATATAATCAATGATCTTATTTTTATCTTATTGCATAGTTTTTGATTTTAATGTAACAAATCTGTAAGAATAGTGGGGAGCTGAGTATTTTATGATATTAAAACCATCAATTGATGACTTATTAGATAGAGTGCATTCAAAATATTCTTTGGTAATTTTATCTAGTAAGCGGGCACATGAGCTTGCGAAAAGTGATGAACTTTTACTTTCAGAGTATCATTCTGTAAAAAATGTTGGGCGTGCGCTAGAGGAGATTGAATCAGGAGAATTAATTGTTTCACCTGATCCTGAAGCCAAACGTGAGCAATTGCTTTCAAAAGAAAAATTAGATCTTCCGACGTTAGCTACTAAGAATCCATTTGATTTTTTAAAGAGTGAAGATAAATGAAAAGCTCCATGGATTATAAATGTGAATCAATTTATCTTTATGGAGTTTTATTCCTATACTAATTTTATGTAATGGCTCTATCACTAGATAGTGTTTTTGGAATTTATTGATGTTATTTTAATATAGGACCTATTTAATATCACAGCTTTACTTTTGATAAAACAAAAAAACGTCTAAGCTTAGACGTTTTTTTGTTTATTATAGAATGTTTTTAGAAAAAAATGAAGCGTTAAGCACGAGTAATTTTACCAGACTTTAAAGCACGTGCCGAAACCCATACTTTTTTAGATTTTCCATTAAGAAGGACGCGCACTTTCTGCAGGTTTGGTTTTACTGTACGCTTTGTCTTGTTCATCGCGTGAGAGCGATTGTTTCCAGAAGATGTTTTACGTCCAGTAAAAAAATCTACTTTTGCCATTTGTTTGTGCCTCCTATGCAATATGCTTTATTTATACCTTAATAATCTATCATAAATAGGTTAGTTTCGCAAATTATTATTTTCTAGTATATGTGTTCACTGTCATGAAATTTTCGGAATGTATCAATCTTATAAAGGTTGATACATTCCGTTTTCTTCTTCAATGTAATTAAAAAATTTTGGGTCGAAAGGTGATATGATATAATATTTCTGAATTTATAGGGTTATTTCCAGATCATGTTTACAAACTGATTTTGTTTCGGAATTTAAAAAAATTTATGCGATTCTTGATTTGAACTTGATAGATTGAGAATGTTAAGTGAAAAAAACTAATTAAAGTAATAGAGGGGAAGAAGGTTCGATATGGATCATAAACTTCTTAAAGAATTGCAAGATAATTATGGAATTGTATTCAAAAATTTAAGTTTGTTGGAGGAAGCGTTTACTCATTCGAGTTTTGTTAACGAGCACCAACATCTTAATATATCGGATAACGAGCGCTTGGAGTTTTTAGGGGACGCAGTGTTGCAATTTTTGATATCTAAGTATATTTTTGTTCAATATCCAAATTTTTTGGAGGGAAAACTTTCTCCTTTGCGTTCATTCATTGTTCGTGAAGATAGTTTAGCAGCTTTTGCGAAAGAGTGCCATTTTGATCAGTATCTTTTGCTAGGCAAGGGAGAGGAGGCGAGCGGTGGCAGAAGTCGCTCTTCTTTGTTGTGTGATTTATTTGAGGCATTTATTGGAGCTTTAGAGCAGGATCAGGGATTAGAAAAAGTACAGAATTTTATTAATTTAGTGATGATACCAAAAATAGAGAGTGGTTTCTTTTTGCATGAGAGAGATTTTAAAACAATTTTGCAAGAGGAATTACAAAAAGACGGAGATGTTATGATTGATTATCGTTTGAAAAAGGAAGAAGGTCCGGCTCATGATCGCTTGTTTTATATCGATATTTATGTCAATGATAAAAAAATTGGTGAGGGTTTTGGAAAATCTAAAAAGCAAGCCGAGCAGAAAGCAGCTGAATATGCATTACAGTATTTAAAAAACTGTTAACGATTTTTAATCGTGAAATAGGTTCTAAGAACTTGTTAAAATAAAGGAGAACGATAAGTTTATATGTATTTGAAACGGATGGAGATATTAGGATTTAAGTCTTTTGCAGAGAAAACAGTGATTAATTTTGAACCTGGAATTACAGCTGTGGTGGGACCAAATGGTTCAGGAAAATCCAATATTACAGATGCTTTACACTGGGTATTAGGAGAGCAGTCGGCAAAAAATCTTCGTGGTGGTAAGATGTTTGATGTAATTTTTTCAGGTTCTAGTAAAAAGAAATCATTGAATGTAGCAGAGGTAACGGTAATTCTTGACAACTCAGATTCTTATCTTCCACTTAGTTTCCAAGAAATTTCTTTAACTAGACGTCTTACTAGATCAGGAGATAGTGATTTTTTTATTAATAAAAAATTATGCCGTTTGAAGGATATTACGGATTTATTGCTTGATTCTGGTTTGGGAAAAGAGTCATTTTCTATTATTTCTCAAGGGAAGGTTGAGGTGATCTTTCAATCAAAGCCTGAGGAGCGACGGGCTATTTTTGAGGAAGCTGCAGGTGTTTTAAAATATAAAACTAGAAAGAGACAAGCGGAGCAGAAACTGGTTGAGACTGAGGATAATTTATCTAGATTGAAAGATATTATTCATGAACTTGAAGAACAACTTCCTCCATTGTTAAAGCAAAAAGAAAATGCCGTTCAATTTATAAAATTACGTGGAGAATTTACTAAGATTGATATTAGTTTAACGGTGAGTCAGATTCGTGAAAAAAAGGAAATTTGGGAAACAAATAAGTCGCTTTTATTGCAAGCAACAATCACATTGCAACAAAAGAAAGAGAGCATTAAAGAGTTGGAGTCTGAGTTACAAAATTTGCGTCTTAAGCGTAATGATTTTGATGAATCTTTGGAAGTTGTTGGGAAAGAGTTGCTGGATATCACAGAAGCAGAGAAAGAGTGTGAAGGTGAGAATAATCTTTGGCAAGAACGTTATGCTAATTTTCAGAAAAATGCAGAAGAACTTAAAGAGTCTATGGTGGCTATCAAAGCGGAAGAAAAACAGATTTTTGAGAATTTGAAAAAGGTTAAAGAGGAACTTTTTAGTAAGCAGGAGGAAGCTTCGAAATTAGAAGAAGAATTAGCTGAATTAAATGGAAAGATAGCGTTTTTTTCAGGGTCTTCCAAAGAAAAACTGGAAGAGTTGCGTATTGCTTACTTGTCTGCTCATGAGATAGAAATTCAGGCACAGAGTGATTTAGAGCATTTAGAAGCGCAATATTTACAAAAGGCAAGATCGCATAAAAAAAATCTTGTATATTTTGAAGAGTTGAATCAAAAGATTGAGAAAAAAAGACATACACTTAAGGTTACTGAACAAGAGTATGTAAAGATTCAAAAAAATTTACAAGCTCAATTGAAAGAATATAGCGAAATGAAGGAACAAGAGCAACTTTTTAAGGAAAAGTTACATGTGCTTGAGATTGATCGACAATTGATGCTCAATCTTTTGCAAGAAAAGAAGGCAAAGATGTTAAGTCTTCGAGAGATTGAAGAGAGCTATCAAGGTTATTTTCATGGTGTTCGAGCTGTTTTGCAACAAAAAAAGATACTTGGCGGTATTGTGGGCTCGGTAGCCGAATTATTAAGTGTGAATTCGAAATATCGGTTGGCAATTGAAACGGTCCTTGGGCAGGCAGCGCAACAAATTGTTGTGGAAGATGAGGAAAGCGCTAGGCGAGGTGTTCAATTTTTAAAAGAAAAATGTGTTGGTAGAGCTACATTTTTGCCATTGACAACGATTCGTTCGCGAAAAATAAGCGAAGATCATAGGAAAAAATTAGAAAAGATTTCAGATTTTTTAGGCGTTGGTAGTGAATTAATTCAGTGTTCTTCAAAGGTTCAATCGATTATGGAGAATCTTTTAGGTAATACGCTTTTAGCAAAGAATTTAGCGAGTGCGAATACGATTGCTCGTAAGATGAATTTTCGTTATCGTGTTGTTTCTTTAAAGGGGGATGTGATGAATGCTGGTGGATCGATGACAGGCGGATTCAGTAAAAAGGGAAATAGAACTTCGTTGTTTGCTAACGATGCTCAGCTACAGGATCTGGGCAATGAGATTTTTAAGCTAGAGAAGCAATTACAAGATTTAGAGGAAAAACAAACATTTGCGAATGAAAAAATTAGCAAGTTTGAAAAAGGTTTAGAGGATCTACGTGTTTCAGGTGAGAAAAGTCGAATGGCTCAGAATAACCAAGAGCATTTTGTTCAAAACGAGCAGGCTGACCTTTTGCGCTTGCAGCAAGAAAAAGAGGCATTGGAAGAGCAGCAGCAGGTATTAGGAGAATTTTTATGTCATTATGAAGAGAAGAAAAATTTTCTTGCTCAACAAATTCAAGAAGCTAAGATGGAGGTAGCAAGAACTAATCAGGAGCGTTTGTTGGTTGAAAAATCAGCAGGTGTGCAGGATGAGAAAAAAAGTGAGATTCAGGCATGTGAACAAAAGAAAAAAGAGAGATTTGCGGTAATTTCTGAGCAAATTCGAAGCTCTTCTCATTTTCTTGAAGAAGAAAAAGAAAAGAATAAACTTTTATCTGAGCGCTATGTTATGTTTTCAGGAAAATTAACTTCGTTGCAAGATAAAATGAATGAACAAAAGGAAAATCAAGCAGCTTTGAGTGAGAAGTTGTCCGATTTGATTTCTAGACGAAAAAAATTGATTGATTTAGAGGAAGAAAAGCGATTTATTCGAATGGAAATGGTTGCAAATATTTCAAAACAAGAGGAGCAATTTGCATTTAAAAATCGAGAGATTCAAAGAGAGCAACAGAAAGTTTCTGAGTTGGAGTTGATTGTGGATCGTCTAAATAATCAATTGGATTCTTTGTTGAATTATTTGCAAGAGGAGTACCAAGAAACTTTTGAGAATGCTTGTTTGAAAAGTATAGAAATTGAAGATATTGGGCAAGCAGAGGCGAAAGTGAGTCGTTTGAAACGTGAGATTGATTTATTAGGTGTAATAAATCTTGCAGCGATTGAGCAGTATGATCAAGTGAGTGAGCGATTTTCATTTTTAGAGGAGCAACAAAAAGATTTACTGGAAGCTAAGGACTCTTTGTATCGTACGATGTCAGAGATGGATAAAGAAGTACAGACTCGTTTTTTAGAGATGTTTGAGGATATTCGTGAAAAATTTAGCCAGACTTTTCCAAAGATGTTTGGTGGAGGTCGAGCTGAGTTAATTTTGACAGATCCTGAGAATTTACTTTTGGCAGGAGTTGAAATTATTGCACAGCCACCTGGAAAGAAGTTGCAAAATTTGAGTTTGCTTTCTGGAGGAGAACGCGCGCTAACAGCTTTGGCATTATTATTTGCAATTATTGAGGTGAGACCTGTCCCATTTGCTGTTTTAGATGAGGTAGAGGCGGCGTTGGATGAAGCAAATGTAGGGTGTTTTGCTAATTATTTATCGCAATTTGAAAAGGACACACAGTTTATTGTTGTTACACATCGTAGGGGAACGATGGAAGCAGCGAAATATCTTTACGGAGTTACGATGCAAGGTTCAGGTGTTTCTAAGATTGTTTCAGTGCGCTTGGAAGAAGTAACTGAAGATGGAAAGATTGGTGCGTAGAGATTTTTTCTGCAGAAGATAAGGTTCCGATTTGTAATGAATTGTCCTATATTTTCCTAAATACTTTGTCAAAAATGCTCGCAATAGTTCTGGCTATTTCTGCGCTTAATTCCTTGCCTTAGAGAAAAATAGCGGCAATTCAAAATATACATTATTTACAGGACAGGTCTAATATTAAGAATATAAAGATTGGGGTGGCAATGTGGGATTATTTGATAAAATTAAGCAGGCATTTAAGAAGGAACTAGCCATAAAAGAAGTTAAAACAGAGCAATTATCTAGCACAGAAGAGGTATCTGTAGTAAAAGAAGATATGTCTGCAGAAAATAGAAGTTTAAGAGAAGAGAAGAAAACGCAGGAGAAGTATCATAAGGGATTAGCGAAAACAAGAAAAACTTTTGGGCAAAAAATGAATCAATTGTTCGCAAGTTTTCGACGTGTGGATGAAGATTTTTTTGAAGAGGTGGAAGAAACACTTATTGGTGCAGATGTTGGTTTTTATACTTCCGTTAGAATTGCGGAAGCGTTACGTCAAGAAGTGAAGCTTAGAAATGCAAAAGAAAAATCTGTGATTCAGAATATTTTGATTGAAAAAATGGTTGATTTGTACGAAGTTGAAGGAATAGATGAGCAAAATGTGTTGAATTTTCAAAAGAATAGTTTGACGGTAGTTTTATTTGTTGGCGTGAATGGTGTGGGTAAGACGACAACGATTGGAAAATTGGCTAATCAGCTGAATTCAGAAGGCAAGAAAGTGATTCTTGCGGCGGCTGATACTTTTCGTGCTGGAGCGATTCAGCAATTGGTTGTATGGGGAGAACGCTCTGGGGTAGAGGTGGTTACAGGAGTAGAAGGAGCAGATCCTGCATCAGTTGTTTTTGATGGTATTAAGAGGTCTGTTAGTGAGCATGCAGATGTTTTGCTGGTAGATACAGCGGGACGTTTACAGAATAAAGAGAACTTGATGCGAGAACTAGCTAAGATCAAACGAGTGATTACGCGTGAAATTCCAGATGCACCTCATGAAGTTTTGTTAGTATTGGATGCAACGACGGGGCAAAATGCGATGCAGCAAGCGAAACAATTTCAAGAAACAACAGATGTTACGGGATTAGTATTAACAAAATTAGATGGAACGGCCAAAGGTGGAATAATTTTAGCGATTCGAAATGAATTGCATTTGCCAGTAAAATTGGTTGGATTGGGAGAAGGAATTGAAGATTTACAGGTTTTTCAATCAGAGGAATTTGTGATTGGATTGTTTAAAGAGTTGTTGCAGAAGGAAGATTAGAATTTTAGTAATGATTTTTGTTAGTCACGTTGATAGTGTAAGAACCTGTGTAAGCAGCTAATTCTAGATAAGGTTGCTTCGCATTTTTTTATTTTAATAAATTTATAACTACTTATAATTGCAGTAAGAAATTTGTTTCTTAAGGGAGGATGACGTATACTTTTTATTAGATTAAGGAAATGAAAGATAATATGTGGTTTTAGTCTCGAGAGGTTCATATATATTTATCGTGATATGTTTTCGATGATAAGGAGTTAGATGAATGGCTAATATTTTAAAGAAAATTATTGAAAATGATCGGCGAGAATTACGTCGTTTGGACTATTTGGCTAGTAAGGTAGAAAGTTATGAAGAGACGATGGCTGCATTGTCAGATGAGCAATTAAAGGCAAAGACGGAGGAATACAAAGAGCGTTATAAAAATGGAGAGACGTTGGATGACTTACTTCCAGAAGCATTTGCAACCGTTCGAGAAGGTGCCCGTCGAGTATTAGGTTTATTTCCGTATCATGTTCAAATTATGGGCGGAATCGTGCTTCATGATGGAGATATCCCTGAGATGCGTACAGGAGAAGGGAAAACGTTAACTGTAACGATGCCAGTGTATCTGAATGCATTGACAGGAGAAGGAGTTCATGTAGTAACCGTGAATGAGTACCTTTCTACGCGGGATGCAAATGAAATGGGTGAATTGTACAATTGGTTAGGGCTTACTGTTGGAGTTAATGTGAATGCATTGTCTCCTGAAGAAAAACGATCAGCTTATGCAGCAGATATCACTTATTCAACAAATAGTGAACTCGGATTTGATTATTTGCGGGATAACATGGTTGTATACGCGAATCAAATGACTCAACGCCCACTAAGCTTTGCATTAGTTGATGAGGTTGACTCAATTTTAATTGATGAAGCTAGAACACCACTTATTATCTCTGGACAAGCAGAAGGTGCAACAGGACTTTACACGCGTGCTGACCACTTTGTGAAGAGTTTGAGTAAGCAAACAGATGAAGATTTCAAGATTGATATTCAATCGAAAACGATTAGTTTGACGGAATCTGGAATTAATAAGGCTGAGGAGATTTTTGATCTTGAAAATTTATATGATTTAGAAAATACGGCTTTAACACACCATATCGATAATGCATTAAGGGCTAATTTTATCATGCTTCATGATATTGATTACGTGGTTCAAGAGGGTAAGGTTATGATTGTTGACCAATTTACAGGTCGTATTATGGACGGTCGACGTTATTCTGATGGACTTCACCAAGCAATTGAAGCAAAAGAAGGTGTAGAAATTGAAGATGAATCAAAAACGGTAGCTTCCATTACTTTTCAGAACTATTTTAGAATGTATAAAAAATTGGCAGGGACGACAGGGACGGCTAAAACGGAGGAAGAAGAGTTTAGAGAAATTTACAACATGCATATTGTTCAGATTCCGACCAATCGTCCAGTTGCACGTCAAGATTTTCCAGATATTTTATATCCAACGTTTAAATCAAAATTTAAAGCTGTAGTTGAGGATATTAAGGAGCGTCATCGTAGAGGACAGCCAGTTTTGGTTGGAACGGTTGCGGTAGAGACTTCTGAATATGTATCTAATTTGTTAAATGAAGAAAACATTCCTCATGAAGTGCTGAACGCAAAGAATCACTTTAAAGAAGCTGATATAATTATGAATGCTGGACAAAAAAGTGCAGTAACGATTGCAACAAATATGGCTGGTCGGGGAACGGATATTAAGCTAGGACTTGGAGTGAAAGAACTTGGTGGTTTAGCAGTTATCGGAACGGAGCGTCATGAATCTAGACGTATCGATAATCAGTTGCGTGGGCGTGCCGGACGACAAGGGGATCCAGGTGTTTCACAGTTTTATCTTTCACTTGAAGATGAATTGTTGAAGCGTTTTGGAGCAGATCGAATCAAGAATTTTCTTGAACGTATTCAATCAGAAGATGATGCGGACGAAGATTTAGCAATTCGTTCAAAAATGTTTACTAGACAGGTAGAATCTGCTCAGAAACGTGTGGAAGGAAATAATTACGATACACGTAAAAATGTTTTGCAATATGATGATGTGATGCGTGAGCAGCGGGAAATTATTTATGCGCAACGCTATGAAATTATCACAGCAACTGAGGATTTAGGTTATGTGATTCTTTCTATGGTAAAGCGTGCGGTTGCTAGGGTAGTTGATGCTCATACGCAAGATGAAGAAAAGAAGAATTGGAATTTGCAAGACATTGTAAATTTTGCTGGAAGCACGCTGGTTGATGAGCATGAGGTTTCTTTGAATGATATTGAAGGAAAGTCACATGATGAAATAAAAGATTACTTGTTTAAACGTGCAGAAGAAGTTTACAATCAACAGGTTATGCATCTTAGTACTTCAGAACAATTGTTGGAATTTCAAAAAGTGGTTATTTTAAGGGTGGTTGATGACAAATGGATGGATCATATCGATGCAATGGATCAATTGCGTCAATCGATTGGTTTGCGTGCATATGCACAAAACAATCCGTTGGTAGAATATCAAACGGAAGGTTTTCAGATGTTTGTTGATATGATTGGTGCAATTGAATATGAAGTGACTCGTCTATTCATGAAAGCGAAGATCCATCAAGATGTTCAGCGCGAACAGGTTGCAGAAGAAAGAGAAGCGGTGCATCAAGAATTTGAAAATCCTCAAAATTCTGTTCAACCTCCTAAAAAAGCTAAGGATAATTATGCGAAAGTTAAGCGTAATGATCCTTGTCCTTGTGGTAGCGGAAAAAAATTTAAGAATTGTCATGGAAAAAATTAATAGTAGATATGTTATTAATTTTTTAGTAAAATAATGCGAAGACAAGTGGGATAAGAAATGATAAAATCACGCCTGTAAAGTGAAAGATTTTCTATAGTAGATTCTTAAATAATAGTTTGAAGGGGTTAGGCCGATGAAACGCATTGCTGTTTTGACATCTGGAGGAGATGCACCTGGAATGAACGCTGCTGTACGCGCGGTAGTTCGCAAAGCCATCTATGAAGGAATGGAAGTGTTTGGAGTTAACTATGGATACGCAGGGATGGTTGCGGGGGATATTTTTCCGTTGAAAATTAACTCTGTAGGAGATAAGATTCAACGCGGAGGGACATTTTTGTACTCTGCTCGTTATCCAGAATTTGCAACGCTTGAAGGGCAATTAGCAGGAATTGATCAACTGAAGAGACATGGTATTGAAGGGGTAGTAGTAGTTGGTGGAGATGGATCTTATCAAGGAGCTATGCGTTTAACGGAACATGGTTTTCCAGCAATAGGAATTCCTGGAACAATTGACAATGATATTCCAGGTACGGATTATACTATTGGTTTTGATACAGCGGTAAATATTGCGTTAGATGCGTTAGATCGTTTGCGTGATACAGCAACTTCGCATGTGCGAACGTTTATTGTTGAAGTGATGGGTCGAAATGCTGGAGACATTGCTTTATGGTCGGGAGTAGCTAGCGGAGCAGATGACATAGTTATTCCAGAGCATGATTTTAATGTAAGAAAAATTGTGGAACGGGTGAAAGCTGGGCATAAGCGTGGTAAAAAGCATACGTTGATTGTTTTGGCGGAAGGTGTGATGGGTGCTACTGAATTTGCTCAGAAGATGAGAGAAGCTGGAGATGATTCTGATCTTCGTGTTTCAGTTTTGGGACACATTCAAAGAGGTGGTTCTCCAACAGCTCGTGATCGTGTGTTAGCTTCAAAGCTTGGAGCTTTTGCAGTTGGATTGTTGAAAGAAGGGAAAGGTGGCTTAGCAGTAGGGATTCAAAACGAGAGACTGGTATCCATGGATATTATTGCAATGTTAACGAATCATAAACATGAAACCGATCTTTCGCTTTATGAATTAAATCGTCAAATTTCTATTTAAATCTCTTTCGTTTCGTGAATTTTTTATGGAGAGCGATAAGTTTAAAGAATTTGTAGAGCAGATATTTCTATTCAAAAAATATTAAAGGAGAATTATCAATAATGAAAAAAACAAAAATTGTAAGTACCTTAGGACCAGCATCAAATTCGCTAGATATTATCGCTCAATTGATCGAAGAGGGAGTGAACGTTTTTCGTTTTAACTTTTCACATGGAGATCATGATGAACAAAGAAAACGGATGGAATTAGTTCGTGAAGCGGAGAAAAAAATAGGGAAAATCGTTGGAATTTTGCTAGATACTAAAGGTGCTGAAATTCGAACAACACAGCAAGATACAACTGAGGCAGATTATGGTCGTGCTGGCTATATTAAATTTGAAGTTGGGGATGTCACGCGTATTTCTATGGATATGAATTTAAAAGGCACGAAGGAAAAAATTGCAATTACTTATCCTGGTTTGTTTGATGATGTAGAAGTAGGCGGTCATGTTTTATTTGATGATGGCCTTATTGATATGGAGATCAAAGAGAAAGATGTTGCTAATCGTGAATTGGTTGTAGAAGTTAGAAATGCAGGAATGCTTGGTAGTCGTAAAGGTGTCAATGCTCCAGGAGTTTCTCTTTCTTTACCAGGTATTACAGAAAAAGATGCAGAAGATATTCGTTTTGGGTTAACACAAAACATTAATTTTATTGCGGCTTCGTTTGTGCGCAAAGCGCAAGATGTTTTGGATATTCGTGAAATTTTGGAAGAAACAGGAAATACTCACGTAGAAATTATCTCTAAAATTGAATCCCAAGAAGGAATTGATAATATTGATGAAATAATTGCTGCTTCTGACGGGATTATGATTGCTCGTGGAGATATGGGTGTGGAAATTCCTGCACAAGATGTACCGTTGGTTCAAAAAGATATTATTCGCAAAACAAATGCTGCTGGTAAGCCAGTGGTAACTGCAACTCAGATGTTAGAATCCATGCAATCTAATCCACGTCCGACTCGTGCAGAAGCAAGTGACGTAGCAAATGCAGTCATTGACGGAACAGATGCAACAATGCTTTCTGGTGAATCTGCAAATGGAGATTACCCAATAGAGTCTGTGAGAATGATGGCAACGATTGACTCTAAAACTGAGCAATTTTTAGAGGAGTATAGCTCTTTTCAACTGAATCGTTTTGATAAAACAGATGTAACAGAAACAATTGGGATGTCAGTAGCTCGTGCAGCAAAGAATTTAGGAGTAAAAGCAATTGTTGCTGCTACAGAGTCAGGTCATACTGCTAAAATGATTTCGAAATATCGCCCAGAAGCTGATATTTTGGCTATTACTTTTGATGAAAAAGTACAGAGAAGTTTAACTATTAACTGGGGAGTTCATCCAATCATTTCGAAAAAACCGTCAACAACTGATGAAATGTTTGAGTTGGCAACGAGGGAAGCTGTGGCATCGGGAATTGCTGAAGAGGGCGATTTAATTTTAATTACTGCCGGTGTACCAGTTGGAGAGCGTGGAACAACGAATGTAATGAAGATTCAATTGATCGGAAACAAGATTCTTACAGGTCAAGGGGTAGGGACAGAAACTGTTGTTGGAAATGCTGTTGTAGCAACTTCTGTAGCTGATGCAAAAGCAAAGGCTGTAGAGGGAGCAATTCTGGTAGTCCCTACAACAAATCCTTCATACTTACCAGCAATGGAAAAGGCATCTGCTATCATTGTTGAGCAAGGTGGTTTGACTTCTCACGCAGCCGTTGTTGGTATTGCGAAACATATACCAGTAATTGTTTCTGCTAAAAATGCAACAAAACTTATTTCTGAAGGACAAAAAATTACTGTGGATCCTCGTCGTGGTATTGTCTACAATGGGGAAGTATCAGCAATATAAGATCATTAATTTTGTTTGAAGAAACCTGTAAGTTGTGTTTAAAAAGAGGAGGAGAGCAACTGATTTATCGGTTTGCTGAATATTATATGAAGAAAAAATTAACAAAGTCGAGCACTGATGTTGTTTTTACAGGGACATTAGGAGGAATTGCTGAGTATTTTGGAATTGATTCAACATTTGTACGTGTGGCGTATGTAATTTTTATTTTTTGTGGTATCGGCTCTCCAATACTAATTTATATTTTGTTGATGTTGGTGATTCCAAGAGCTCCGTGGCGTGGAGATGATTATAATAATCAACAAAATAATTATTATAGTCAGCAAGATAATTACTATAAGTCAAATTTTTCTGATAAAAGTAAAAAAAGGAAGGATGTAACAGATTCAATCGATGATCTGTGAGCGTGCTATGATTATAAACATGGTAAGTGTAAAAATATATTAAAGATTAAATTTGATGCAGTGTGAAGAATTTCGAGGTAAAGCTAATGGATAATTTATTTACAAAGCGAGCAAAAGAAGTGCTTAGAATTGCACAAAAGGAAGCTAAATATTTTAAACAGCGCTCTGTGGGGAGTGAACATTTATTGCTTGCGCTTGTGATTGAACCGAAAGGTATTGCTGGTAGATCATTGCGTAAGTTTAGAATAGACGAAGATGAGATTAGAGAGGAAATTAAGATTTTAACAGGATATGGATCGGTTCGCAATTATCCTGAGGGTAGTTATCTTCCTTATTCTCCACGAACTAGACAGGTTTTAAATTTTGCAGCGAATGAGGCTAAGCGGTTAAATACAGAGCACATTGGTACGGAACATCTTTTGTTAGGATTGATTCGGGATCGTGATATTTTAGCATCCCGAATTTTAGTTAATTTGGGTATAAATCTTTCAAAGTTGCGAACATTATTAATGAGTCGTTTCGGAACTGGAGAACCTTTAAGTAGACCGCCGCTTTTGAGTATTTTGGAAACTATTTCTTACGAATCTGAAGATAGTGCTAGCTATTCTTCGAGAACTCCAACTTTAGATGGGTTAGCTCGTGATTTAACGATGTTGGCACGCAAGGGTGAATTGGACCCTGTAATTGGGAGAGATGATGAGATCAAGCGAGTTCTGCAAATTTTGAGTAGAAGGACAAAGAATAACCCAGTATTAGTTGGTGAGCCTGGAGTAGGTAAAACATCTATTGCGGAAGGGATAGCAGAGCGTATTGTGGTAGGAGATGTTCCTAAGGAGATGTTGAACCAACGAGTGATGGTTCTTGATATGGGATCATTAGTCGCTGGAACAAAGTATCGAGGAGAATTTGAAGAGCGTTTTAAAAAAGTGATAGACGAAATTTATGAGGATAGAGCTATTATTTTATTTATCGATGAATTGCATACTTTGATTGGTGCAGGAGGTTCTGAGGGATCCATTGATGCTTCTAATATTTTGAAGCCTGCATTGGCTCGTGGAGAACTTCAGACTATTGGAGCAACGACCCTTGATGAGTATCAAAAATATATTGAGAAAGATTCTGCTTTGGAGCGTCGTTTTGCTCGTGTATTCATTGAAGAGCCTACAGAGGAGGGAGCAATAGAGATTTTGGATGGATTGCGTTCTCGTTATGAGGATCACCATGGTGTGAAAATTACAGATGAAGCTTTGCAAGCAGCAGTTTCTCTTTCAACTCGTTATATCAATAATCGGCAATTGCCAGATAAAGCGATTGATATAATGGATGAAGCATCAGCTAGAGTGCGTTTAGATAATTTAGTTGCTCCAGAAGGACTATTTGAACTTCGTAATCAATTAGTTGAATTAGAGAAAAATAAGCGTATGGCAGTTTATGAGGGAGATTTTGCACTTGTTGCAAAATTTCGTCTTAAAGAAAAGAAAGTGCGATTAAAATTACAAAGATTAGAAAGTTTGGAAAAAAAGCAAGTAAATCGGGATTTATTTGTGAATGAATCTGATATTGCTGAAGTGGTTTCGCAGTGGACAGGTGTTCCCTTGAAGCAACTAGCTAAAAAGGAATCCGATCGACTTCTTAAGTTAGAGGATATTTTGCATGCTCGTGTGGTAGGACAAAATAAAGCGGTTATTGCTATTTCAAAAGCTATTAGACGTGCTCGTTCGGGTTTGAAAGATCCATTTCGTCCGATTGGCTCGTTTATGTTTATGGGTCCAACAGGTGTAGGTAAAACGGAACTTGCTCGTACCTTGGCTGAAGCGATATTCGGTAGTGAAGAAGCGATGATTCGAGTAGATATGAGTGAATTCATGGAAAAACAAAGCATATCACGTTTAATTGGCTCACCTCCAGGTTATGTGGGATATGAAGAAGGTGGACAATTAACAGAGAAAATTCGGCAAAAGCCATATTCTGTGATTTTGTTGGACGAAGTTGAGAAGGCTCACATGGATGTTTTTAATCTGTTGTTGCAAGTATTTGATGATGGATATTTAACAGATGCTAAAGGTAGGAAAGTAGATTTTCGGAATACAATTTTGATCATGACTTCAAATATTGGAGCCACTGCTCTTCGTGAAGAAAAATCAGTTGGATTTAATAAAAAGGATGTTTTACAAGATTATGAAAAAATGAAAGAAACGGTGTTAGATGAATTGAGGAAAACTTTCCAACCAGAGTTTTTAAATCGAATTGATGAGACGGTAGTTTTTCGTTCGTTAGAAAGGGAAGAAATTCGTGAGATTGTGAAAATTATGAGTAAAAAAATTATTAAGCGCTTGAAAAAACAAGGAATTCGCTTAAAAATTACAGCATCTGCTATTGATTTAATTGGTAAAGTTGGATTTGATCCTGAATATGGAGCTCGTCCGATTCGTCGTGCGCTGCAACACGAGGTAGAAGATAGACTGAGTGAGGCGTTGTTATCTGGTGAGTTTGAGCTGGGTGACCATGTGACAATTGGAACTAAGAAGGGTCAAATTACATTGACTGTAAAGAGAGTTAACGAAGATGATGCCAAGGAAGATTCCTCTGATATGGCAGCGGTGTAGAAATCAGTTAAAAAACAGTAAGTGTTTTAGAATCTGTTTCACGATTAAAAATTGTTCACAAAAAACATTGTTAACTTGTTTTGGAACTCAAAAATTTATTTCACTAAAAATCTTAAGCAGGTTCTTAAAAATTAGGGTATATACCAATTTTATGTATTGAAATTCTCATTTTTTGCAAAAATTCATTAGAAAGCGATTATTCAATTTGAAAAAGAAGGAACGCCATCAATTGATTCAGAGAATTATTTCTCAAAATCGAATTTCAACGCAGGAAGAGCTATTGGAAATTTTATGTAAGCAGAGCATCAAAACAACACAGGCGACGCTTTCTCGTGATATTCGTGAATTAAATTTATTAAAAAAGCGGGATGATGATGGTCGAGTAGTGTACGTTCTTCCTCATTTTTTACAGAATTCTGAATATAAATTGCAAAAAATTGTGCAAGATTCTTTGCAGTCAATAGAACAAGTTCAATTTCTGTTGATTTTACGAACGCATCTAGGAGATGCTAATGTTATTGCTGCCTTCATTGATGAATTATCATTAAATAAAGTTGCAGGGACGTTGGCAGGTGCAAATACGTTGATGATTGTGGCTTACAGTGTGGAAGATGCTAGTGAATTAAAGAAAAAAATAGAAAAATGGATAGTTTAGAATATGTTTAATCTATAATTCTATAGCTTTATGTGGTAGAATCATGACAGGAAAGCTTTGATGTTCGATTTGTTCATTAGGTATTGACCGAACATTTTTATCATTGATATGGGGATCATTTTGTTCTAGTATTCAAAACATGCCTTCTCATTTGGTAGTTTTAGGGTACTGTCAAGGAGCCCACCTGCTTAAACTGCGGGTTCAATACTACCGAGCATTCACCGGCATTAAAGGCGAGTACTACTTTTTGAAATTTATCTACAAACATTGGTTTGTAGATTTTTTATTTATACTATTTTTATGTGACCCTTTTCTTTAAAGAAAAGGAATTTTTTTGTTAGAATGATACTGAAAATACTTATCAAATATTTGTTTTTTGTTTTCGTAAGAGGTGAATTGTATGAAGAAGAAAGAGCAGCTATTAATGGTAGGACAGTATGCAGATTTTTCATTAGAAGGCTTGCAAGAAGCCCTTTTTGATTGGCTAAGCTTAGCGAGAATTCTAACAATACCTATGATTTTTCGAGAAAACAAAAAGCAACGTGTTCTTTTTGATTTGGACGATGTTACACAGAGAATTAAGATGATTTCCAAGGAAACGGATGTTTGGTGGTCATTAGAGGCGGGTAATGCAAAATTTCAAGTTCACGTGAGGGGGAAAACTCTCTTTTGTTCAAATTTTTTGTCTAAAGAATTGTTTGCAAAATATGAATCGTTGATTGATAATTATTTTGTATCACGTTTAGAAGAAAATGGAATTTTTGGATATTTACGTTCGTCTGATGAATATGAATTCAATAATATAAGTCATTTAAAATTACGTACTTTTGACACTCCGGAAGAGTTAGAGAAATTGCCTAAATGTTACGATTCTGATTGGAATGTTGCTGTCGATTGTAATCAACTGGCAGGTTATGATCTACTCCACGAAGGGTTAATGTTGACCTCTTGTTGGCGAATGTTTTTTAGCAAGCACTATTATTGTTATGTTCCTAAAGCAGTTTTCGAAGCAGTTCAACAAGTTTATCAAGTCCGTTCTCATAAAAGTGATTTACTTGAAATTACTTTATTTAAGGATCCTTGGAATTGGGATGCAGAGGTGAACTTAAATTATCAACGCTTGTTTCGAGATCAAGTTGGTTTTGACCAATTGGCTTGGGGGAATGGTGTTGGTCTATTGCGTGAACCGTACATAGAATTTGCTTTTGAAGAACGTTGTGTGCATACTGTGTCGTATTTAGATCAGCAAGGACAACCAATTTCTAAAAAACAGGCTTCGATTTTTGTGACTCGTTCGTATGATTTTAAAGAAGGACAATATGTTGAACATCATTTGAAAGGGCGTTTGAATGCACAAGCTTTTTTTCCATGGATAGATGAATCTAAAAAAAAGATGATGAATTATTGTGTTTTAAATCCAGAATACGCTTTAGATAAAGGAGCGTGTGCGTTCGAATTTTATATTCGTGAATTTTTAGAGTTGGAATTGGATGAAGATTCTAGTTATCATCAATATTTACCAATTCTTCGTTTTTATATTCCTAAAATAGAAATGTTTAAAGTTCCGTTTGAGATTGTAAGTAAGAAAATGAGTGATGTTGAGTTTCAAAAAATTAAGTATCCAGGAAATGATCCAACCTTTGATTTGAAAAAAGGAGAAAATCGTTTAAGAATTGTTTTTATGGATTATGCAAAATTAATGAAATCTAATGAATTTTCGACCAATCAGGCAGAGTTATAGTTGATTTGTTTAAACGAGACAGACAGGATGTTTGATAAAATAGTCTGCAGAAGCAATATGATATGAAAGGAAGTTTTTTTATGGAACATGCTTTAATTGATTTAGTAGTGAATCGAGTCATTGAAGAATATATTGATGAAGTAGAATTTTACAAACATCAATTGAGATTGACGAAAGAAGAATGGAAATCGTGGAAAAAAGGAGATTTCCTACTTCCGGAGTTTGCCAATCAGCAATTGATGTTTCTCTTTTCGGATTACGAATGGATGTTGGTTCAAAAAGTCTTACATTTGACCAGAACTATTCCTGAGAAAGAACAAGAGGCTGTATATGAGTATAAAAAAATGAGCGCGACAGTTGCTAAGAAATGGTTAAGTTCTGATTTAGCGGTGATAGAGATTGTAGAAAAAGTATATAATGTAAAGGAGTTATCAAAAAAAATTCAAGTGAAGGTCGTTATGGACTACAATGTTTGGGGATACAGCGATATTTTGTCGTTCATATTTCCAGCTGTGGATCGGACACGTGTAGCGAGTTCGAAGAGAGAATTGATTCAACTTATGACGGATACGTATGAATAAATTTTTATGTCAATTTTTACTAAAGATTTTGAGCAAGCTCTTAAAGTTCATCATTGTAGAATATTTATTAATATTTTTTGATAACGGAAATTTTATTATTCTATATTGATTGGATGTAAATTATTTTGCGTAAAGTGTTAGCATTTTTTTGTTTGTTAATTATATTTTTATGTATTTTTTTAAATTATCAAAAAAAAGTAAATGTTTATAATAATGAAAAATCGAAGATTTTGTCTAAGATCTCTTTGTCAGATTGGAATTTGAAATTGGTAAATCAAGATCATGAAATATCTTCAGATCTGGTAAAATTGGGAATTGTTCAGGAAAATTTATATGTGGATGAGCGAATTGTAGAATCTACGAAGGATTTATTAGCAGCAGCTGTTGAAGCAGGGTATCCACTGAGAATTATTTCTGCTTATCGCTCGATTGATGATCAAAGAAGTTTGGTGGAAGAAGGTATTGAAAGAGAACTTTCTAAAGGGTTGTCTTATGAGGAAGCAAAGGCGGAGGTATATAGGTTTACCAATCGTCCAGGATGTTCTGAACACCATACGGGGTTGGCGTTAGATATTAAGGAGGAAGTAGATAGAGAGAATGGTAAATCTACATGGTTAAAAGAAAATGCAGTAAATTTTGGTTTTATTTTGCGATATCCTAAGGGCAAGGAAGGGATTACAAAAATTGGATATGAACCTTGGCATTATCGTTTTGTAGGGGTAGATGTTGCTAAGTATTTGGAAAAAAATCAGTTGGTGTTAGAGGAATTAGTTGAACAATTAGAGAAGGGTACGGCGTAAAATGGGGATGCATTGGCGTGGGAGGCGAACATATAATAAGCGTTCATCTTCAAGATACATCTTTTTTAGGATTTTTTTACTTTTAATGTTGATTATTGTTGGTATTTGGACAATAATGGATCGGTATTTTGTAATAAAAAAAACTTATCCACGTCCACAATTTTCGGCAGAATATCTCAGGGAAGAAGAAAATAAAAAATTTATTCAGTCGTTAATTTCAAAGGCTAAATTTTTAAATCAAGAGTATAAGGTTCGAGCAAGTATCATAGTTTCACAAGCGATTTTGGAATCTGATTTCGGAAGAAGTAAACTAGCAAGTGTTCATCACAATCTTTTTGGGATGAAAGAATTTGGTGAAGGGCCTGCTGTTGAGTTTAAAACCATGGAGTTTCAAGATAATCATTGGATTGAAATTAAAGATAAATTTAAAGTTTACCCTTCAAATGAAGCGTCTATGGAAGATCATACGATGTTATTGATTAATGGCATTGATTGTAATTCCCAATTATATCAGGGAGTTTTAACAGCGAACTCTTATCAAGAGGCAGCTTTTGCATTGCAGCAAGCAGGGTATGCAACAGATCCAAATTATGCAAATAAATTAATTAAGTTGATTGAAAATTACAAGCTTGCACAATACGATATGTAGACTAGGTATAGGTAAATTTGAGGTGAAACAGATGATTTTTGATACGCATACTCATTTAAACGCTTTCGAATTTGAAGGTGAAGCTTCTGATGCTATAAGACGTGCGCATGAACTTCAAGTTAATGAGATGGCAGTCGTTGGTTTTGATTTTAAGACAATTCAGAAATCATTAAGTTTGGCAAGTGATTTTTCTGAGATTGTAAGTATCATTGGCTGGCATCCGACTGAAGCTAGCAGTTTTAACTCAAAGATAGAGTCTTGGTTGATGAAAGAAGTGTTTTCTCATGATAAAGTTGTGGGTTATGGCGAGATTGGCCTAGATTATCATTGGATGAATGATAAGAAGAGTGTTCAAGAAAGAGTGTTTCGCAGGCAGTTGGCGATAGCTCGTGAATTGAGGAAACCTGTAAGTATTCACACAAGGGATGCTATGGATGATACGTACTGTATTTTAAAAGAAGAAGGAGTTCCTTTTGGTGGAATCATGCATAGCTTTAGTGGTGATGTGGAATGGATGAAGAGGTTTTTAGATTTAGGGATGACTATTTCCTTGAGTGGAGTAGTGACGTTTAAAAAGGCAATAGAAGTACATGAAGTGGCAAAAGTAGTTCCACTGGAAAGTTTGGTGGTGGAAACCGATGCTCCATATCTAACTCCGGTACCTTTTCGTGGCCAGCGTAATGAACCAGGGTATACACGCTATGTTGTAGAGAAAATTGCAAAGTTAAAAGGTATTGATTGGGAAGAAGTAGCCAAAGCAACGAGAAGAAATGCCTATTGTTTGTTTGGATTAGAGGAAATTTGATGAAGTTAAAAATTGAAGAAGTAATTGTTGTAGAGGGAAAGAACGATACTAGGCGAATTCAAGAAGTTGTTGATGCAGGTACGATTGAAACAATGGGTTCGGCAGTTCATGAAGACATTTTAGGACAAATTGAACATGCCGAAGAGGTTCGTGGTGTAATTGTGTTTACTGATCCAGATTTTGCAGGTGAAAAAATTCGAAAGATAATTATAGAAGCAGTGCCTAGTGTTTAGCTAAAGGAGAAGCAAAACCTCGTTCTAAATCGAAAGGACGTTCATTAGGAGTAGAATATGCGAGTAATGATGCGATTTTAGAGGCACTGCAAAAAATTGTAACGCCAGCGGAAGAAGAATTTCATTCAGAGATTGATCGTAAACTGCTTTACAATTTAGGATTGTTGGATGGAGCAGGAAGTCGGGGAAAGCGTGCAAAAGTTGGAGAGGCTTTACGAATTGGATATACCAATGGGAAGCAATTGCTGAAACGTTTACAAATGTTTCGAATTGAGAAAGAAGAGCTAATGAAGGTAGTTAGGGAGATAGGTGAATGAATAAGCAAGAAGTTGAATCTTTTGGCAGAACACGTAAGTTAATGCAGAAGTATCAAATTCAACCTAAAAAGAGTTTGGGACAAAATTTTTTAACGGACGCCAATCTTTTGCAGAAAATTGTAGAAGTAGCTGATATTGATAAAAAAACAAATGTATTAGAAATTGGTCCTGGCATGGGAGCGTTGACGAAGTATTTAGCTCGTTTGTCGCATCGGGTGTTAGCGCTTGAGATTGATGAAGAGATGTTAGCGGTGTTGGAAGAATCTCTGATTGACTGTCCTAATGTCTTGATTGTGAATCAGGATGTTTTGAAGGTAAACTTGAAGAAAATAGTTTCAGAAGTTTTTAATGAAGATTTACCGTTAAAAGTTGTAGCTAATTTGCCGTATTATATTACTACTCCAATTTTGATACATTTGCTGGAGAGTGATCTTATCATTGAAAAAATAGTCGTTATGATTCAAAAAGAAGTATCTGAGCGTATTTCTGCGAATCCTAGTACGAAAGCGTACGGTTCGCTTTCTATTGCTGTACAGTATTTTATGGAGGCAAAAATTGAATTGATGGTGCCGAAGACAGTGTTTGTTCCTCAACCAAATGTAGATTCGGCAATTTTATCGTTGACTAGGCGCGATAAGCCGGTTGTTGATGTTGTAGATGAGCACGCATTTTTTCGTTTAACGCGCGCATCTTTTGCAATGCGAAGAAAGACTTTGTGGAATAATTTGACACATGCTTATGGTAAAGATGATCAAACTACAAATTGGCTTTTAAGAGCGTTTGAGCAAGCAGGAATTGATCCAAAACGACGAGGTGATTCACTTTTTCTACAAGAGTTCGCAGACTTAAGTAATGCGATGGAAGAGCATAAAAAATAAAGAAACAAATCATTCATCTTTTAAGAGATATTTAAGTTGAATTTGATAATCTAAGAGTGAACTATTTAGTTTATGATCGCTTTTCAGTTAAAACGAACGGTAGAATCTTTAGGGGGATTTGGAATGATTAAAATACTATTGATTGAGGATGATGAGTATCTATCTGCAAGTATTATTGAATTTTTGCGAAATTTTGCAAAAGTTAACGCTGTGTTTGATGGAGAGGAAGGGGTATTTAAAGCAGAAGATGCTACATATGATGTGATCATTTTGGATTGGATGTTGCCGAATTTGTCTGGAATTAAAATTTTGGAGAAAGTGCGCAAAAAGCGAGTGACAACTCCAATTTTGATGTTGACGGCAAAAGATGGAATTGAAGATAAGATGAAAGGCTTTGAGTTTGGTGCAGATGACTATTTGACAAAGCCATTTTATTTAGAAGAATTATTGATGCAATTGAAAAATTTGTTGAAGCACAGTGGACGACTGTTGGATGATCATTCATTAGTATACAAAAATTTAATCGTTGATTTGAGTCAACAAATTGTTACCTATGATGGAGAATTTTTAGATTTGCAAGGTAAGGAATTGGAACTATTCATTTATTTGTTGCAAAATCAAGGAACAATTTTACCTAAAGAACAGATTTTTGATCGAATTTGGGGATTTGAATCAGAAACGATTTTGACGGTGGTTGAAGTATATATGAGTAAGCTTAGGAAAAAGTTGAAAACCATAGGAATGGATAAAGAATTACAAACTATTCGTAATGTAGGATATTTGCTCAGGAAAAATTGATAAGAAGTTGATAGAGGTGAGGAAATGATTGAGCAGTTAGGAAAGAAGCAAAAAATTTATTTCTTTTTACAGCAAGCAATAGCTTTTGGTGGAGTTTTTTTATTGCTTGCTATCATTGTTTTGAGTTTTTTGAAACAAACTGCTTATCATGAGGTTGATCGCAATATCGAAGGTATCGCAAGAAATCCGGATTCTTTTTTGAAAAATACTCGATTTTCAAAATTAATTAAAGAAATTGAAGGAATTCCTTTAGAAGATGGAGGGAAGTTAGGAGAAATAGTTAGTAAAAGTGATTCTGTTAATTTAGTTTTCTGGAAAAATGATGGCAATATTGATTTATCAAATATTGATTCGCCTTTTAAGGATGTGTTGAAAAAAGTAAAGTTAAAGAATCTGAAGAAAAAAGAGATTTCGCAGTTTTCTGTAGAGGATGTTCACGGTAGTAAATTGTATTTTCGTTATAAATTGGTTCCTGTTAGTGTGTATGGTTCTCCGGAAATTCGTTATATGCTCACCTTTTCTAACGTGAATCAAATTCATAATTCTACGAATCATTCTATGACGATTGTTAGTTGGAGTATATTTGCTTTTTGGTTGCTTTCATTGGGGATTAGTCTTCTTTTGTCCCATTTGTTTATGCGTCCGATTCTTTCTTCTTGGCACAAGCAACAGGAATTTGTGGAAAATGCGAGCCATGAATTGCGTACACCGTTAGCGGTGATTCAGAATCAATTGGAATTATTGTTTACGAAACCTGATGAGTTAATTATTGATCATTCAGAAGAAGTTAGTAATGCTTTGGCAGAAATCAGGCGTTTGCGGCAATTGACGACTGATCTACTAATGCTTGCTAGGTCGGATATCCAAATGATAGAAGTTGATCGGGAAATGTTGGATGTTGCACAATTAACGAGAACTTTGGTGAAAAATTATCAATTACTGGGGGAATCTGACGATAAGAATGTGGTATTTGAAGTGGCTGATGATTTTCCAAAAGAGCTGATAATGGATGCTAAATTATTTCAACAGCTATTGGTAATTTTGCTAGATAATGCATTGAAGTACACAAAAGAAAAAGATTCGATTCAAGTTATATTGGAAAGAACTTCCAAGGAATGGAGTTTGGCTGTAAAAGATACAGGTATTGGGATTCCAAATGAAAAGAAAAAAGAGATTTTTGAACGATTCACGCGTGTAGATTCTTCAAGAAATCGTGGTACTGGTGGATTTGGTTTAGGGTTATCGATTTCTAAAAAGATTGTGGAAGCGTTGGGTGGAAAAATCACGGTGGAAAATTTTTCTCCGAGAGGTTCAGTGTTTAGAATTAATCTGCCAATGTAGTCAGTGAACTGAAACATCTTCGTATCATTATCGGTTTAATTTAGCGATTTTTTCTAGAAATATGATATTTGTGGTATACTCAAGATTAGGTTTGTAAATCAATTTTATTAATAAAATGTTTATGAGAAAATTTGAAAAATAGATTTTAGGTAAGATGGGTTGGGTTTTATGGCAATCAGAATTCCACCTCAGGTGATTGATACCATTCGTGAAAAAACGAGTATTGTAAATGTTATCTCCCAGTACGTTCAACTACGAAAAACAGGAAAAAATTATTCAGGTCTTTGCCCGTTTCATTCAGAAAAAACCCCTTCGTTTACTGTTGCGGAAGATAAACAGATTTATTATTGTTTTGGTTGTAGTAAGGGTGGTAATGTTTTTCAATTTTTTCAAGATTTGGAAGGTATCTCTTTTCTGGAGGCTGTAAAACGTGCGGCTCAGATCGAGCAGATTCCATTTTCTTATGAAATAGGAAATAAGAGTAAAAGTGATAAACAGCAAGAAAATTCTTTACTGTTAGAAATGTACGAGAAAGCGGCAACATTGTATCATCATTTGTTGATAAATACGGAGGTTGGTCAATTTGCATTATCTTATCTTGAAAATCGTGGAATGACCGAGGAAATTATAACAACTTTTCAAATCGGTTTTGCGCCTGATGATAGAAATTTTTTAGCAGAGGCATTTAGTAAGGATCTTTGGAGTGAAGAAGATTATCTTGAGAGTGGTTTATTTACGATTCGAGAAGATGGTAGAAAATTAAGCCGTTTTCATAATCGTATTATGTTTCCCATTCGGGATGAGCAAGGTAGAGTGATTGCTTTTTCAGGTCGCATTCTTAACAAGGACAAAGATCAAGCGAAGTATTTAAATTCCCCGGAAACGAAGCTTTTTAATAAGAGCAGAGTTTTGTACAATTTTGATCTTGCACGTGCTACAATTCGTAAAACAGACGAAGTCTTTTTGTTTGAAGGTTTTATGGACGTTATTGCTGCGTGGTCTGCAGGGATAAAGAATGGGGTTGCTTCGATGGGGACTAGTTTTAACAAGGAGCAGTTAACTGGATTATCTCGTGTAGTAAAAAAAATTGTGATTGCATATGATGGAGATTTTCCTGGACAAGCAGCAATTCAAAGAGCAATTGGCGAAATTCAAACGCAAATCTTAGATATTCAAGTGTTATTAATTCCAGAATTGTTGGATCCTGATGCGTATGTTCAAAAATATGGACAAAAAGCTTTCTATGAATTTGCGATGCATGGGCGAAGTTCGGTATTTGAATTTCAAGAGAAGTATTTAAAAATTGGAAAAAATTTAGCGAATGAAGCAGAAAGAGTTGCTTATATTCATGAGATTTTAGATGAGTTGTCTCAAGTTACTTCGGTGCTTGAGAGAGAAGCTTATCTAAATAAAATAGTTAAAGAATTTCCGGAATTTTCTCTAGAAGTTTTACGTGAACAACTTGAAGTTAAAAATATGGAAAGATATAAGAAAAATTCTTTCCGAAATGCTAAAAGATACGAAAAACAATCTTTATCTCAAAAATTTGAAGAGGGAAGTCGTCGTTTTTTATCTGTTCGAGATAAAGCAGAGCGAATGTTGTTGTTTTGGATGATCCAAAATCCAAGATTGGATATTCAAAAAGGTAAGTTTGCGGATTTTACTTTTCATTCTTCTATTTTGCAGCAATTATATGAGTCATACCTATTGTTTTGTGAACTTCAAAATAATTTTTGTGAGGCAGATTTTCTTAATTTTTTGAAGGATGCAGAGGAAAGAAATACGTTTAGTGAAATTTTACTACTAAGTAAAGAAGAGATAATCTCAGATGAAGAATTGGCAGAATTGTTAGAAACCATTAAACGTGAGAAAATAAAACATGAAATTGAAGAGAAGATTTTGCAACAACAAACAGCAAAGAGAATTGGAAACATTGAGCAAGAGATGGTATTAGCAGTAGAGATAATTAATTTAAAGAGAAAAATTTAATATTTTCATGTTAGCAAATGAATAATTCGTATTAGCAAATAAGGAGGTTTTTTAATGGTAGGTAAAAAAAAGAAGGATCAAAAAAAAGAAATATCCACTTTGGATGTTGCTGTTGCGGATTTTATTCGTGCTAATAAGAAAGAGAAACAAACAATTGAAGGGGAAGTTATAGAAAAATTGGTGATTCCTTTTAAGTTAGAAGCTGAAGGAATAGAAAAAATAATTCAAAAAATTGAAGATGCTGGAATCAGCGTTGTAGATAAAAAAGGTGAACCATCTAAATATAGTTTGAAGGATGAAGTTGGAAAGAAAGAAATTGAAGATTTATCTGCTCCTAAAGGGGTGAAGATCAATGATTCTGTGCGTATGTATTTGAAGGATATTGGATGTGTCCCTCTTTTGAATGCACAAGAGGAAGTAGCACTTGCAATTCGAATTCAGGAGAATGATTTTTTGGCAAAAAAAGAGTTGGCGGAAGCTAATTTGCGTTTGGTTGTTTCGATTGCAAAACGCTATGTAGGGCGTGGTATGCAATTTTTGGATCTAATTCAAGAAGGAAATTTAGGACTAATGAAAGCAGTTGATAAATTTGACCATACCAAAGGGTTTAAATTTTCAACATATGCAACTTGGTGGATTCGTCAAGCAATTACACGTGCAATTGCAGATCAAGCTAGAACGATTCGGATTCCTGTGCATATGGTAGAAACAATCAATAAGTTGATTCGTTTCCAACGCCAGTTGTTGCAGGATTTAGGACGTGAGCCTACACCTGAAGAAATTGGTGCTGAAATGGAGTTGCCAACGGAAAAGGTTCGAGATATTTTAAAGATTGCACAAGAACCTGTTTCTCTGGAGACTCCTATTGGGGAAGAGGATGACTCACATTTAGGGGATTTTATCGAGGATGAACATGCAACTTCTCCTGCGGATCATGCAGCCTATGAGCTTTTAAAAGATCAGCTTGAAGATGTATTAGATACGTTAACTGATCGAGAAGAAAATGTTCTGCGTCTACGTTTTGGTTTAGATGATGGGCGAACACGAACACTAGAAGAAGTTGGAAAGGTATTTGGTGTGACTCGTGAGCGAATTCGTCAAATTGAAGCCAAGGCATTGCGCAAACTACGTCATCCGAGTCGTTCGAAACAACTGAAGGATTTTTTGGATTAAATTTAAAAGATAGGTTAGTTTATTTTTTAAAATTTTGCTGAGTTAACTTGTCTCTATGTGGATGAAGTTTTGCTACTATGGAGATCGTTAATTAGTTTTATCATAGCTAAAAACTTGAGAGGTGAATCATGTTAGAGATTGAATGTGTTAAAAATCAGATCGCTGATGAAAATACGTACTTCATCTTTAATGAACAAACTACTTTGATTGTAGATCCTGGAAGTGACGAAGAGGTATTGCTTAAGACATTGAAAAAAATAAATAGGCAACCTGGCGCCATTTTATTAACACACACACATTATGATCATATTATGGGAGTTGAATGTCTTCGTCGCACAGCGGATTTTCCTGTTTACGTTAGTGTTAAAGAGGAAAAGTGGTTATTTACCCCGAATCTAAATCTTTCTGGTTTGCTGCGACATGCAAGTATCAAAAATGTGATTGTGAATAAAGCCAATGAGTTTTTTATTGAAGATAAGGAATACACTATCGGTGGAATAACATTTAAAGTTATTGCAACGCCTGGGCATACGGTGGGTGGAGTAAGTTTTGTGTTTGATAATTTTGTGTTAACTGGAGATGTTTTGTTTAAAGGTACAGTTGGGCGAACGGATTTGCCTACAGGAGATTTAGATCAATTATTGGCAAGTATTCAGAAGAAATTGTTTAACCTCTCGGAGGATTTGATCGTTTTTCCAGGGCATGCAAAAGCAACAACTATTGGCCAAGAAAAAAGAGAAAATTCGTTTTTTCAGTGAAAAGAGAAGTGAAAGAGGAGTTTTAAACGAATGTTACTATCAAACATAATCAAAGCTATCGTTTTAGGAGTTGTTCAAGGAATCACTGAATGGTTGCCCATTTCCAGTACGGGTCATTTGATACTATTTGACGAATTTTTAAAATTAAATGAACCAAAAGAGTTTATGGATTTATTTAATGTGGTGATTCAATTGGGTTCAATTTTAGCGGTAGTGGTGATCTTTTTTCATAAAATGAACCCTTTATCATCTAATAAAACAAAGGCAGAGAAGGAAGATACGTGGAAATTATGGGAAAAGGTTGTCATTGCCATGATTCCATCTGTAGTGATCGGACTTTTTTTAAACGATTGGCTAGAGGAGCATTTGCAGAAAATTTTTCCAGTAGCTGTGACCTTAATCTTTTACGGGGTTGCTTTTATCGTTATTGAGCGCCTTCATAAAGGGAAACAGTCGAAGTTTGCGAATTTAAATTCTTTAACAATGCAGACAGTTTTAATTATTGGTTGTTTTCAAGTTCTTGCTCTAATTCCAGGTACGAGTCGTTCTGGAGCAACAATTTTAGGTGCAATTATTTTTGGGTGCTCACGCTATGTTGCGATGGAATTTTCGTTTTTCTTGGCAGTTCCAACGATGTTTGGAGCAAGTGGATTGAAAATTTTCAAGTTCATACTGAAAGGAAATACGTTTACTAACGAACAGGTATTGATTCTTGGTATAGGAAGTTTGATCGCGTTTCTTATTTCGATAATTGCGATTAAATTTTTGCTGAAATTTATTCAAACAAGGGATTTTGAGCCATTTGGTTGGTATCGAATTGGTCTAGGAATTGTATTGCTGGCATATTTATTTTTTATTTGAACGCTTAGAAACGTATTGCATCACTTAAAAATGATCGCGAGACTATGTGAATCCTCTCTTCTTTTTGCTTGTTAATATGTAATAAATTGTTATAGAAAGTTTAAGATGATGGAAATCGAAAAAAACAATCATATAAACACACTTTTTGAATTTTATTCTGTATTATTAACTGAAAAACAAATGATCTATATGAAGCTCTACTATGCAGATGATTATTCACTAGGAGAAATCGCTGAAGAATTTCATGTAAGTCGTCAAGCAATTGCTGACAATCTCAAGCGCACCGAGAAAAATTTGGAAGAGTATGAAGAAAAACTTCGTCTTCTTGAAAATTATAGGAAGCGTGAGAATCTTATCCAAAATTTGAAAAACAACTATTCTAAAGATATTTACCTTATGGAAAAACTTTCAGAAATACAAAAAATTGATTAAAGAGGCCAATAATCCAAAGGAGTTCTATACAAATGTCTAAAAAGAAACGTCATCAAGAATTTTTTGAGGAAATGGAGCAGTGGGTGAAACAACAAATCAAGGTCTTTGCAAACGCTACTGCCCTATCTTATGAAGAATACAAAAAAAATCCTGAAAAAACTGAAGCAAGAGATGCTGCAATCACTTATCAATCTAGACTTGAAGCTTACGAATTTTTAGCAGGAAAATTCCTACTATTTCATGAAGGAAAAAAATTTAATGATTTGCCAGATAACTTGTTGAAAGAGATAAAATATTAATATTTTTTTGCAATTATTTCGAGAGTGTAGAGTAAACTGTGTAAGTAACCAACTCTAGATAAGGCTACTTCGCAGTTTTTATTTTAATAAATTTACACAAAGGAGATCAAATATGACAACACCAATGATTGAATTAAAGAATGTTGTGAAAAAATACGATGAAGATACACTAATTTTAAGAGGTGTTAACTTTAAGATTGACCAAGGGAAATTTTATACGTTATTAGGTTCTTCAGGATCAGGTAAAACAACGATTTTGCGGTTGATTGCAGGACTTGAAGAGGCGACAAGTGGTGAAATTTTGCTTAATGGTGAACAAATGAATGACATTCCTGCGAATAAACGTCCAGTGAATACGGTGTTTCAAGACTATTCGTTGTTCCCACATATGAATGTGTTTGAAAATGTGGCATTTGGGTTGAGAATTAAGAAATTCCCTAAGGGAGAAATAGAAGATAAAGTACTCAAAGCGTTACATATGGTTCAGTTGGAAGGTTTTGAGAAACGAAAAATTTCGGAGATGAGCGGTGGACAGAAGCAACGCGTAGCAATTGCAAGAGCACTGGTCAATGAACCGCAGGTATTACTTTTAGATGAGCCGTTGTCTGCGCTTGATTTGAAATTGCGTGCGAATATGCAATATGAATTGCGAGAATTGCAACAACGATTAGGTATTACTTTTATTTTTGTGACACATGATCAAGAAGAAGCTCTTGCTTTGAGTGATTGGATTTTTGTTATGAACGAGGGTAAAATTGTGCAAAATGGATCACCAGTTGACATTTATGATGAGCCGATCAATCATTTTGTAGCAGATTTTATTGGAGAGTCTAATATTATAAAAGGAACAATGATTGATGATTATTTGGTTGAGTTTGTAGGAAAGCGCTTTAAAGCAGCGGATGGAGGAATGCGTCGAAAAGAGCGAGTAGAAGTTGTGATTCGTCCTGAGGATTTGTCTATCGTTTCTCCTGAAGAAGGGAAATTAGTAGTGAAAGTGGATACTCAGCTGTTTCGAGGTGTGCATTATGAGATTATTGCATACGATGATATGGGTAATGAGTGGATGATTCATTCGATTCGAAGAGCACAAGTTGGTGAGAAAATAGGACTTTCTTTTGAACCAGGAGATTTGCATATTATGCGCTTTAATGAGACGGAAGAAGAATTTGACGCAAGAATTGAAGAGTATGTAGAAGAATCTGATAGTGAATGATAGCTGTTCCACCGATAAATAGTGCAGAATAGATTTGTGGCCGGATTAATTTAATTGTAGGAGTTTTGAGGAGGTTAGTATAGTTTTGCAAAAGTTAACGTTTCGGTTGGCCATTTCTTATTATTTTTGGTTGGCACTGTTTGTTATTGCTCCGGTTTTATTGATTATTTATCAGTCATTTTTCAATTACAATCATCAGGTAACGTTGAGTAACTACTTCTCATATTTTACTCAGAAGACATATTTATGGATGACCATAAATTCGTTTTTATATGCTTTTTTGATTACAGTATTTACCTTATTAATTAGCTATCCAACAGCCTTTTTTTTGACAAAACTCAAGCATAAGCAACTGTGGTTATTGATGATAATTTTGCCGACATGGGTGAATTTGCTGTTAAAAACGTATGCGTTTATTGGAATTTTTGGAATAAATGGTGCAATTAATCAATTTTTAGCATTTTTTGGAATAGGTGCAAAGCAATTTTTATTTACAGATATGGGATTTTTATTAGTGGCCACATATATTGAGTTACCATTTATGATTTTACCGATTTTTAATTCACTTGAAGAATTGGATTTATCATTGGTAGAAGCAAGTTATGATTTGGGAGCAAGTTCTATTCAAACTTTTTTAAAAGTGATTTTTCCGCTATCATTATCAGGAGTCCGAAGTGGTGTACAAGCCGTGTTTATTCCATCGCTTAGCTTGTTTATGCTTACTCGTTTAATTGGTGGGAATCGAGTCATTACATTGGGAACAGCGATCGAGGAACATTTTTTGGTGACGCAAAACTGGGGAATGGGTTCGGTTATTGGTGTTGTATTAATTTTGTTCATGTTTATAATTGTACGTCTTACTGGAAAAAAAAATCGAGACTAATTTATTTCATAGCTTTGTCTTAAAAATTTTAAAAATAGGGAGAAGATATATGAAAAAGAAAAAATGGAGTCTAGTATATTTATTTTTTGTTTTTGCAATACTTTATCTTCCTATTTTTTACCTGATTTTTTATGCGTTTAATAAGGGTGGGGATATGAATCAATTTACGGGTTTCACGTTTGATTATTTTCGTGAATTTTTTGCTGATACAAGATTGCTTTTGATTTTGTGCCAGACGTTTTTGTTAGCATTTTTGAGTGCGTTAATTGCTACGGTCATTGGCACGTTAGGAGCAATAGGTATTTACTCGTTGAAAAAGAATCGTCATAAAGAGGCAATGCTTGGACTTAACAATATTTTGTTAGTGTCTCCAGATGTGATTATTGGTGCAAGCTTTTTGATCTTGTTTACTTTTTTAGGTTGGAAATTATGTTTTACTTCTGTACTTCTTTCACATATCGCTTTTAGCATTCCTATTGTTGTTTTAATGGTTTTGCCTAAATTAAATGAGATGAATCATTCAATGATTGATGCAGCAAGGGATTTGGGAGCAAATAATTTTCAAATATTGCATAAATTAGTATTCCCTTTTCTAACTTCTGGAATTATGGCTGGATATTTTATGGCATTTACTTATTCACTGGATGATTTTGCGGTGACGTTTTTTGTGACAGGTAATGGATTTACCACTCTTTCCGTTGAAATTTATTCTAGAGCTCGTCGTGGGGT
This sequence comes from Lactobacillales bacterium, assembly GCA_031288715.1. Lineage (GTDB taxonomy): Bacteria > Bacillota > Bacilli > Lactobacillales > Streptococcaceae > JAIRLR01. The sequence continues at coordinate 32,558 of JAITQW010000037.1, read as the reverse complement.
GAGTTTGGAAATCAATGCGCTTTCAGCGCTGGTCTTTTTGTTTAGTTTGTTTTTGGTGATTGGCTATTATTTTATTAATTTGGATAGCCATCAAAATCGCCTAAAACAAAGGAAATTTAAGAGGCGGAGGTTATATCGATGAGAAAGATAGAATCGTTATTTTTACTGATCATAGGGATTATATTGATTCTAGCGTTGATGGTTTGGCGTCTGGATAATGCGACTGAAGAAAAAACAACGGAAAGTATTGTTATTTATAATTGGGGAGATTATATTGATCCGAATCTTTTAAATAAGTTTGAGAAAGAAAGTGGATTGAAGGTTATTTATGAGACGTTTGATTCCAATGAGGCGATGTTTACTAAGATTCAGCAAGGTGGAACAGCCTATGACATTGCAATTCCAAGTGAATACACGATTGCGAAGATGAAGAAAGAGAATTTATTATATCCGATAGATCATTCTAAGATTGTTGGTATGAAAAATATTGGAAAACATTTTTTAAATCAGCCATTTGATCGAGGAAATGTCTATTCTGTTCCTTATTTTTGGGGAACAGTCGGAATTGTTTATAATAAAAAATTGGTCCAGGGTGAGCCTCCAAAACATTGGAATGATTTATGGGATAAAAAGTATAAGAATAATATTTTATTGGTGGATGGTGCGCGTGAAGTCATGGGATTTTCACTTCAATCGTTAGGTTTCTCTTTGAATAGTAAGAGTATGCATCAATTAAATGAGACCACTAAGAAGTTAGATAAGATGACAACGAATGTGAAGGCTGTGATTGCGGATGAAATGAAGATGTACATGGTGCAAGGAGAGGCTACTGTGGGAATTACGTTTTCTGGTGTGGCATCCATGATGTTGCAGGAAAATGATCAATTGCATTATGTGATTCCGTCAGAAGGTTCAAATTTATGGTTTGATAATCTAGTGATTCCAAAGACAGCAAAAAATATTGATGGTGCACATAAGTTTATTAATTTTATGTTGAGACCTGAAAATGCAGCAAAAAATGCGTTGTATGTTAGTTATGCTACGCCTAATGAAAAAGCTTTGAAACTTCTGCCTAAGGAAGTGCGAGAGGATACGCAATTTTATCCGAATGATGAGATCAAAGAACATTTGGAAGTGTATCAAGATTTAGGGTCAAAGTGGTTGGAGATTTACAATAATCTTTTTTTGAGTTTTAAGATGTATCGAAAGTAAATGCAAGAGACTTCACATGTACTGAAAATTTAAATGTTAGGTGAAAACTTTTTTGTTTCATTATGTTTTTGTTGAGCAATGATAACAAAATTCGGTGTGTTTACATATACATTGAAAAGATGTAGAATTGCAATAACCAATGGTATGAGACTATTTTTTGAGGGAAGAAAAATGAAAAACAAGCAAAAATACTAAAAATTACTCGAAGTGCTAGTAAACTGTAATTATATATTGCCATTTATAAAAAACTTTAGAAGTTTAAAAAAATATAATTGTCGAAAATCTAAATAACAATTTAGCCACTTTTTGAAAAAGAAGATTCAACAATTTTTCAAAAATTTTCAGATATCTTAAATTATTGTGCTACTGTGGTGAGCTTGTTTACAGTCCTTAATTTAAGGAAGTGAAGGAATGAATCTTACATATTCTAATATCAATAAAAAATATAAAGGTGGAAAATTAGCTCTCTCTAATGTCAACCTTACTTTAACTAATGGTGTTTATGGTTTGTTGGGACCAAATGGTGCTGGAAAGTCAACCTTAATGAATATTACTTGCGGTTTACTTAAACCTACCAGTGGCTCTGTTAAATTGGATAATAAAAATATTCTTTCTTTGGGAGAGACATATCGGAATCTTTTAGGTTATTTACCGCAAGATTTCGGCTATTACCCAGAATTAACAGCTTCAGAATTTATGGACTACGTTGTTACTATTAAAGATTGCCTGAAAAGTGATGTGGATGAAATTTTAAAGCTGGTTGGTTTGTATGAAGAAAAGACCAGAAAAATTAAGACTTTTTCCGGTGGTATGAAGCAACGTTTAGGAATTGCTCAAGCTTTAATCAATGATCCTAAAATTTTAGTGCTTGATGAACCAACTGCAGGACTTGATCCTAAGGAACGTGTAAGATTTAGAAAAGTCATATCCGATCTTGCTAGTAATAGAATTGTTATTCTGTCTACTCATATTGTATCTGATGTGGAATTCATTGCAAAATTGATTATTCTTATTGAAAAAGGAGAAATTCTGAAATTTAAACGCACTAAAGATTTGTTAGATAGTTTACAAGGAAAAGTTTGGAAATGTCAGCTACCGCTTAATAAAATTGAAGAAATTGAGCAAGAATTCTTAATTGTAAATTTGCAATATGATCAAAAATTTGCTACTGCAAGGATTGTCAGTGATACGAGTCCCTTTCCTGAAAGCGAAGTGATATATCCTAGCTTAGAGGATGTTTATTTGTATTACTTTAAAGCTTTGCCTGGCCCAAACTAGAATGAGAAGGGATAGTTTTTTATGATCAAATTGACGAAATTGGAAATTAAAAAAAATATTAAAAAAAAATCAACACTGGTAACTGCAGGATTAGCACTTTTGGTATATTTGGTAATTTTTATTCATGCTCCTTTTCAAGAAGGATGTTGTTCTATTGGGGAAGAATTAAAAGGATTAGCAGCAGTTCGAATGAAAAAAGTTCATGGAAAAAAATTGCCCAAGGTGCTAAGTGAGTCCGTGGTACATAATGAAGTTCAACAGATTAAGTGTTTATGTAGCGATAAAAACAATTTTGTTATTGAGCAAAATTGTTTGCGGCATTTAAAAGATAAAGTATATTCCGAAAAAATTATACCCAAAGGTGACTTATTGTGTTTGCTTGCCCGTAATTATTCTCCTATTAATAGTGATATTAATGCCATTAATATGCCGGACATACTTAATTCCCATTCCTTATGCAAAAGGAAAGAAGCTCAGTTTTATTCAATAAGAAGTGTCAATGTTAAAGAGCATCTTTCCCGCAGTGCTTTATTGAACGAAAAAAAAAGAGCTTATTTTAATAAAAAGGAGAAAAAATTAAAAACACCTTTCCACTTTGGCTATCATCTAGGTTGGAAGGTACTTATTCAGATGTTTCCAGTAGCTTTACTATTTATTATTTTGATTTCATGTATGTTTGCTTCTTCAACTTTTTCAAGTGAGTATGCATCCAAAATGGACATGCTTTTGTTGTCATCAAAATTAGGTGGAAAAAAAATCGCTATAGCGAAGATTTTGTCTATTTATTTACTTGTCTCTCTCTTCTATTTTATTTTTTGGCTGGTAGGCATACTGTCCCTTTTGATTCCCTATGGATTTAAAGGGTGGAATCTCCCTGTCCAGGCATTGGGAGAGATTACCAGTTTTTCATACACCTTGTTGCAATTTGTTTTATTAGCTTTACTAGCAGGTTATCTGATTCTCATAGGATTGGTCACTGCAACTTTGTATTTATCAACAAAATTTAAAACAGTGATACCTGTTGTAATCATCAGCGTAATATACATCTTAATTTCTAATTTTGTTTTGTTTAATCAGCGGAGTGAAGAGATAATTCTCGAGAGTTTGCGACGCCTTTTTTCAGTGATTTATATTCCGCATAGAGATTTTTGTGACTACTTCGCTTATAGCATAGGTAATTTGGTTTTTCCAACGTATTTGGCCGTTATGCTATTTTATGCAATACTTACTTGTGTATTGTTTAAATTGTCTGTGCAAACATTTAACAAGCACCAAATCGGTTGATTGAAGTGTTTTTTTAAGGAGAATAATAGTGGACTACGAAGCATACACGATGGAAGAATTTGAGAGGTATTTTCAAACTTTACAAAGAGATCAATATTTTCCTAGACTAGGAAAAGTTTTTAAAACTGATAAATATTTTTATTTCTTGGATATGGGAACAGGCAAGATCGCTCAGGTGGATAAAGATGTCTATTTGGTTTTGAAGTTGCTGTTTGAAACAAATAATGATTTCAAAAAATTAACTACTATCTGCTTGACAAATCGAAAGCTAAAAAAAACACTTGCAAAGATCTGTTTAGCTGTTGAAGAACAGCATGTTTTATCTGCTGCTCCATTTGAAGAAATACAAGGGAAAGCAATGTACCTGGAATCGATGCTGGAGAATGAAATTTCCAGTATTATTCTTGAAGTAACTGAAAGGTGCAATTTACGGTGTAACTATTGTATTTATCACTCGAAACATCAATCATATCGAGAATTTGGAAACAAAAATATGAGTATTGCTTTAGCCAAAAAAGCCATTGATTTCTTGGCATCCTATTCTAAGTGTAATAAAGAAATCTATATTGGATTTTATGGTGGTGAACCACTCATTAATTTCCCTCTTATAAAACAGAGTATTAAATATGCAAAAAATCTTTTTAACGATCAAAAAATAACGTTTTCTATGACCACTAATGCAACCTTATTAACAGAGGAGATTGCTGATTTTTTGGTAGCCAATGAAATGAGCATAATTATTAGTTTAGACGGTCCGAAGGACATTCATAATCAAAATCGTGTTTTTATCAACCAGGAGGGATCGTTTACATCCACTTTAAAAGGAGTAGAAAACCTTATAAAAGCTTATTGTAAGCAAAAAATTGAACCAAATTTTGGCTTTAATATGGTTATTACGAATGCTTATAATCAAAAAATTTACGATGAAATATACGATTTATTTAATAGCATTAAGAATTTACCTGAAAATTTTGCAGTTACTTTAGGAGGAGTCAATCATGATCCGCATGACTATGAATATATTTTACCGCAAAGTTTAGCTGAAATAGAGTTACTGAAAAGCATTGATACTCCTATGTTTTTGTGGCATGATAAAAAACAAAAAAAATTAAGAAATGATGAACCTCTTTATACGAAAGGAGCCTACAATCAGGGATTGTTGCGTGTACATAAACGAATAATGAGTGATTACCCTTTGCAAGTGTATGGAATGCAGGGGTGTTGTGCTCCAGGTGTTAGGAGACTTTACGTTACAACGGAAGGGAACTTCAATATTTGTGAGAAAGTTGGAAATATTCCTTCTTTAGGTAACATAGATGATGGTTTTGATTTAGAAAATATTAAGAAGTACTATTTCGATGATTATTTATCTGAAGTAAAAAAATATTGTCAAAATTGTTGGGCAGTAAATTTATGTGGTCTTTGTTATACGAATTGTTATGATTCAAACGGTATGCACTTTAAATATCGCCATCTTGCTTGTATGGAAGAGAGAGCACTTTTGGAAGAGTCATTGATTCGCTATCATAAGATTTTTGAAGAAAATCCTTATGCTTTGGAATATTTAAATGAAATTGAAATAACATAAGTTTTATTATATACTAAAAATATAAATTTAATAATTATTCTTTTAATTTTAGGGAGATGTTAGTGATGCAATTTATTAGTCCTGTTGGTCGTAAAATAGGAGATGAAATTCATTTTGAGGCATGCATGTGCTCAGATGGGGGAACATTTAGTTCTACAAGAGGCGTTGGAGACCACTGTTTTCATTGTGGATGTTGGTGTGGTTCTCGTGGCGAATATAGGACAGGGAACCGCGTAGCGGCAACTAGAACAATACGCTCAAGTTAAAAATTATGAAAATTATAAAACAAATAATTATTGTACCATTGAAGAAAGTACAATGTAACTGGGGGATTATAAAATACACCCTTCTTTTACTTTGTAAAACAAATCAATGGCTTTTCTTTTTTATTATCTTTTTTACGATGGTTGGTGGTATTTGTCCAGCAGCTCTTTTGATAATTAACCAAAATTTAATTAATGCTGTTCAAATGAGGGATATAGTGAATATCAATTTTTCTTTATATCCCTTTATTTTATTATCTTTTTTAAATATCTTGGTTCAGCATATTGTAAATTTATTAAGCAATCGGTTTTCCATGTTACTTAATTATCGTGTAAATTGTTTAATTATTGAGAGATGTTCCAATCTTTCTTTAAAGCATTTAGAAAAAAGTGAAATTTATAATATGATCACAAGATTAGAAAATGAAACGCCTGTGAAACCATATGAAATTTTTCATTCTTTTCTTCTTTTTTTTCAGGCAATGATTACCTTCAGTTCGGTAAGTGTTATTTTATTTACGTGGAAATTTTGGATTTTAATTTCTACCATGCTTTTAACATCTCTAAACATAATCATCGATATTAAACTTGGAAATCAAGAATTTGAAATGAAATTTCAAAGAAGTGAGCTTGAAAGAAAATCTTGGTATTATTCCTTTCTTTTAACGAAAGATGTTGCTTTTAAAGAAATCAAAACATTCGGTTTAAAAAATTTTTTCTTAAAAAAATATAAAAAAATAAAAAGTCAGTTTATTAAACAAGATTGTCAATTGTATGCTAAGAGGACGAAGGTTAGAATTGCTATTAGCGCTGTTCATGAATGCTTCGTCGTAATTATTACTATTGTTGCGATTAAGGAAATTATCTGCGGAAATATTTTATTAGGAACAGGATTATCATACCTTTTAGCTGCAACTCTTATTGAAGGAAACATCTCTCAATTTTCGCAGCAAGTTTACTCGATTTATCAATCTAGCTTATATATGAGATTATTAAAATCTTTTTTAACTTTACCCATTGAAAGTGAACTATCTTTTTGTGAACTTGAAAATCATCAGAACCCATCATCTGCTTTGCCAAGAACAAATCTTGTTTTGGCATTACATAAAGAAGCTAAAGTTCCAATTAAATCAAAAATAGTGAATTCTTTAAAAATTGAAACCATTGAAGTAAATCATTTATTTTTTGACTATAGCACAAAAAAAGGACTTCAAGATATTTCGTTTTCAGTTGAAGCTGGAGAAACAATGGCAATTCTCGGAAAGAATGGTTCGGGAAAAACCACCTTATTGAAGTTACTTTGTGGTTTGTATGACTATGATCGAGGAGAAATATTAATTAATGGTATCAGCTTAAAAGAAATTGATAAAGAAACCTATTGGCAAAGTGTTTCTGTGATCTTTCAAAATTTCTTTCGTTACGAAAGCTCACTCAAGGAAAATGTAATCATTGGTAATATATATGCAAATTGTGAATCAGAAAAAATAGCATCTGCCTTAAATAAGGCGCAAGTAGATTTTCTTTTAAAAGATGGTGAGTATGCATTGAAGCAAAATTTAGGAAATTGGTTTGATGAAGGAACACAAATATCAGAAGGTCAATGGCAAAAAATTTGCCTTTCTAGAGTTTTTTATAAAAATTCTTCCTTTTATTTACTAGATGAACCTACATCTTTTATTGACTCATTTAGTGAGAACAAAATATTTGAGCAGCTTCTTGCCAAAGAGGATAGAATCACTATATTTATCACTCACAACTTCTCCATCGCCAAGAGAGCAGACAAAATTTTACTTTTAGAAGATGGAAAGCTCAATAATTTTGGCCCTTCGCTTTCTTTGAAAATTTAATTTTGATTGAATTGCCTTCAAAGAATGATTATGTTATGTTGAGCAGTAGATTTGAAGGCGAAGTGATTAAGATGATACAAAAAATAAAAACATTGTATGATGTGCAACAATTGCTTAAAATGTATGGAATTTATGTATATTTGGGGAAGCGTATATATGATATTGAGTTGATAAAAATTGAATTAAAAAATCTTCATCAGGCAGGATTAGTTAATGATCGATTGTTTCGGATTGCGTTATTAATTTTGCATCATGAGCATCGGTTGGAGGAAAAACGAAATAGAGAAAAGGATTGAAGAGAAAAATGTGGATAGTCAATGGAGTTTTGTTATTTATTTTACTTTTTATATGGGGTCAGATTCTTATTCGAAAATTTCGAATTAAAAGAGTTGCAAAGATTGTGAAGGAAGAAGAGTTTCGTAAAGTTTTACAAAAGGCTCAGATAGTAGATGTAAGAGAGCGAACTTCTTTTGAACGTAGTCATATTTTAGGTGCAAGAAATCTTCCAATAAGCGGATTCAAGGATACAATGTCAGCACTTCGAAAAGATAAGCCTGTGTATATTTATGAAGATCGTGAAATTTTTGCCGGACGTGCGGCCATTTTATTGCACAAAGCTGGTTTTAAAGAGCTTTATATTCTAAAAAAGGGATACTCTGCATGGACAGGAAAGAAAAAATTAAAAAGATAAATACTATGCTTCAAATTTTTTAGGAAAGATTCAATAAAATACAAAATAAAGCAAAAAATGTTAGAGTTTGGTAACTTTTCTCTATCGGATATACCTTTTGATTTATCCATAGAGAAAAGTTACCAAGCTCTAAAAAAATGAACAAATTCTTTCACAACAATATGCAATAACAAAGTATCTATTATATTTAGATAATATGAGTTTGTTTTTTATAATTTTTTAAAAATAAACATCATAAAATTAAAAGCTAAATATATATTCTTCTAAAGTATTAGAAATTTAAAAAATCAGTTTTTAAACAAGATAGTAGAAAGTAATTTTTAAATTTTTTATACATGGATATTGGTTAGCGAAATGGAGGAGAAATTATGGGGCAAGCATTATTAAAAGAGGCAATTAAACGGTTAAAGGATTCGAATATTCGTATTACTCCACAACGTTATGCAGTATTGGAGTACTTGATTGAGAATCATAATCATCCAACAGCAGATGATATTTATCGTTCGCTAGAAGAAAAATTTCCAAATATGAGTGTGGCAACTGTTTACAATAATTTACGTTTGTTTACGTTAATTGGCTTTGTGAAAGAGTTAAGCTACGGAGATTCTTCAAGTCGTTTTGATTTTTTAGATTATCCGCATTATCATGCTATTTGTAAAGAATGTGGTAAAATTGTTAATTTCAAACATACTCAATTAGAGCTGATTGAACAAGAAGCACTAGATTTGACCGGATTCCAAAAGATAAATGATCATCGTTTGGAAGTTTATGGAGTTTGTCAAGAGTGTCCTAGTTCTGTATAATGTGAAAAAGTTAGATAATCTAAATGAATAGATATTTTTAAAAGTTGAAGCAAATAAAGAAGGTTTTGTTGAATTTCTCTTAGTTTGTTTTAGCTTTTTTATTTTATTATCATATCGTAAAGACATAGTGAGAATTCTTGTGCTAAAATATTCAGTATACGTAATAGATCTATGATATTTGCGCAAAAGATTTAATGTGCAGGATGGTGATTTTGGGATGAGAACATTAAGAACATGGATGGAAAAAGGGTTTTTATCACTTCCAAAAGCTTTATTTGAACAGTTTGTAAAACTTAATATAAGTGCAGAAAGTTTTTTATTGTGGATACAGATTTATTGCATTTTACTAGACGGTGATTCGTTTCCAAGTATGCAGCGTTTAGCTAAGCTTACAGGTCAATCTGTTACTCAGGTCTCCGAGGATATTGCATCTTTGATTGAAAATAGGTGCCTCTCTTTGCAGTCGAAAAAAACGGATTCAGGAAAGTTGGAAGATATTTATGATCCGTACTTATTATTTGAGCGTTTAGATGAAATAGAATCTTTGGAAAAGAATACTTCAACATCAAAATTGGGTATTGCGAAATTGAACCAGCAGTTTCAACAAGAGTTAGGAAGGCCGTTAACACCGATTGAAATCGAGAAATTGTATATGTGGTTAGATCAAGATCATTATTCTGGAGAATTAATTCAATTAGCGCTTAAAGAAGCGGTTCTAGCGAATGCATATAACTTTAATTATATTGATCGAATTTTGTTAACGTGGGAAGGTAAGAATATTCGAACAAAAGCCGATGTTTTAAAAGAACAAGAGTATCGAAAAAAGCAATTATTACAAAAAGAAATTGATCAGAAGCAAATGCAAGATCATTTTAAGAATCAACCAAAAGTTACAATTGAGAAATGGTTGTAGAGGTGTTAAATGTTGTCCAAAGAAAAAACAATGTATATTTTAGGAGAAATGGCAAAGCTTTTTCCTGATGCGAAAGGAGAGTTGCGTGCAAATAATCCGTTTGAATTGCTGATTGCCGTAATTTTGAGTGCACAGACAACGGATGTGGCGGTGAATAAGGTAACACCTGCTTTATTTTTACAATATCCTACACCTTTTGCTTTAAAGGACGCGAATGTAGAAGATGTGATCGAAAAAGTTCGGACCATTGGCTTGTATCGTAATAAGGCAAAAAATATTGTTGCAGCTTCTCAAATGTTAGTCGATGAATTTGATGGAATCGTTCCGAAGACTCATAAGGAGTTAATGCGTTTACCAGGTGTGGGAAGAAAGACGGCGAATGTGGTTTTGGGTGATGCGTACGGATTGCCTGGAATCGCGGTTGATACGCATGTTGAACGAATTGCGAAACGTTTGCGGATAGTGAAACAGTCGGCAAGTGTGTTAGAAGTAGAAGAGATGTTGATGAAGAAAATTCCGAAATCACTTTGGGTGAAAGCTCACCATACAATGATTTTTTTCGGGCGTTATCATTGCACAGCGAAAGCTCCAAAGTGTGATGAATGCCCGTTGCTATCGATGTGTTCTTTTAATGAATGGTTAATATAAATACAACAATAGGAGTTTTAGTTAATGAACTACAATCATAAAGAAATCGAAAAAAAATGGCAGGAATATTGGAGAGAAAATAAGACATTTGCGACAGAAGAAAATTGGGAAAAACCTAAATTTTATGCGTTGGATATGTTTCCTTACCCTTCTGGTCAAGGCCTTCATGTTGGGCATCCTGAAGGATATACTGCAACAGATATTTTATCGCGGTTGAAACGTGCGCAAGGTTACGATGTTCTTCATCCGATGGGATGGGATGCATTTGGCCTTCCAGCAGAGCAGTACGCAATTGATACGGGCAATGATCCGGCGAAGTTTACCAATAAGAATATTGAAACTTTTCGTAGGCAGATCGATTCACTTGGTTTTTCTTATGATTGGGAACGTGAGCTTAATACGACAGATCCGAAATATTACAAATGGACGCAGTGGATTTTTACGAAGCTTTATGAGAAAGGTTTAGCTTATGAGGCTGAAGTAGCAGTGAATTGGGTACCAGCACTTGGAACAGTAATTGCGAATGAAGAAGTAATGCCAGACGGAACAAGTGAGCGTGGAGGGCATCCTGTAGTTCGCAAACCAATGCGACAATGGATGTTAAAAATTACGAAATATGCAGAGCGTTTGTTGGAAGATTTGGAGTTGGTAGATTGGCCGGAGTCTATCAAAGAGATGCAACGCAATTGGATCGGAAAATCTACAGGAACAAATGTAGCGTTTAAAATTAAGGATTCTGATTTAGAGTTTACTGTTTTTACTACTCGCCCTGATACCTTGTTTGGTGCAACATATGTGGTATTTGCGCCAGAATTAGAGTTGGTTCAAGAGATTACGACAGCTGAGCAAAGATTAGCAGTAGAAAAGTATATTTTAGAAGCAGCACTAAAATCTGATTTGGTACGCACGAATTTGGCGAAAGAGAAGACGGGGGTGTTTACTGGATCTTATGCAATAAATCCTGTGAATGGTAAGCAAATTCCGATTTGGATTTCTGATTATGTGTTAGCAAGTTATGGAACAGGAGCTATTATGGCTGTTCCTGCGCATGACACTCGAGATTTTGAATTTGCAAAGCAGTATGGATTGGAGATCATTCCTGTGCTGGAAGGTGGAGATATTACAAAAGAAGCTTATGTAGATGATGGAGTCCATATTAATTCAGAATTTTTAAATGGTCTAGGAAAAATTGAGGCAATCAACAAAATGAATACGTGGCTTATTGAAAAGGAAGTTGGAGAGAAAAGGGTTTCGTATCGCTTGCGTGATTGGCTGTTTTCTCGTCAGCGTTATTGGGGAGAACCGATTCCTGTGATTCATTGGGAAGATGGAACGACGACAGCACTTTCAGAATCAGAATTGCCTTTAACATTACCAAAAATTTCTGATATTAAACCCTCAGGAACAGGAGAATCTCCGTTAGCCAATATTGCTGATTGGATAGAGGTTGTTGATCAAAAAACAGGTATGAAAGGTCGTAGAGAAACCAATACAATGCCTCAATGGGCAGGTTCTTCATGGTATTATTTACGCTATATTGATCCTAAAAATCAAAATTCTTTGGCGGATTTTGAAAAATTGAAACATTGGTTGCCTGCAGATATTTATATTGGTGGAGCAGAACATGCGGTATTGCATTTATTGTATGCACGTTTTTGGCATAAATTCCTTTATGATATTGGTGTAGTACCAACGAAAGAGCCATTCCAAAAATTGTTTAATCAAGGAATGATTTTGGGAACAAGTTTTCGAAATGCTAGTGGAGCATTGGTAGCTACTAATAAGGTTGAAGGGATAGATGGTTCATTTTTTAGCGTTGAAACAGGTGAAAAGCTAGAACAAGCACCAGCTAAGATGAGTAAGTCTTTGAAGAATGTAGTGAATCCTGATGATGTGGTGGAAAAGTATGGTGCGGATACTCTACGTTTATATGAGATGTTCATGGGACCTCTAGATACTTCAATTCCTTGGAATGATGATGGTCTTGAAGGAAGTCGAAAATTTTTAGATCGCGTATGGCGTTTGTTTGTGGATGAAAATGGTCAGAAACGAGAAGTGATTACCAACGTTAACGATGGAATGCTCGATAAGGTATATAATGAAACGGTTAAGAAAGTGACGGAAGATTTTGAGAATTTGCATTTCAATACAGCTATTTCACAGTTGATGATTTTTGTGAATACTGCAAATAAGTTAAAAAAACTATATTCGAAGTATATGACTGGATTTGTCCAACTTTTAGCACCTATTACTCCTCATCTAGGGGAAGAATTATGGGAAATTATGGGAAATAAGGGAGGTATCTCATACATTGATTGGCCAAATTATGATGAAGAAGCTTTGGTAGAAGAAAGCATAGAAGTTGTTTTTCAAGTGAACGGAAAAATTCGAGCGAAGGTTCAAGTAGCAAGCGATTTATCGAAAGAAGAACTTGAAAAGAGGGCATTGGTGCAAAAAGAAATTGTGAATATCATTGAAGGAAAAACGGTTCGTAAAGTGATTGTAGTTCCAAATAAATTGGTAAATATCGTCGTTTAAAAGTTAAGATAGTGTCATTTAGCTGCTGTAAAAATGAACAACCATAATAACTGCAATTTCCTAAAAATATGTTTGAAAAATTAATTAGTTTTTTAAGTGGCAAACTGTGCATATATTTGATTCACTTAAAAATCATCGTAGTCTTTTTTCTAACCTTATGATATAGCAAGATTAAAGCAAAAATTTGTATATGATTTCCAAATTAATCAAACTATATCTTCAAAAAGTATTTTTTAGGAAATGAATGCGTTTGCTAAAATTAAATTAAAAAGCATAGGAAAAGAGGATAAAATAATGAAAAAATTTTTCAAAGAATGGTGGTCATTATTTGCATTTGCGCTATTTGTACTTATTTTTCGTTTTTTTATTTTAAGCCCAGTTCTTGTGGACGGACATTCGATGGATCCTACACTTGCGGATGGTCAAAGAATGATTATGTCAAAAGTTTCGAAGATTCATCGATTTAATATTATTGTAAGTATTGAATCGGATAAAAAAATCATTAAACGTGTCATTGGTTTACCTGGGGATACTGTAAGCTTTTATAAGGATAAATTAACTATTAATGGAAAGAAGTATTCAGAGTCTTACTTAGATGAATATAAAAAATTATGGAAAAAGAATAAATTGAAGACAACGTATTCTTATAGTTCTGCTTTTCAGGAGGTAGCAAAAAAGGCCGCTGCTTTTACGATGAATGCAAATGAAGAGTCTGAATTTACGATTAAGGTACCGTTGAAACATTATCTTCTTCTGGGAGACAATCGTTTGGTTTCAAAAGATGGTAGAGATCCTTCAGTAGGTGTGGTTCCTGAAGATGATATTCAAGGTGTTACTAAATTTACGTTTTGGCCACCGAGTAGAATTGGATTTGTTAAAAAGGTGAGTGATTAAAAAATAGACTAGAATTGATTGTAAAATTTAATAAGGTTACATTGAAAAAGTAAAAAAAGATGTATGTGTCAACTTTTATGAGATTGACATATACTAAAAATTTTAAGAAAGTGGACACATATAAAAATGAAGGAGAGATATACGTGACGCAAAAAGTGAGATATAATGCGATTGTAGATGGAATTCAGTATACGATAGTTGGAACAGAGACGACTGAGCATTTAGATATGGTGACACAAATTGTGGATGAACAATATCGAATGTTAAAAGAAACTTTAAAAGATGCGACTCCAGAGGCAGCAGCAATTTTGTTGGCAATTAATGTGATGAGTGATTACTTAAAAAAACAAACTGAAAATTTGACCTTAACAAAGAAAGTAGAAAAATTGAATGCTCGACTTTCGACATTGGAAGATTCAACGAAGATTTTGGAAAAAGAATTGATTCGTGCGAATAGTGCTGAAAACAAAGCTCGTTGTTTATTGGAGGAGATCGAAGCACAAAGTCTTAAGGTGAAGGAAAAAGTGTGCTGCAGAAATTGAACAGGCAAATCAAGAGGCAAAAAATAGAATTTTAGAGAAAAATAAAGTTTGATTTTAAAGTGAAGTTTCGCGGAATAATTTTATTGTTTAAATTTTAATTTATTAAATTATTTGCATGGAGAAATGATGATTTTAATTGTTTTATTAATATTATTTGTATGGGGATTTTATTCGGGTTACCGCCGTGGTCTTTTGTTGCAATTGTTTTATCTTGGAGGATGCACGTTTTCATATTTTGTTGCTGTTGCGCATTATCGAAAGTTAATGATTATCTTGGAGATGTTTATTCCTTTCCCATCAGCTAATTCAGAAGCAAAGATGAAATTTTTTACCGAGCAGCAAACACTGGACTTAAATAAATTTTTTTATGCGGGATTAGCATTTGTTTTGATTTATGTAGTTTGTTATTTTGTGTTTCGTATAGTAGCGATTTTTGCGTATGGCTTACGTTTTGTACCATTTATGCGAGGAAGATTTAAAGTATTAAGTGGAATCAGTGGTTTTTTATCAATATTTCTACTTACTTTTATGATGTTAAAGTTGTTAACCACTTTTCCAATCAATTCTTTGCAATCAAGCTTATATGATAATTTTTTGGTGAAAGCGATGATGGGGAGGATTCCATTTTTTTCTAACAACTTGCAAGAGTTATGGGTATTTAAAATAACTGGCAAATGATTGTTTAAAAAGAAATCTACCTATAAATTAGATTTATAATTCTAATTTTTAAGGTAGGTTATTTATTTAAAGGTGGTTTAAATGAATTCAAGAATTTTAGATATTTTGGAGTTTTACGAAATTCAAAATCGATTATTGAAGTATGCGGTTACTGCAAGTGGATCTGAAGAGATAAAAAATCTTGTCCCGTTTTCTCATCTGAAAAGGGTGCACGTGGCTTTAGAGGAAACTAAGGAAAGCATGGATATTTTGCGTTTACGGGGAGGCTTTCCTCTTTTGAAACTTGAGAGTGTGATTCCTCATATGAAGCGTTTGAAAATGGGTGCTAATTTAAATGCATTGGAACTTGCCAAAGTTAGTAAATTATTGAGATCCACAAGTAAAGTTAACCGTTTTATTGAAGACTTAGAATCAGAAAAGTTAGACTTTCCGAGGCTTTTTGAATGGAATAGGAAGTTAACAGCGTTATCAGAAATAAATCAGAAATTACGTTTGAGTGTTTCCGAGGAAGGTTTGATAATGGATGAAGCGTCAAGCGAATTGAAACGAATTCGTGGTGATATTCGTCGAAGTGAGGAGAAAATAAGAACTGTTTTGACTCGTTTTCTTCGCGGTAGTTCAGCAAAGTATTTGAGTGATTCTTTAATCACAATTCGTAGCGAGCGTTTTGTGCTTCCAGTTAAGCAGGAACATCGAAATGCAGTTGCTGGTGTGGTACACGATCAATCAGCTACAGGGCAAACACTTTATATCGAGCCACAACCAGTTGTGGATTTGAACAATCAATTACGTAGGAATCAAATCGAAGAACGTCAAGAAATTGAGCGAATCTTATCGGAACTATCAGCATTGCTTGTCCCATTTGTGCAAGATATTTTGCAGAATTCGTATGTTCTAGGACATCTTGACTTTCTTCAAGCAAAATCTTATTTAGCGAAGGAACAAAAGGCAGTTATTCCTGAAATTTCTGAAGAAAATCAGGTTAATTTACGCATGGCGCGCCATCCATTGTTGAATCAAGAGAAATTAGTAACAAATGATTTAGTTATTGGAAAAGAGTATCAAACGTTGGTGATTACTGGACCCAATACAGGTGGTAAGACAGTCACATTGAAGACTTTGGGACTACTTCAGATAATGGCTCAAAGCGGGTTAGCAATTCCTGTAGCTGAAAGAAGTGCTATTGGAATTTTCACGGAAATTTTTGCAGATATTGGAGATGAGCAGTCTATTGAGCAAAATTTATCAACATTTTCTAGTCATATGACTCATATCGTGGATATTTTAAAAGTAACAAATGAGAAAAGTTTGGTGCTGTTTGATGAATTGGGAGCAGGGACGGATCCGCAAGAAGGAGCAGCGTTGGCTGTAGCAATTTTGGATGCTGTTAGTGTTAAAGGAAGCTGTGTTTTGGCAACGACGCATTATCCTGAGTTGAAAGCTTACGGTTATCATCGATCAAAGACGATGAATGCAAGTATGGAGTTTGATGTAAAAACATTAAGTCCAACATATCGCTTGTTGATTGGAATACCAGGTCGTTCTAATGCATTTGAAATTTCAAAACGTTTAGGACTTAGTTTTGAAATTATTGAAGCGACTCGTAGTTTAATGGATGAAGATTCGCAAAAATTAGACAAACTGCTTCTTGACTTAGAAAATCAAAGGAAAATTTCTGTAGATAAACATAAGAAGCTATCCTCAGAATTGCAAGAATCTGAGAGATTAATTGCTGATTTACGAGAAGAATATCAACGTTTCTCTTCTCAAAAAGAAGCGGAGTTTAAAAATGCACAGAAAAAGGCAGCTGAGATTGTTGATAGAGCGCAGAAAGAATCAGAACTAATTTTACAAGATATTCGTGAATTGCAAAAACGAGCTGAGCATTCTTTGGTAAAAGAACATGAATTGATTGATGCTAAGACTAAGTTTAAGAATTTGAAACAAGAAGAGATGCTTTCAAGAAATAGGATTTTACAAAAGGCTAAGAAGGAGAAAAGCTTTAAAGTTGGTGACGAGGTAATCGTTAGCGCTTATTCGCAGCGAGGAGTTTTGGCGAAGAAAGTATCTGATAAAGATTGGGTAGTACAAGTTGGAATTATTAAGATGACTGTAAATTTAGATGGTTTGGTCCCTGCACCAAAAGATAAGGAAAAAAAGAAGGCTAAGACGAAAAAGGCTACTGTGTTGCGACGATCAAAGGGAACTTTACATAGTGAATTTGGAAGTCATGCAGTAAATCAGTTAGATTTGCGCGGAAAGAGGTATGATGAAGCGTTGATCCTTGTGGATCGTTACCTGGATCAAGCGATACTTTCTGGATTTTCGCAAGTAACGATTATTCATGGAAGAGGAACAGGAGTGTTGCGCGAGGGAGTTACAAGTATGCTTCGAAGTGATTCTCGCGTGAAAGATTTTGAATTTGCTCCAGGAAATGCTGGAGGAGATGGAGCAACAATTGTAAGGTTGTGGTAATTACTAAACTGAAGCTGTGAACTTTAAAAGCGTAATATTACTTACACAGTTTACCTTACTATCTCTAAAAATTACTACTAAAAATCAAAAGAGGTTAATATGTTTGATTAACCTCTTTTGATTTTTATTTTCTGCTGCTTAATCTTCTAAGTTGAGCCAATTTTTCTGCACGCTGTGCTTTGAGTTGACGAAATGTGGCACTTTTCTGTGTTTTTTCAGCTTTCAATCGGCGCAGTTGAGCTAATGTTTCAGCTTTCTCAGATCTTAATTGCTTAAGACGATCTGTTTTTGCTTTTTTTGTTATTTTTAACTCTTTAAATGGTTCTTCATTTGTAGCTGCTTCTTCTTTTAAACGATGAAGTTCTTCTGCAATAGCGGCTTGTCCAGATTCTGCAACAAATTCATTAAGTTTGGCAGCTTTTGCACTCAATTCTGGATCATCTACTTTTATTGAAGTGCGAAGAGACATAATTGTTTGACCCATTTGTTTCAATTCATCTGTTTTTTGTTTGATAGCTGCCTTTCTTACTTTGTGTTCTGCAGCTAGAGGAGTAAGTTCAATTTTAATTTTTGCTAAATCTTCAATTAATTGCTTGATTTCAGTGTCTCTAGATTCATCTGTAGAAGATTGATAGAAGCTTTTTAGTTGTGCTTCCGCTTGATTTATTTCTAGTATGACTTGAACAATTTCTCGATCTTTTGCTTCAATTTCAGCGGCAATCAGTAAACGAGTCTGAGTTTCTTCTATACGTGAATTTGTTTCTGGCAAACTTTCGTAACATGGACTTTGTATACCAACTTTGCTAGAAGCAGATACAAAAGTTGATAAAAATCCGCATAGAGAAATTGTTATAAAAGTTACTATTTTGAATTTTTTATGTAGGTTATTTGTCATTTAAATTCCTCCTTGGAAATAATCTAAAAAGTTCATGGAACTATTTAGAAATTTAATATAAAAAGTTAGTAAGAGTCAAATATCAAGTCTTTTGCTAATCGAATGCTAAATAAAAGTGGCTAACTTGTTATTACAATTTGGCCATTTTTCAAATTTTGTTGAGAACATGAAAATTTTTCGTTAGAATAAGGATTAGCAGATATAGCCGTTAACCTTCCGATTAAAATGGAAAGGATTTTAAATGATGAGTGGTTTACTGATAACAATTGAAGGACCTGAGGGAGCAGGCAAAACCTCGATAATGCAATCTATGGTCCCCTTGCTTCGCGCACGCGCTAAAACTTCAGTGATTACAACTCGAGAACCTGGAGGAATTCCGATTGCTGAAGAAATTCGAGAAGTGATTCTTTCTTCAAAGAATGAGGGGATGGATAATAAAACGGAAGCCTTGTTATTTATAGCAAGTCGTAGAGAACATTTAGTTAAGAAGGTTTTGCCTGCCTTAAAAGATGATAAGGTAGTAATTATTGATCGTTTTATTGATAGTTCCCTTGCTTACCAAGGTGTAGGGCGAGATCTTGGAATAAGAGCAATAGAAAGTTTAAATGAGTTTGCTACGGATGGTATCAAACCTCAATTAACTCTATATTTAGATGTAGAAGTAGAAGAAGGTTTGTCTCGAATTGAACAAAATCGAGTCGATGAAGTAAATCGTATCGATTTGACTGAGCTTTCATTTCATAAAAAAGTTCGAGAAGGATATTTAGAAATTGCTCATAATAATCCAGAAAGGGTAGCTATCATTGACGCAAGTCAAACTTTTGCAACGGTAGTTCGAGAAGGTTTGAATGTTATTATTCAACGTTTTCCAGAATGGTTTTCAGAAATAAAGTATTAAGAATCTGCAACTCAAAAATTCATTTCACTAGAAATTGTTAACAAACTCTAAGGTAAAAATTTTTATTTGGATTTCTAAAGAAAGTGTGACTGATGAGAAAAGAAGTGTTTGAAAAAGAATACCGAATGAAACAACCACAAGTTTTTTCAGTATTGGAAAGAATGATTTCAAGACAACATTTAACTCATGCGTATTTATTTGTAGGCAAAGCAGGAGTTGGAAAGCATGCTTTAGCAAAATGGTTAGCTAAGGCAAAGTTTTGTGAGTCAACAGATGAATCAAATTTACCCTGTTTGAAATGTAATTTTTGTGTACGAATCGAAAAAGATATCTATCCGGATGTGATTACAATCAAAACAGATTCTCAGACTATTAAGGTTGAACAAATTCGTTCTTTAAAAAAAGAATTAAGTTTTTCTGGATTTGAATCTTGTCAAAAAATGATTATTATTCAAGAAGCAGATAAGATGAATGCTAATTCTCAGAATAGCTTGCTAAAATTTTTGGAAGAACCTAATGAAAATGTTACGATCGTACTTGAAACAACTGAGATTTCTAAATTACTTCCAACAATTGTTTCAAGAGTACAGCCATTGTTTTTTCGTCCTTTAAAAGATATAGAATTAAAAATTCAGTTACTAAAATATGATATTACAGAAGAAGAAGCTGATTTTTTGACAAATTTAGGAAGCAACATGAAACAAGCTGTTTGTCTGTTACAAAAAGAAGAATTTCAAAATTATCGAAAACTTGTGCAAAACTGGATACAGTTACTAAGAGATAAAGAATCAATAGCATTTATTTATGTTGATTCTAAGCTAGTACCATCAGTGAAAGAGAGAATTAATCAAAAACTTGTGTTAGAAATGTTGCGTGTTTTTTGGCAAAACAAGAGAGCTGAGTATTTTAGAAAAAAAAACGAATCTGTTTATGTGAAAGGCCTAGAAAAAATTATGGTAGCCATAAGAAAATTTGAAAGCAATGTTTCTTTTCAAAACGTTTGTGAACAACTGGCCTTAAGGTTTATCTCATCTTAAAATTTTTTATATCAAAGTTAGTTATAGATAGAGGGAGAAAAGGCAATGGAGATCATTGGTGTTCGTTACAAAAATAATGCTTCTATACATTATTTTTTACCCAAAGGTAAAAAATTTTCTTATGATGATTATGTATTAGTTCCTTCTCCTCAAGGCAAGAGAATGGCAAAAGTTGTAATTGAGAATCAAAGAGTTGATTCTACAAAATTTTCAAAACGGGTTCGAAGTATTATAGCAAAACCAACATTTCATGAAATCAAGAAAGCGAAGGATATAGAAAAAGAAGCAAATTTTATTTTAAAAAAAGCAAAGGAAAGTGTACGTTATCATCATTTAAAGATGAAGATTGTAGATGCGGAACTTATGTTTGATCGTTCACGTTTGATTTTAAATTTTGTATCTGAGGATAGAATTGATTTTCGAAAATTAATAAGAGAATTATCTGTTCATTTTGAATCACGAATTGAGATGCGTCAGATTGGAGCACGCGATGAGGCAAGATTATTAGGAGGAATATCTTCTTGCGGAAGAATGCTATGTTGCTCAACTTTCTTAGGAAGCTTCACTGCCGTGTCAATTAAAATGGCAAAAGAACAAGATTTATCGTTGAACCCTGTTCAAATTTCAGGACTTTGCGAACGATTGATGTGCTGTTTAAAATACGAGAATGAAACTTATAAGGAAGCTCGTAAGGAAATACCGGATTGGGGAACAAGTGTTTCAACAACTGATGGTGAAGGTATAGTGAAAGGTGTAAATTATTTAACACGCACTTTAAGGATACAATTACAGGGCAAAGAGCACCTCGAAGAATACAATGTTAACGATGTTCAAGTATTAAAACAAGGCAAACATTCATAATCTAAAATAATAAAAAGAGAGCTAATTATGGATAATAAAGTATGGCATGATCGATTGGTTAGTTTAGAAAAGAATCTTAACCAGATATTGACGGAAGTTCATGAAGTTAATCATCAACTACAAGAAATGATGATGGAAAAGGCCTTTATTTCTCTTGAAAATAAGAAATTGAAAGAAAAATTATTAGATTATAAGCAACTATATGAGAATAAAGAGATTTCCAACAAAAATAAATCATCAAAGTCAGTTGCAAAAGGATGCTTAGAGTCTTTATACAATGATGGTTTCCATATTTGCAATGCTTTTTATGGAAGCAGTTGCTTGGACAATGAAGAATGCTTGCTTTGTTTGGAAATGTTAGATCGATAATTTTTAAAACCTACCCAAGACCTCTAGTGAAATGAATTTTTGAACTCCTAGATCACTAACATGCTCTAATTTTTTTGTGATGTTCTAATTTATTATAATTTTTTGTTATTCATATTGAGAGGAATAAAATTATTTTGAAAATACAGAAAAGTTTTTCAAAAGAGCATGAAGGAATTCTTTATTTGGTGCCAACACCTATTGGTAATTTGGAAGATATGACAATGCGAGCAGTGCGAATTCTTTCTGAAGTAGATGCAATTGCAAGTGAGGATACTCGAAATACGTTAAAATTATTAAACCATTTTAAAATTAAAAAGTTACAGATTAGTTTGCATGAACATAATTTTAAAGAGCGTATTCCACAATTAATAGCAAAACTGGAAAGTGGAGAAAAACTTGCGCAGGTTAGCGATGCTGGTATGCCTTCAATTAGCGATCCTGGGTATGAATTTGTAGTTGCTTGTATTGAAAAAGGAATTCCAGTGATTTCTCTTCCAGGAGCGACTGCTGGTATGACAGCGCTTATTGCCTCAGGAATATATGTACAGCCATTTCTTTTTTATGGATTTTTGCCTAGGAAAAAAAAGAACAAATACTTATATTAGAGAAAATGAAGGAAGCAAAGGAAACGCAAATTTTTTATGAATCTCCATATCGCGTAAAAGAGACTTTGGGAGCCATTCTAGAAGTGTATGGAAATCGCCAAATTGCTTTATGTCGCGAATTAACTAAAATCCATGAAGAATATTTACGAGGAACAATTTTAGAAATTTTAGAGGAATTGAAAGATAATCCACTCAAGGGAGAAATTTGTTTGATTGTTTCTGGATTTTTGGGTGTAGTAGAAGAGAAAACTGTTTGGGAGAATCTTTCAGTTAAGGAACACGTGGAAATATTGATGCAGGATAATGATGAGAGTTCAAAAGAAGCCATTCGTGAAGTAGCGAAAATAAGAAGGTTAAAAAAATCAGAAGTTTATGCCGAATATCATGAAATTTAGGCGTAAACATGAACATTTGTTTATCGAATTGTTGGTTGATTAAAAAAATTACCACAATTCTTTTTTGTTATGTTAGAATTTATGACATGAAATATTATTTCAAGTTATCTTGTTTTTTTCTGGAAAAATTCACGCAGATTTTTAATTTTTTTAAATGAAGGAGGATTTTATGAATTCTGGTAACGTTGCATTTATTTTAATTTGTTCCAGTTTAGTTTTTTTAATGACACCAGCTTTAGCGTTTTTTTATGGCGGTTTAGAAAGAAGAAAAAATATTTTAAACACAATGATGATGGTAATTTGTACTTTAGGCTTAGCAACTGTATTATGGTTTGTTGTTGGTTATAGTTTAGCATTTGATGGAAATGGCCATTTTATTGGAGGATTTGGACATTTTCTGATGCAAAAAGTAAGTGAGACTGGAACTAAATTGCATGGATTAGAAATTCCTGATGCATTGTTTTCTATCTTCCAAATGATGTTCGCTTTAATTACAACTGCTATTTTAACAGGATCAGTGGTTGGTCGGATGAAATTTTCTGCTATTTTCATTTTTATTGCGATTTGGTCAATTCTTGTTTACTATCCTCTAGCACATATGGTCTGGGGCGGTGGATTTTTAGCGCAGATTGGATCAATTGATTTTGCAGGTGGGAATGTAGTGCATATTTCTTCTGGAATTTCTGGATTAGTTCTTGCTTATGTTTTAGGTTCTCGTAGAGAGTACGAACACTTGGAATATCGCCCACATAATATCCCATTTGTGGTATTAGGTTTTGGCCTACTGTGGTTTGGTTGGACTGGATTTAATGCAGGATCAGCTCTTGCGGCGAATGGCTTAGCTATTCATGCTTTTTTAACAACGAATGCTGCTGCAGCAACTGCAATGTTATCATGGATGCTTGTTGAAAAATGTTTGATTGGAAAACCTTCAGTGATTGGTGCATGTACGGGAGGCATCGTTGGTCTTGTAGCAATTACTCCAGGAGCAGGATTTGTCTCGCTAGGAAGTTCACTTCTAATCGGTGCACTCGTAAGTCCTATTTGTTACTTTTTTATTTCTGTTGTAAAAGGTAAATTAGGCTTGGATGATGCACTAGATGCATTTGGTTGTCACGGAATTGGTGGAATTTTTGGTGGAATCATGACCGGAATTTTTACTACACCTAAACTTGCGTTAGAAAGTGGAGCAGGATTGTTTTATGGAGAAACTAAATTATTTTTTGCTCAAATATTGTCGATCGTCTTTACATTAATCTATGCTGCTATAGTTAGTTTTATGATTATTAAAGCTATTTCGTTGTTTATGTCCATCCGAGTAAGTGAGCACGAAGAAGCTGTTGGAATGGATGATACAGAACATGATGAAACTGCTTATCCAACATTTATGGGATTAGATAGCTAGAAAACAGATAGAGAAAACTAATTTTTTAACATAGTCGATTAATTTGAAAGGAAGAGTCTATGAAGAAAGTAGAAGCAATTATTCGTACAGAAAAATTAGAAGAGTTGAAAAAAGTGATTGGTGAGAGTGAAATTGTCCATGGAGTTACGGTTTCTCAAGTTCTAGGATTTGGAAATCAACAAGGTTTTCATGAGTATCTTCGAGGACAAAAGATAATTACCACTTTACTTACAAAAGTGAAATTAGAGATGGTTGTAGAAGATAATCACGTGGATCAAGTAATTGATTTAATTATTGAAAAAACTCGTACTGGAGAAGTTGGAGACGGAAAAATATTTGTCTGGCCAATTGAAGAAGTAGTACGAATTAGAACAGGAGAAAGTGGAAGGGAAGCGCTGTAGCAATTTATTTAGAGTCTATTATGGCTTTTCTATAATAGCGAAAATTCCGATACTAAGAGGTACGTCTGCCTAGACTTTTACGAAGCAAGCGATGCTTGTCAAAGTATAAGCAGACGTATCTTTTTATGAGCATTTTTTATCACCTCTTAATTATATTATCACGCGCTTTTATCATGTTAAATAAGCTATCTTTAGCTTCTGGGATGCTACGTGTTTTTAATCCACAATCTGGGTTAATCCACACTTGTTGAATAGGTAAGTGTTGAAGAATACTTTTAATAACCTCTTCAATTTCCTCACTGCTTGGTACACGTGGAGAATGAATGTCATAGACACCAGGTCCAACTTGTGTTTGAAAATTATTTTCTTTTAACACATCTAAGATGGATAAATCGCTTCTTGAAGCTTCAAAGGATATTACATCTGCATCCATATCATCAATGGATTGAATAATATCGGAAAACTCCGAATAGCACATGTGTGTATGAATCTGTGTCTTTGCTTGTACTTTGCTATGCACTAAACGAAAGGCAGGAATTACCCAATCTAAATATTCGCTGTACCAGTCTTCTTTTCTTAATGGTAGCTTTTCACGTAAAGCGGCCTCATCAATTTGGATGATGTGAATGCCGGCCTTTTCTAAATCAAGTACCTCTTTTTGAATAGCCAGTGCAAGTTGAATAGTAGAGTCCTTTATGGAAATATCTTCACGTGGAAAACTCCAATTTAAAATAGTAACTGGTCCCGTTAACATTCCCTTTACAAACTTTGTGGTTTGACTCTGTGCAAATTTTGCCAATTCAACGGTAATAGGATTTTTACGTTCTACATCTCCGAAAATAATAGGAGGCTTCACACAGCGTGTTCCGTAAGATTGTACCCATCCGTATTGGCTAAAAACAAAGCCATCAAGCGTTTGTCCGAAAAATTCAACCATATCATTGCGCTCAAACTCCCCATGCACTAAGACATCTAAGCCAATTTTTTCTTGCCATTGAATGATTTCTGCTGTATTTTGATGAATATAAGCTTGGTATTCTACTTCATTGATCTCTCCTCTCAAATAGTGTTGACGTGTTTTTCGTACATCTGAAGTTTGTGGAAATGAACCAATCGTAGTTGTTGGTAAAATTGGTAATTTCAAGGCATCTTTTTGAATTGTACGGCGAATTGATGCTTTAGGATGGCGAATAAAATCGGCCTCTGTTAATTGTTCAGCTTCCTTTTGCACGCTAAGATTGGCTTTTAACTTTCGATTCTGAAAACATCTTTCGTTTTCTTCGACAAGCGAATAGTTATTATCGCTATAGGCAATTCGTAATTCTTCCAACTCCTCAAGCTTTTCTTGAGCAAAAGCGAATTGCTGTAATACTTCATTTTCAAGTTGTGTTTCGTTTTTGATGGTAAGTGGTACATGCTGTAAAGAGCAAGATGTTGAAATAATAATATCGGACACGTTTGGCAATGCATGTAAGGTTTCAAGTGTTTGTTGATATCTATTACGCCAAATGTTTTTGCCATTGACTACACCGGCAAACAGTAATTTTTCCTTTGGAAAATCATAGGTTTTCAAGAGATTAAGCGTTTCTTTTCCTTCCACGAAGTCAAGGCCGATACCATCAAAATGGTGATTAATGATATGCTGATAACTATCGCGAACATCTCCAAAATACGTTTGCAAAAGGACGTTTGTGCTTCCTTTATGGAGTAAAATTTTTTTATATAATTTATTAAATAATGCTAATTGTGCTTCGTCAGTATCATGGATTAAGAAGGGTTCATCAAATTGTACCCAGTTAACATTGCATTGATTGAAGTGTTCAAGTAGTTGGCTATATGCTTCAATGATTGGATTTACAAATTCATCAAGAGTACACTTTTTAAACTCTGATAATTGTAGAAAAGTATAAGGACCAATGATTACAGACTTGGTCTTAATTCCAGCATCTTTTGCTTCGTTATATTTTGCAAGAATACTTTTTGCATTAAGTATAACCTTTGTTGATGGCTCAAATTCTGGGACAAGATAATGGTAGTTGGTATTAAACCATTTTTTCATCCGTAACGCTTTTGCATCTCCATTTGTTCCTTGATATCCACGAGCCATAGCAAAATATGTATCGAGCTTAGAGAGTTCAAGTACTTGATAACGCTTTGGAATGATATTAAGTGTTTGTGCCATGTCTAACATTGAATCATAAAAGGAAAAATCGTTTGATGGAATGAATGAAATGTTGTTTTTTTTCTGTATTTCCCAATTTTCAAGGCGAATTTTTCTTGCTACCTCTTGTAATTCTTTCGTTGAAATTTCCTGTTTAAAATATTTTTCCGTTGCAAATTTTAATTCTCGTTTTTTTCCAATTCGTGGAAAACCGATAATAGATGTTCTACACATAATTTTCTCTCCAATCTTATTTTTATATTTAAAGTTATTAAATAAGAGTCTGTTAACGATTTTATTACTTTGGATAAGCGAGTATAGAGAATGATAAAAATAACTATTACTCACAGTATTCACTAGACCATATATAATAACGATTAAACACATTGTATTAAAAAATTATGCACAAAGATAATATCTATCTATTTGTAAGTTCCATAGTTGTAAGCTATTATATAAAAAAAAGAAAGTTAAGAAAAACAATGCGTATTCAACAGCTAGAATATTTATCAAAAATCGCTGAAACAGTATCCATAACACAAGCAGCAAAAGATTTATATATTTCACAGCCATCTTTGTCGAATGCAATGAAAGAATTAGAAAAAGAAATGAATATTGTCCTTTTCCATCGTAGTCACAAAGGGATTACGTTAACACGTGAAGGGGAAGAGTTTTTGGCATACGCTAGACAAGTGTTGGAACAAGTGGAGTTGATGAATCGTCGCTATAAAGAAAATGATGTACCGAAACAGATTTTTAGTGTTGCATCTCAACACTATGCTTTTGTGGTTGAGGCATTTGTAAAACTTCTAAAAGCACTTGACGCAAAGAGTTATCAAGCCACCTTAAAGGAACTACGCACTTATGAAGTACTTGCTGATATTGCCAATTTGAAGAGTGAGCTGGGAATTATTTACTTGAGTAACTATAATCGTCAAGTGATAACTGGTGTTTTGAGAGAGAAGCATTTATCTTTTATCCCACTCCATGTTGCAAAACCACATGTATTTCTATATAAAAATCACCCACTTGCAGCAAAAGGAATTGTGACCTTTGATGATTTAGCAAAATATCCTAAATTAAGTTATGAGCAAGGGCATTTTAATTCTTTTTATTTTTGGGAAGAAGTATTAGCTGATTGTATGAGTCAGAAATCTATTATTGTAAGCGACAGAGCAACTTTATTTAATTTATTGATAGGATTAGACGGTTATACGATTAGCTCAGGTATTATCAATACTGATTTGAATGGAGAAAACATTATTACATGTTCGCTAAATTCTACAGAACAAATTGAGATTGGTTATGTGATAAATGATTATCACAGATTAAGTAAAACGGCAATTGCTTATGTAAATTTGTTAAAAGAATGTTTGAGCAAGAGAGGTAGTATTTAAATTTATCCAAAAATCAAAACAATTATAAATTTATGGACTAAAGGGCATGAAATATAGTAATTTTTGATTAAAATTTAAAACAAGTCAGCTCCTGTTACTTTCTTATGTTTTGGCAAATTTTATTTGTAAAAATCATTTATTTATTGATGATTTTGCTCTATACTTAGCTATAGTTTAGTCGGTTACAAATTATAAAAATGAGAGGATTCAAATATTTATGGAAGAAGATAGTCAACAAGAATTAAAAAGAGGTCTTAAAAATCGGCATGTACAGCTAATTTCGCTTGGAGGAGCTATTGGAACAGGGCTATTTTTAGGATCAGGAAAAGCAATTCAACTTGCTGGACCTTCGATATTGATTGCCTACATTATTGTGGGGATTGTTTCATTTTTGTTGATGCGAGCTTTAGGGGAGCTGCTATTATCTAACCTGGAGCATCATTCTTTTTTAGATTTTATTAAAGATTACTTCGGTAAAAAACATGCCTTCTTTTTTGGTTGGACCTATTGGTTTTGTTGGATTTGTTTAGCAATGACGGATTTGACTGCTACAGGTGTTTATGTAAAACACTGGGCGCCAAACGTTCCTGTTTGGGTTTCACCACTTATTTCGTTGATTTTCTTGGTAGGATTAAATTTAACTGCAGTGCAAATTTTTGGAGAGTTAGAATTTTGGTTTGCACTTATTAAAATTATTGCAATCATTTCTTTGATTTTTTTTGGAGCGTTCATGCTGGTTTCTAAAGCCAGAATTGATGGAAATGTAGCACAAATTTCAAATCTTTGGACTCATGGTGGAATGTTTCCAAAGGGTCTCAAGGGGTTCTTGCTGTCCTTTCAATTAGTCACATTTTCATTTGTTGGAATTGAAGTGGTAGGTCTCATTTCTGGAGAAACTAAAAATCCGAAAAAAGTAATTCCCAATGCAATTAATAATATTCCAACTCGAATTATTTTATTTTATGTCTTAGCTTTGTTTGTCATTATGACGGTATACCCTTGGACAAATATTAACTCCGGTCAAAGCCCATTTGTAGAAGTTTTTTCAGATTTCGGAATTGTAATGGCAGCTTCTGTCATTAATTTTGTGGTTTTAACTGCAGCAGCTTCTTCTTGTAATAGTGCGATTTATAGTACCAGTCGAATGACCCACTCACTGGCTGGAGATGGCATTGCATCAAGGCGTCATTTGAAACTTAATAAAAGACAAGTTCCTTATTATTCTATTTTTTTCTCTGGTGCAGTTGTTTTTATCGTTGTTCTATTGAATTTTTTCATTCCAAGTCAAGTATTTGAAATCATTTCCAGCATTTCAACCATTTGTTTTTTGTATATTTGGTTTATGCTAGTTTGGGCACATATAAGATATCGAAAGAGTGTAAAGGATACTAAAAATTTAGAATTTAAACTGCCATGGTACCCGTTTAGTAACTACTTTGTTTGTATTTTTATACTATTTGTGATTGGAATTATGTTGTTCATTCATGAAACGCGAATTGCCCTGTTTTTTGCGCCAATTTGGTTTGTAGGAGTAAACTTAATTTATTGGTGGCATTCTTAAAACAAATCTTAATACGCGCATCCAGTGAGGAGTTGAGTTCATTGAGTGGGTTTGTAAGAGTTTCTGATTTAGTGAAAAAATTAAATCTGGAAGTAATGGTCGGTGATGAAAATTCATTAAGAAGAAAGATTAAAACAAGTAACATTTCACGACCTGGTTTGGAATTAACAGGGTACTTCCAATACTACTCTTCTGAAAGAGTTCAAATGTTTGGTCGTAAGGAAATTATCTTTATGGAGCAAGTGGATTCCAAGAATAAATTGAAAATTTTAAGAAAAATATTCCATGAAAATACTCCTGCAATTGTAATTTCTAGAGATTTAGAATGTTCAGAAGAATTTGTGCAAATTGCAAAAGAATCTAAAATTTCGTTGTTACGTTCACCTTTAAAAACGTCTCGCCTATCTGGTATGATTGTAAGTTTTTTAGCAGATCGTTTAGCAGAACGAATAAGTATTCATGGAGTATTATTGGATGTTTATGGTTTAGGTGTTTTGATTCAAGGAGATTCAGGAATCGGAAAATCTGAAACAGGGTTAGAATTGATCAAATTAGGGCACCGTCTAATTGCTGACGATCGAGTAGATGTGTATCAAAAAGATGAATTCACGGTCATAGGAGAGGCACCAGAAATTTTAAAGCATCTGTTAGAAATTCGAGGTGTTGGGATTATTGATGTGATGCATCTATTTGGTGCAAGTGCAGTACGTAGTTCAATGCAAATTCAATTAACCATTTATTTGGATCAATGGTCAAAAGAGAAGTCTTACGATCGTTTGGGAAGCGAAGCTACTGTAGTACCACTTGTGAATGTGAATGTTCCGCAAATTCAAATTCCCGTAAAAACAGGGCGTAATTTATCAACGATTATTGAGGCAGCAGCAATGAATTTTCGTGCTCGTAGTATGGGATTTGATGCGACTGAGACGTTTTCTCAGCGATTAAGTAATTTAATTCTAGAAAATTCAGAAGACTAAGTTTATATTAAGAAAGAATGAAAAATTGTGCTGAATATTTCATCTGTTGCATTCAATTTAGGACCACTAGAGATTCATTGGTATGCCATATTTATTATTTTTGGAATGATTTTAGGAACCTCTATCGCAAGTTTAGAGGCAAAAAGAGAAGGCTTGTCTACAAGTAATATTTTTGACTTTGTTTTGTATGCTTTGCCTCTTTCTATTCTTGGGGCACGTATCTATTATGTAATATTTAATTTTTCTGAATATTGCGATCATCCAAGTGAGATTTTTGCCGTTTGGCATGGTGGTTTAGCCATTTATGGAGGACTCATTACAGGAATTATCTGTCTCTTTATCTTCTGCAAAAAGCGAAAACTGCCCATATTTTTATTTTTAGATGTGGGATCTCCTAGTGTGCTTTTAGCGCAAGCAATTGGTCGATGGGGAAATTTTACGAATCAAGAAGCTTATGGTTTAGAAACAACACAACATTTTTTAAGCTCAACACTTCACCTTCCTACATTTATCGTTAAAGGTATGGAGATTCAAGGAGTATATTATCAACCTACGTTTTTATATGAGTCTGTTTGGAATTTCTTAGGCTTTTTTTTGATTTTATGTCTTCGTCATCGGAAAAATATTTATTTAGAAGGTGAGATTTTCTGGCAATATGTTGCTTGGTATTCATTGGGGCGGTTTTTCATCGAAGGACTGCGTACAGACAGTTTGATGATTTTTGGAGATTTTCGAATATCGCAAATATTATCTATTATCTTTTTATTTTTAGCAATTATCTTTGTAGCTATTCGACGAAAGAAGAAAGACATCCCTTTGTATTCTAAGCTTTAAAATAAATAAGTTGATAAAAGAATGATATAATTTCATTAAATCGTAACTATAATCAAAGATGTCTGTGAGGAGGAAAAAATGACAGGTGGCGAAATTGCATTGTTGATCATTGCAGGAGCAGTTGTGTTATTAGTGTTGTCTTTCATTTTTTTATTACAAAAAATTGGAAAAACGGTGGATTCTGTTAATCGTGTCATTAACAGAGTGAATCAAGAAGCGGATGTATTATTTCATCAAGTAGATATTTTACTTACAAAGACGAATACTTTGGTAGAAGATGTCAATGAAAAATTAGAAACGATTGATCCGTTATTTACAGCAATTGCTGATTTAAGTGAAAGTGTTAGTGAATTAAATACACAAGGTAGGAAACTAGCTTCTAGTGTGACCGCAAGCGCAAAAATTACTAAAAAAATTGCTTCTATGACGATGATAGGTCAGCAAATTTTGAAATTCTTTACAAAGAAGGAGAAAGCTTCAAGCGATCCATTCGAAAAATAGTATATGAAAGGAAGTTTTTGATTATGGGAAAGAAGAGTAAATTTTTGACTAGTACTATTCTTGGAGGAACAGCAATTTTAGCTACTTCTGCTTTGCTATCTCCAAAAGTTCGAAAAGAATTGCAAAAGGGTACGAAGAAAAAAATGAATGATTTTTCTAAACAATTTCCTGAAACTACGGAGTTTGTGAAAGAGAAAATAGCAAGTGCTACTCATTTGTTAGACATTTTAAAAGAGAATCTGAATGAGCTTAGGAATGGAGAACCTAATTCATTTTCAACCTCTTCTGAAGAAGTGAAGGAAAAACCGAAAGAAGATATTGTTTTCTCTATCGATGATTTTGTTTTAAAACAAGACAAAGAGTGACAGATAACCCTGAAAGTTGTGCAGTGATAAAGTGGTTGACCTTGCGACAAGAATATCTGCTGGGAATTGTGAGCACTGGTCAACATGTGATTTAAGAGCTTTTGCAAATATCCTTTTATATGGTATAAATGAATAGCTATATTAAGACTATTAATGCCAGTATTCAACAAACTTAATTTTTCTTAGAAATTTAATTCAATGCATTTTTAGCTACTTAGCTATAAAATGCATTGTTATTTTTT